>JAFKGN010000199.1 GCA_017307205.1 Caulobacterales bacterium
ACCCTCGCGGATGCAGGTCATCACGTCCTGCAGCGGGCGGCGCTCGGGGCCGTGGTAGAGCACGTCGCCGGTCGCGACCATCGGAGCGCGGTGCTCGCGGGCCAGGGCGTCGAGCCGGGCGAGGCGCTTCAGGTCCTGGGCCGCATAGGCGCGGTGGGCGGCCAACCACACCGCGCCGCGCATGTCGCCGGCCATGCGGGCGAGATCGGCCTCGAAGGCCTCGTCCAGCCGCTCGGGCGGCACGATCAGCACGAGCTGGCCCTCGGCGTGATCGAGGAAGTCTCGCCAGCCGAGATGGCACTCGCCCTTGTCGCCTCGCCGCTGGCCGACCGTGAGCAGGCGGGTCAGCCGGCCATAGGCCTCGCGGTCGGAGGGATAGACCAGCACGCTCGGTCGCCCGTCCTCGAAGTCGAGCCGACAGCCGGTCAGCGGCCTCACCTTGAGGTCGTGCGCCTTGCGCGCCGTCCAGGGGCGGACCACGCCCGCCAGAGTATTGCGGTCGCAGACGCCCAGGGCCTCCAGCCCCAGGGCCTCGGCCGTCAGCATCAGCTCCTCGGCGTGGCTCGCGCCGCGCAGGAAGGAGAAGTTGCTGGTGGCCTGCAGCTCGGCGTAGCGCACGCTCATCCGAACAGCCCGTGCAGGAACCAGCGCGGCTCGCCGGCGCCGTAGAGCCCGGCGCGAAACAGCCAGTAGCGAGCGCCGGTATCGTCCTCGACCCGATAGTAGTCGCGCACCCGAGTGGGGCCGACCGCCTCGATGGGCCGCCGCCACCATTCCTCGCCGATGCGCTCCGGCCCCTCGGCGCGCACCACGCGATGCAACCGGCCGCGCCAGTTGAACTGGCGGGGCGGATTGTCGGGAATTTCCGCCAGGGCGGTGATCGGCTCGGGGCGGGCGAAGAGGCGCAAGGGGCGCGGACGGTCCGGGTCCCACTCGCCGGCGGCCCCGCCCTCCAGGGCCGGCTTTCGGCTGACCGTGCGCTCCGGCACATGGCTGGCGTAGGGCTCGGCCCGCCAGACGTGGTCGTCGCCCAGGCGGTTGGTCAGGCGGTCAACCAGGGCCGCAAGGCTGGCCTCTGCCGGCAGCCGGCCGGCGCTCTCCAGCCCGTCCTGCGCCTCGGTCAGCGCCTGCACCCCCTCGGCGAACAGGGTGACGGCCTCGATGCCGAAGCCGGGGTCGATATCCTCCAGCTTGGGCGCGACCAGTCGGGCGATGCGCGACGCCTCGCGGCCGGACCGCGACAGGCCGACCGTGCGATAGGCCGCCTGGCCGTCCAGCCGGTGATAGCCGAAGGTGAACCGCCGGGCGCCCAGCCCCTTCGCCTCCAGCCGCGCGCACAGCGCCTCGGCGACGTCGCGGGCGACGCGGCAAAGATCGTCGATCACGCTGATCGGCTCGGCGAAAGCCAGGCGATGCACCCAGGGCGTCGGGGGGCGACGGAAGCTCAGCGCCTCCCCGGCCATGCCCAGGGCTTGGTCGAGGCGCAGGGTCAGGGCGCGGCCGAACCGGCGGGCGAGGGCGGCGCGCGGTTGGTCGGTCAACCGGCCAACGCGGATCAGGCCCAGGCGCGCCAGCTGGGCGGCGTCACCCGCCTCCAGCCTCAGGGCCGCGACCGGCAAGCGGTCGAGCAGCGGGCCATGAGCGCCCGGCGGGGCGATGCCCCGCGCCGGGCCATAGTGCGACAGGGCCCAGGCCGCGCCGGCGGTGTCGGCGATGGCGGCGCGCACCGGCACGCCGTCGCGGTCCAGCCGCATCACCAGGTCGTCGAGCAGGGCGTCTTCGCCGCTCCACAGATGGGAGACGCCTTCGATATCCAGGAACAGGCTGTCGGGCGCGCAAACCGCTACGGCCGGGGAGAAGCGCACCGTCCAGTCGCACAGCGCCTCCAGAGCCGCGGCGTCCCCGGCCGGATCGGCCTCGTCGGAGAACAACTCGGGGACCAGGGCCAGGGCGTCCGCCGCCTTCTGACCGACGAACAGCCCGAGCCCCGCCGCCGCCTCATCGACCGCATAGAGCCGCCGCACCCCGGCGACGGTCTCGATCAGCACGAAGGGGGAAGGATGCGGTTCAGCCGGCGAGGCGTCGCGCCCCGGCGTGCGCTTGCGCCGCCAGGTCACGATCGGCCACAGCGGCGACCACACGCAGAGCATGCGGGCCATTGCGGGCCTCCTCCATCAGCCATTGACCGGACCGTCCGCCCCGGCAGCGGTCGAGCGTCACGCGCCAGCGGGCGGCGCCCAATCCGAAATCCTCCTCGCCGCCCGGCGCCGGAGCCACGCGCCAGCGGCTGGCCGCGGCCGAGCCGGCCGCCTCGCGCCGCCGCGACGGCGGGCCGCCGAACGGTCGGCGGCGCACCACCACGCCGGTCGCCCCGCTGCGCTCGCAGGCCAGCTGCAGCCGCCGCCCGGCGGTCAGATCCACCGCCTCCACCTCGCCGAGCGCCGCGGCCACGCCGGTCGCCCCGAGGGCGTCCTCCAGGGCCCACAAGGCCTCGGCCTCGTCCTTCACCTTAACCAGGATCAGCCGGGAGACCGGAAAACCGAGGCTGGCCAGGCCCGGCGCATGCAGGTCGTCGCGTCGCATCACCCAGACCACCGCGCCGCGAGACGCGAGGGGGCGGGCCAGCAGGGCGGCGAAGGCCCCGGCCGCCGCCGCCGTCTCGATCTCCAGCCCCTCCCCGGCTACCTCGTGCCAGGTCGACAGCGGCAGGCCGCCGTTGGGGAAACAGTCGTCGATGGTCGGATCGCCGAAGGGGGCGACGCGAGTCGGAGTCCGAGTCCCCGCCTCCAGGGCGGCGATCTGGGCCCGCATGGCCGCCAGGCGCATGGCGCGGGACATCGTCCGCTCATCTCCAAGTTCTCATTTTGTTCTATCAACGAATGAGGTCGGGAGTCGAGTCGATTCCGCGCGATCACTTCCGCGCTACGTCCCAAGGTGACGTGGGCGGCCCGAAGCCCTACCCCCGCGCCCCACGCTTTCGGGCGGCCGGC
>JAFKGN010000200.1 GCA_017307205.1 Caulobacterales bacterium
CGGGACTATGGACCGAAATTGTGCGCTGCGGAAGAGGGGACTCGCCTTCGGCTCTCAACACGGGGCTGACAAAGCCCGTAGGGGCGGCTATATAGGCCTCACATCGATCGTCTGCGCTGGATGGCGCTTTCGAGCGGCGGCCGAAAGGCCCGCCGCTTTTTTGTTGGATTTTCCGGCCCGTCTTCTGGGGCGGCCGGCGTGAGGCAAGGCGTTGCGCGGAAAAACCGCCGAAGACCGTCAGCTGCTTGAACTGCTCGACCCCGTGGCCGAGGCGGCGGGCTATGAGATCGTGCGCCTGCGCCTGATGGGCGGCGACGAACAGCGCCGCCTGCAGATCATGGGCGAGCGCCCCCTTCTTGAAGATGGGACTGGAGGCGACATGAACGTCGAGGACTGCGCCCGCCTGTCGCGCGCCATCTCGCAGATCATGGACGCCGCCGACCCGATCGCCGGCGAATACATGCTGGAAGTCTCCAGCCCCGGCGTTGACCGCCCGCTGACCCGCCTGAAGGACTTCGACACCTACGAGGGCCTGGAAGCCCGCGTCGAACTCGACCGCATGGCCGAGGGCCGCAAGCGCTTCAAAGGCGTGCTGGCTGGCGTCGACGGCGACAACATCGGCATCGACCTCGAGGGCGACGAGCACACCGCCCTGATCCCGTTCGCCTGGATCATCGACGCCAAGCTGGTGCTCAGCGATCAACTGATGAAGCGGGGAGCCGCGCAACGCGCCGCCCGCATCGAAAACGAAAACCCGTCCGAAGACGAAGAGGACTGACCCATGGCCACCGGCATTTCCGCCAACCGGCTCGAACTCCTGCAGATCGCCGACG
Organism: Caulobacterales bacterium; assembly: GCA_017307205.1. GTDB lineage: Bacteria > Pseudomonadota > Alphaproteobacteria > Caulobacterales > Caulobacteraceae > Caulobacter. The sequence goes on from JAFKGN010000200.1 coordinate 834, forward strand.
CGGTCGCGCGTGAAAAGGCGATCGAGAAGGAGATCGTCATCGAGGCCATCGAGGACGCGATCCAGAAGGCGGCCCGCAACCGCTACGGCGCCGACAACGACATCCGCGCCAAGATCGATCCCAAGACCGGCGAGCTCGAACTGAAGCGCGTGGTCACCGTCATCGAGGACGATGTCGAGCTGGAAGAAGGCGAAGTCGGCAAGCTGGCGATCAGCGAAGCCAAGCTGCGCGACAAGGACGCCTTCGTCGGCAAGACCTACGAAGAAATCCTGCCGCCGTTCGAGTTCGGCCGCGTGCAGACCCAGATGGCCCGCCAGGTGGTGACCCATAAGGTCCGCGAAGCCGAGCGCGAGCGTCAGTACGAAGAGTTCAAGGATCGCGTCGGCGAGATCGTCAACGGTTCGGTCAAGCGCGTCGAGTACGGCAACGTGATAGTCGATCTCGGCCGCGGCGAAGGCATCATGCGCCGCGATCAATCGATCCCGCGTGAAGCCTTCCAGGTCGGCGACCGCATCCGCAGCTACATCTACGACGTCCGCCGCGAGACCAAGGGCCCGCAGATCATGCTCAGCCGCGCCCACGGCGGCTTCATGGCCAAGCTGTTCGCCCAGGAAGTGCCGGAAGTCTACGACGGGGTCATTGAGATCCGCGCCGTGGCCCGCGATCCGGGCAGCCGCGCCAAGATGGCCGTGGTGTCCAACGAAGGCAGCATCGACCCGGTCGGCGCCTGCGTCGGCATGCGCGGCAGCCGCGTGCAGGCGGTGGTCGCCGAACTGCAGGGCGAGAAGATCGACATCATCCAGTGGAACCCCGACGAAGCGACCTTCATCGTCAACGCCCTGGCCCCGGCTGAAGTCAGCAAGGTGGTGATGGACGAAGAGGACGAGCGCGTCGAAGTGGTGGTGCCGGACGACCAGCTGTCGCTGGCCATCGGCCGCCGCGGCCAGAACGTGCGCCTCGCCAGCCAGCTGACCAACTGGCAGATCGACATCATGACGGAGAGCCAGGAGAGCGAGCGCCGTCAGCGCCAGTTCACCGAGACCACCGCCCTGTTCCAGGAAGCTCTGGACGTCGACGAGGTCATCGCCCAGCTGCTGGCCACCGAAGGCTTCAGCTCGGTCGAGGAAGTCGCCTACGTCGACAGCGAGGAAGTCGCCAGCATCGAAGGCTTCGACGAGGACACCGCCGAAGAGCTGCAGGCCCGCGCCCGCGAGTTCTTGGAGAAGGAAGCCGCCGAACAGGACGCCAAGCGCCGCGAACTCGGCGTCGAGGACGACCTGCTCAACATCGACGGCGTCACCCTGCCGATCGCCGTGGCCCTGGGCCAGGGCGACGTGAAGTCGGTGGAAGACCTGGCCGGCCTGGTGCCGGACGACCTGCGCGGCTGGTTCGAAAGCAAGGGCGGCGAGCGCGTGCGCGAAGCCGGCATCCTCGACAGCTTCGCGATGTCGCCGGAAGACGCCGAGGCCCTGATCATGCGCGCCCGTGTCGCCATGGGCTGGGTCGAGGCTCCCCCGGAGCCCGAGCCCGAGGCGCTGGACGACAACGACCTCGATCCCGCCGCCGAACTGACCGAGGAAGAGCGCTTCGAGCTCTCGCTCGGCCAGGGAGCTTCGCGCGACGCCTGATGGCGTAGCGCGAATGGGGCCCGTCCAGATGGACGTCGTGGCCGAAAATCAGATCGAACCCAAGGGCCCTGCCACCCATGCGGCGGCCTCGCGGGAGCGGCGTGACCTCGTCTCGGGCGAGGTGCGCGACGAGGCGCTGCTGATCCGCTTCGTGGTCGGTCCCGACGCCGCCGTGGTTCCGGACCTGGCGCGCAAGCTGCCGGGCCGTGGGCTGTGGGTGGCGGCCGACCGCGCCAGCGTCGAGACAGCGGCCCGCAAGGGTCTGTTCTCCCGCGCGGCCAAGGCCAAGGTCTCCGCCCCGGCTGACCTCGCCGATCAGGTCGAGACCTTGCTGCGACGCCGTGTCCTTGAGGGACTGGGGCTTGCGAAACGGTCGGGAGCCCTTACTTCCGGGTTCGACAAGGTCCGCGCCGCCCTCAATGACGGCAAGGTCCTCTGGCTTATCGAGGCGTCCGACGGCTCCTCAGACGGCCGATCCAAGGTTCTCGGCCTCGCCCGCAACATCCGGCCCGAGCCCGGCATTC
>JAFKGN010000201.1 GCA_017307205.1 Caulobacterales bacterium
CTGGGCGGCGGCATCTTCACCAAGGGCGCCGACGTCGGCGGCGACATGGTCGGCAAGGTCGAGGCGGGCATCCCCGAGGATGACCCCCGCAACGCCGCCACCATCGCCGACAACGTGGGCGACAACGTCGGCGACTGCGCCGGCATGGCCGCCGACCTGTTCGAAACCTATGCGGTGACCACGGTCGCCACCATGGTGCTGGCCGCGATCTTCTTCGGCGGCACGGCGGCGCTCGGCACGCTGATGGTGCTGCCGCTGGCGATCTGCGCCGTCTGCATCGTCACCTCGATCATCGGCACCTTCGCGGTGCGGCTGGGCAAGAACGGCTCGATCATGGGCGCGCTCTATCAGGGCCTCATCGTCACCGGCGTGCTGTCGGCGATCGCGCTGTACTTCCTGATCCCGAGCCTGGTCACCGAGCCCCTCACGGTCAACGCCGGCACTGCGCTGGAGAAGACCTTCGGATCCGGCGCCCTGTTCGCCTGCGCCATCGCCGGCCTGGTCATCACGGCCCTGATCGTGATCATCACCGAATACTACACCGGCACCAACTTCCGCCCGGTGAAGTCGGTGGCCCAGGCCTCGGTCTCGGGCCACGGCACCAATGTGATCCAGGGCCTGGCCATGTCGCTGGAGTCCACCGCGGCTCCGGTGCTGGTCGTCGCCGTCGGCATCATCGTCACCTACAATCTCGCCGGCCTGTTCGGGGTGGCCATCGCCACCACGGCCATGCTGTCGCTGGCGGGCTTCATCGTCGCCCTCGACGCCTTCGGCCCGGTCACCGACAACGCCGGCGGCATCGCCGAGATGGCGGGCCTGCCGCCGGAGGTCCGTGTGACCACCGACGCGCTCGACGCCGTGGGCAACACCACCAAGGCGGTGACCAAGGGCTACGCCATCGGTTCGGCCGGCCTCGGCGCCCTGGTGCTGTTCGCCGCCTATACCGAGGACCTGAAGTTCTTCTCGGCCGAGGCGGCGCCGGGCAGCTTCTTCGACGGCATGGGGACGGTCGCCTTCGACCTTTCGAACCCCTACGTCGTTGTCGGCCTGCTGGTCGGCGGCTTGCTGCCGTTCCTGTTCGGCGGCCTGTCGATGACCGCCGTGGGCCGCGCCGCCCAGTCGGTGGTGGTCGAGGTGCGGCGTCAGTTCCGTGAAAACCCGGGCATCATGACCGGGGAGGTGAAGCCGGAATACGGCCGCGCCGTGGACATCCTGACCAAGGCGGCGATCAAGGAGATGATCGTGCCGTCCCTGTTGCCGGTGGCCTCGCCGGTGGTGCTGTTCTTTGTCATCAACGCCATCGCCGGCAAGGTGGACGCCTTCGCCGCCGTCGGCGCCATGCTGATGGGGGTGATCGTCACCGGCCTGTTCGTCGCCATCTCGATGACCAGCGGCGGCGGCGCCTGGGACAACGCCAAGAAGGTGATCGAGGAAGGCTTCACCGACAGCGACGGCGTGGTCCACCGCAAGGGTTCCGACGCCCACAAGGCGGCGGTGACCGGCGACACCGTCGGCGACCCCTACAAGGACACCTCCGGTCCGGCGGTGAACCCGATGATCAAGATCACCAACATCGTGGCCCTGCTGCTGCTGGCGGCGCTGGCCAAGTCGGCGATCGGCTGATCGCGGTCCTCCGCGCAAACGAAGACGCCCCGGAGAGCGATCTCCGGGGCGTTTTTCGTTTCGACGAAGCGAAGAGGATCTAGCGGTCGCCCGGGCGCTGGCCGGGAATCACGTCGTCCTGCGGGAGCATGGTGCCGCGGCCGGCGTTGCCGAGCAGCTGCTCGAGGATGCTGAGTTCGCGACCGCGGGTCGGCGTCTCGCGACCGTTGTAGGCGATCACCTTGCCGTCCTTCAGGGTGTAGGCCTTCACGCCGAGCACCTTCTCGTCGTCCTTGTTGAACGAGATTTCGGTGACGTCGCGCTTCACGGTGCGCGGCTTGTAGAACGACACGCGGTCCGAGATTTCGAAGACGTAGAACCAGGTGTTGTTGTCGAAGGTCGAGGTGGCCGAGGGCGACCCCAACTTCGACATCACGGTCGATTTGGTGTCGGTCCCGGCCTTGATGTCGGACGGGTCGTTATCCACGGGCTGGAAACCCGAATAGGTGGTGATCGGCGTGCAGGCGCCAAGCATCACGGCGGGGATCACAACGGCGGCGAGGGCGACGCGACGAAACATGGGCGCTCCGGAGGGGCGGTGCGAACCGCGCTGGGCAGGCTTTGACCTAACTCCCATGCGGGCTTAGTTCAATGCGCCGTTTCAACCCATGACGCGGCGATTTCGAGGCGACTGATGTTCCTGAGCCGGTTTTTCCGCAAACGCCCCGCCGAGGCGGCCGGGGCCGCGCTGTTCGCGGCGGCGGCGCAGCAGGCCCGAACGCCCGCGCTGTACGCGCGCTTCGGGTCGCCCGACACCCTGGAAGGTCGCTTCGAGCTCTACACCCTGCACGTGGTCATGCTGGTCGAACGCCTGTCGGGGCAGGGCGATCAGGCGCAGGAAACCTCGCAGGGCCTGTTCGACGCCTATGTCCGCAGCCTTGACGACGCCCTGCGCCAAATCGGCGTCGGCGACCTGTCGATGGGCAAGAAGATGAAGAAGCTCGCGGGGGCCTTCTACGGCCGGCTCGCCACCTGGGAAGAGGCGGTCGCCCCGCTGCCGGACCGCACGGCCCTGGAGGCGATGCTGGGCCGCACCGTGTTCGAAGGCGCGGAGAACGCGGAGCCGTCCGCCCTGGCCGACTACGCCGTCCGCACCCGCGAGGCTCTGGCCGCCCAGCCGCTGGCGAATCTGCTTTCGGGAGAGGTCTCATGGCCGCAGCCGTAACCCCCTGGCCTCTGAAGATCCGCCTGGGCGCCGTTCAGCGCACTGGCCTGCAGGCGCGGTTCGAACCCGACGCCGCGACGCGCAAGGTCATCGCCCGCGAACTTGGCCTGATCGGCATCGAGAAGCTGGAGGCCGAGGTGGGC
>JAFKGN010000046.1 GCA_017307205.1 Caulobacterales bacterium
CTGGTCGACCACTTCATCGTCCGCCGCCGTCAGGCCGCGCAGACCCTGCCGGCCGTTCGTCTTTCGGGCCTCGTCGCCTGGTTCGTCGGTATCGCCGCCTACCACGCGTTCAGCCGCCTGGCGCCCGACATGGGCGCGACGCTGCCCAGCTTCGCCATCGCCGCCGTCTCATACCTGACGCTGCGGCTTCCTCTGCGCCGTTGAAACTCGGCCACGGCCGCGTCAACATCGGCCCATGACCACGCCCCGCCGCTCGCTGCTCGCCGTTCTTGCCGGCCTCATCGCCCTGCCGCGCCTGGCCCGCGCCCAGACGCCGCCGCCCGACCAAATCCTGCTGCCGCCGCCGCGCACCGGCCCGCCGCCGCCGCGCGTGAAGATGACCACCGACAAGGGCGTCATCGTCGTCGAGGTCTATCCGGACCGAGCGCCGCTCACCGCCGGCCTGTTCCTGCGCATGGTCCGCGAGAACCGCTACATCAAGCCGGCCTTCTATCGCTGTGTGAAGCTGATGCCGCCCGGCGGCGCGCCCATCGGCATGGTCCAGGGCGGCGAGACCGCGCCGACCGACAAGGCCCTGCCGCCCATCGCCCACGAGTCGACCAACCAGACCGGCCTCCTGCATCGCAACGGGGCCATCTCGATGCCCCGCTTCGAACGCGGCACGGCGCGCGGCGAGTTCTTCATCTGCGTCGGCGACCTGACCTCGCTGGACGAGCAGCGCCCGCAGGAAGGCGTCGACACCTTCGGCTTCGCCGTCTTCGGCAAGGTGGTGGAGGGGATGGACGTCGTCCGCGCCATCCACGAAATCCCGCCGTCGCTCACCGTCGGCCAGGAGAGCATGCGCGGCGAGATTCTCGACCCGCCGCTGCCCATCGTGCTGGAAGCCCTCTGACCGGAACAGCGCATCCCGCTAAACCGTTGAAAGCCGTATGAAACGCCTCGCCCTCATCAGTCTCGCCGCCCTGACGTTGGCGGCCTGCGCCACGCCCACCGTCTATGGCCCGGTCACCAAGCCCGGCTCGGTCGGATTCTCGGAATATCGCATCCAGAACAACCGCTATCGCGTCACCTTCCAGGGCGGCAACGGCGCGCCCCGCGCCCAGGTCGAGGACTACGCCCTGCTGCGCGCCGCCGAGATTGCGGTGCGCGACGGCTACGACTGGTTCCGCGTCCTCGGCCGGTCCGGCGAGGTCTCCGCCGGCCGCGGTCCGCAGCTGTCGATCGGTGGCGGTTCGATGGACTACGGACGCCGCTCCTCGGTCGGCGTCGGTCTCGGAACGAACATCGATCTCTCCGGCGGCCCGCGCACCTCGGCGACCATCGAGGTGATGCTCGGCAAGGGCCAGCGCCCCGACGAGGCCTACGACGCCCGCGACCTCATCCGCACGGTCGGGGAAGGGCGCCCGCCCGCGCCGCAACCTCCGCGCTCGGGCGGCGCCTCGATCTGACGCCTCAGTGGGCGTCCGGCGGCGGGGCGGCGGTCAGCTTCGTCGCCTTGCAGAAGGGCGCCAGCACCACGGCGGCCAGGAACATCCACGACATCAGGCGGAACACGTCGTTGAACGCCAGGGTCGCCGCGTAGCGACCGACCACCCGCGCCAGTTCGCCTTGCGCCACGACCATCGCCTGCGCCGGGTCAGGCACGCGGTCGGCCAGGCCGCTCGCCAGGCGGCCGATGAAGTCCGGGGCGGCCCGTCCGGCTCTACCCAGGCTCTCACCGATCCGCGCCGCCGCGATCCGCGTGGAGTCGCCCAGCCAGGTGTTGACCACCGCGATGCCGATCGCCCCGCCGAGATTACGCATCAGGTTGAACAGGCCCGAGGCGTAGCGCAGCTCGGCCATGGCGAAGCCGCCCAGCGCCAGGGTCACGCTCGGCACGATGCACAACATGATCGAGAAGCCGCGCAGGGCCTGGGGGCCGAGCAGGGCGGCGAAGCCCCATTCCGGCGTCAGGTGTGAGGTCCAGAAAAGGCTGGCCGCGAACAGCGGCAGGCCGACGGCGATGATGAGGCGCGGGTCCACCTTCTGCGACAGGCGCGCCGCCACCACGGTCGAGGCCAGTTGGGCGATCCCGGTCACCACCACCGTCGTCCCGATCTCCAGGCTGTTGCAGCCGCGCACCCGGCCGAGGAAGACCGGCACAAGGTAGGTCGAGGCGTAGATGCCGAAGCCGATCACCAGGTTGAACACGCAGGCGATCACGAAGGTCGGCTTGCGGAACGGCGACAGCTTCACGATCGGCCCGCCCGAGCGGAACGACCGCTCGAGAAACAGCACGAAGGCGACGGCGGACAGCCAGGCCCCGGTGGCGATGGCCGGGTCGCCGAACCAGTCATGTCGCGGCCCTTCTTCCAGCACATATTCCAACCCGCCCAGGAACACCGCCATCGCCACGAGGTGCGAATAGTCGATGGTCTTCAGCATCGAGAGGTTCGGCCGGTCGACATCGATCAGTCGCAGCGACAGCAGCGTCACCGCCACACCCGGCAGGATGTTGATGTAGAAGATCCAACGCCAGCCGGCCGCCTCGGTCAGCCAGCCGCCGACCGTCGGGCCCATGGTCGGCGCCAGCACCGAGACCATCCCGAGGATCGCCGGGATCATCGCCCGCTGCTTGCCGGTGAACATCGCAAAGCCGGTGGCGAACACGGTCGGCACCATCGCCCCGCCGACGAACCCCTGGATCACCCGGAACAGGATCATCGAGTCGATGTCCCAGGCCAGGCCGCACAGGGCGCTTGAGAGGGTGAAGAGGCCGGCCGACAGCGCGAACAGATGCCGTGTCGACAGCGCCTGGGTCAGGAAGGCGGAGAAGGGGATCATCAAAAGCTCGGCCATCAGATAGCCGGTCTGGATCCAGCTGATCTCATCCGGCCCGGCCGAGAGCCCCGCCTGCACATCATTCAACGAGGCGGCGACGATCTGGATGTCCAGCAGGGCCATGAACTGGCCGAAGGCCATCACCCCGAAGATCAGAAACTTCAGCCGGTCGGGCAGGGCGGCCGGGTTGGGCGGGGGCGCCTCGCGGGTGTCTCGCATCTCGCTGTCTCCGGCGGCCTTGATATTGCGGACATAATATTATACATGACATATAACAAGCGACGATGAGGAGGCCGGTCATGCGTTATGGCGCCGAACACAAGCAGCAGACGCGGGAGCGCATCCTCAAGGAGGCGGCCAACGCCATCCGCATGGAAGGCGTGCAGAAGATCGCGGTCGCGCCGGTGATGGCCAAGGCCGGGCTAACCCAGGGCGGCTTCTATGCCCACTTCGCCTCGCGCGACGATCTGGTCGCCGCCGCCATCGACCAGATGTTCCTCGACGGCAGCGAGCGACTGACCGCGTCGTTGGAGGGCAGGGCGCCTGCGGAGGGCCTGGCCATCTATCTCGATTTCTATCTGTCGCGCGCTCACTGCGAGACGCGCACCGCCGGCTGCCCTCTGCCGTTCCTCTCGGCCGACGCTCCTCGCTTGGAGCCGGAAGCCCGCGCGCGCATCACCGCCGGGGTTCGCCGCATGACCGACAGGATCGCCGTCGTCCTGCAGGCCATGGGCCGCCCTGACGCCGAGACCGCCGCCGGCTCTCTGGTCAACGAGATCGTCGGGGCGGTCAGCCTGGCGCGGGTCGAACCCGATGCCGAGGCTTCCGACGCCATCCTCGCCCGCAGCCGCCGCGCCCTGGCCGAGCGTTTCGCCCTGCCTCTGGCCCGCTGATCTTCCGGAGCCTTCCGATGTCCGAAGCCGTGCTGAAGCCGGGCGCTGTCGCGCGCCCTGTCGCCTGGCCCTTTTCGCGTAAGACCACGCTCGCGGTCGGCGCGGCCGTGGTGGTCGCCGCCGGCGGCGCCGCGGTCATCGCCATGCCCAAGTCCGCCGTCTCGACGGATGCGGCCTACGTCCAGGCGGACAGTTCTGTCGTCGCCCCCAAGATCAAGGGCCTGGTCGCCCAGGTGCTGGTCGCCGACAATCAGGTGGTCCGGCGCGGCCAGCCGCTGGTCCGCATCGACCCCGAGGAATACGACGCCCGCGTCACTGCCGCCGAGGCCGATCTGCTCGACGCCAAAGCCGGTGTGCTCGCCGCCCGCTCGGCCCTGATCTCCCTCGACGCCGAGGAGCGTCTGGCCGGCGCCATTGTCGCCTCGGCGGCCACGTTCATCGCCTCCGCCGACGCCGAGAATGAACGCGCCGCCCTCGACCGCCGTCGCTACGAAGCCCTCGACGGCACCGGCGCCATCGCCCCGCGCGACCTTGATCTGTCGCGCGCCACCGCCGTCGCCGCCCAGTCGGCCGCCGATCGCAGCCGTGCCCAGTACGCCGTCAGCCAGCACCAGCGCGAGGTCACCTTCGCCAAACGCTCCACCCTGCAGGCCGCCGTCGCCGAGGCCGAGGCTCAGGTCGCCCGCGCCCAGGCCGCGCTCGATCTCGCCCGCCAGGATCAGGCTCACGCCGTGGTCGTAGCGCCGGTCGACGGCGTGGTCGGCGACCGCAAGATCGAGGCGGGCGACTACGTCCAGCCCGGCACGCGCCTGCTCACCGTCGTGCCGATGCAAGCGCTCTACGTCACCGCCAACTTCAAGGAGACGCAGGTCGCTCGCATGCTGGCGGGCCAGCCGGCGACCGTCCACGTCGACGCCCTGCCGGGCAAGACGCTCACCGGCCGCGTCGAAAGCTTCGCCCCCGGTTCGGGCTCCCAATTCGCGCTCCTGCCCTTCGAACCGGGCACGGGCAACTTCACCAAGATCGTGCAGCGGGTGCCCGTGCGCATCCGCTTCGATCCGGGGCAGGCGGGTCTCGACCGCCTTCGTCCCGGTCTCTCGACGACCGTCAAGGTGCGCCTGCGCCAACCCTGAGGCCGCCGCCTTCCTCCCCCTGGAGTCCTCCCCCAATGTCCGACCTTCCCACCGTCCTGATCACCGGCGCCTCCAGCGGCCTCGGCGCCATCTACGCCGACCGCTTCGCCAAGCGCGGCCACGACCTCATCCTCGCTGCCCGCGACGTCGCCCGCCTCGACGCCCTCGCTGACCGCCTGCGCTCTGAAACTGGCGTCGCCGTCGAGGTGATCCGCGCCGACCTCACCGACGGCGCCGACATCGGCGTCCTTGAAACCCGCCTGCGTGAGGATGACCGCATCGGCGTCCTGCTCAACAACGCCGGCACGGCCATCGGCGGCTTCTACGGCTCGGCCGACGGCCCCTCGATCGAGAGCCTGATCACGCTCAATGTCACGGCCGCCTCGCGCCTCGCCATTGCCGCCGCCCAGACCTGGAGCCAGCGCGCCGCCGGCGGTTCGATCGTCAACATCAGCTCGGTGGTGGCCTTCATCCCGGACTCGCCGCTCGGCCTCTACTCCGCCACCAAGGCCTTCGTGCAGAGCCTGTCCCAGGGCCTGAATGGCGCGTTCGGCGACAAGGGCGTCTACGTCCAGGCCGTCATGCCCGCCGCCACCCGCACCGAGATCTGGGAGCGCGGCGGCATCCATCCGGACAGCATTCCCGGCATGATGCTGGCCGACGATCTCGTCGACGCCGCCCTGGTTGGCTTCGACCGCCGCGAGCTCGTCACCCTGCCGTCGCTCTCGGATGCGGACCTGTGGGACGCCTACGAGACGGCCCGCCAGGCGCTGATTCCCAGCATCCGCAACGCGGAGCCCGCAGGGCGCTATCGCACCTAAACCTAGGCCCGCCGCCGCAAGCGGTATAAGCCGAGCGCATGAACTGGCTTCTTGTCGCAATCGGCGGCGCGCTCGGGTCGATGGCCCGCTACGGCGTGGGCATCCAGGCCACGCGCCTGCTCGGCGCGCGGTGGCCCTTCGGCACCCTGACGGTCAATATCGTCGGCGGCCTGCTGATGGGCTTCCTCGCCGCCTGGCTCGCCCATGCCATGCCCCTCGGGCAGGAGCGCTGGCGCGTGACGCTCGGCGTCGGCGTGCTCGGCGGCTTCACCACCTTCTCGGCCTTCTCGCTGGAAACGGCGCTGATGATCGAGCGCCGCGCCTATGGCGAAGCCGGGCTCTATGTCGTCCTCTCGGTCGTGGCTTCGGTCACGGCCCTTTTCGTCGGCATGCTGCTGGCGCGCCGGGTATTCGCATGAAGGAAGTCCGCACCCTCTACGTCGACAGCGGCGAGGACGGCTCGCGCCTCGATCGCTGGTTCAAGCGCCGCTGGCCGCATCTGAACCACATCCAGCTCAACCGCCTGTTCCGCTCCGGCCAGGTGCGGGTCGACGGCTCGCGCGCCAAGGCAGACACGCGGCTGGCCGCCGGATCGCAGGTCCGCGTTCCGCCGCTGCCCGACGCGCCCGAGCCCGGCGAAAAGAAGCTGCTGTCTGACCGCGACGTCGCCTACGCCCGCTCGCTGGTGCTCTACGAGGACGAGGAAGTCCTGGCCCTCAATAAGCCCGCCGGCCTCGCCGTGCAGGGCGGAACCAAGACGGCCAAGCACATCGACCGCCTGCTCAGCGCGTGGGGCGAGGGGGTTCAGCGCCCGCGCCTGGTCCACCGCCTCGACCGCGACACCTCCGGCGTGCTGCTGCTCGGCAAAACGCCCAGCGCCGCCGCCAAGCTCTCCGGCGCCTTCGCCAAGCGCAAGGCTGAGAAGACCTACTGGGCCCTGGTCGCTGGCAACCCGACCCCGCAGGACGGGCTGATCGAGCTGCACCTCGCCAAGAAGGGCATCAACGACCGCGAGATGGTCGTCCCGGCCGACCCGAAGGACCCGGCCGCCGATCCGGCCGAGACCGAGTACGTCACCCTCAGCCGCGCCGGGCCGCGCGCGTCGTGGATGGCCCTGCGCCCCCACACCGGCCGCACCCACCAGCTGCGCGCCCACATGAAGGCCATCGGCCACCCGATCCTTGGCGATCCCAAGTACGGTGACGAGAAATCCGCCCCCCTGTCGGAAGGCCTGAAGCTGCAGCTTCATGCGCGCCGCCTCGTGGTGCCGCACCCCGCGGCCGGCCTCCTGGCTATCGAGGCCCCGATCAGCCCCGAGCTGGCGGAAGGCTTCCACCGCTTCGGCTTCGAGGAGCATGAGGCCGATCCCGAGCCGTTCCAGCGCAAGCGCAACGGCCCGCCCTCGACCAAGCAGACGCGCGGAACCCGCCGTAAATGACCCAGCACCACGGGGACCGGCCGACGCTCGCGCGTCGCTTCTACGCCGCCTGTCATGCCCAGGCCGAAGGGCAAGGCTTCGCCGTGAAGCTCGACGGCCGCACGCCCAAGAGCCCGGCGGGCACGCCGCTTGTGCTGCCCACCCAGGCCCTGGCCGATCTCTGCGCCGCCGAATGGGAAGCCCAGGGCGAGAACATCGACCCGTCGACCATGCACGCCACGCGCCTGGCGTTCACGACCCTCGACCACATCCCCGCCGCCCGCGCCGAGACCGCCGACGAGGTCTCGCGCTACGCCGGTTCGGACCTGCTCTGCTATCGCGCCGAGGGCCCGGCCGCCCTGGTCGCCCGCCAGGCCCTGGCCTGGGATCCGTTGCTCGAATGGGCCGGTGAGGCGCTCGACCTACGCTTCGAGGTCGCCTCCGGCATCGTCCACCGCCCGCAGCCGATCGAGACGGTCGATCGCGTCCGCGCCCTGGCCGCCGCCGAGGATGACTTCGGCCTCTCGGGCCTGGTCTTCGCCACCGCCCTGTTCGGCTCGGCGGTGATTGCCCTGGCCCTGCGTCACGGCCACATCACCGGCGAGGAGGCCTTCGCCGCCTCCCGCATCGACGAGGACTTCCAGATCGAAGCCTGGGGCCACGACGAAGAAGCCGCCGAACGCGTCGACCGCCAGGCCATCGAGGCCCGCATGCTGGAGCACTGGTTCAAGGCGTTAGCCTAGACCTCGAAGCATTTGTCATCCTGAGCAGGCCGCGCAGCGGCCGTGTCGAAGGACGCAATGCGTCGCCGCCATGCGTCCTTCGACACGCGACCTGCGGCCGCTGCTCAGGATGACGTAGTTTGTTGGAGGGCAGGGGCGGGGTTTCGCCAATCCGATGGCCGCTCTACGCTCACCCACTTCACCAGGGAGATCACGCGCTTGCAGGAGATTCTGGAGGAGCTGGAACGTCGCCGCGCCGCCGCGCGACTTGGCGGGGGCGAGGCGCGGATCGCCGCCCAGCACGCCAAGGGCAAGCTCACGGCGCGCGAACGCCTGGATCTCCTGCTCGACGAAGGCTCGTTCGAGGAGTTCGACATGTTCGTCGAGCACCGCAGCCACGACTTCGGCATGCAGGACCAGAAAATCCCGGGCGACGGCGTCGTCACCGGCTGGGGCACGATCAATGGCCGCGTCGTCTACGTCTTCTCCAAGGATTTCACGGTCTTCGGCGGATCTCTTTCCGGGGCCCACGCCCAGAAGATCGTCAAGGTCCAGCGCCAGGCCCGCAAGATGGGCGCGCCCCTCATCGGCCTATTCGACGCGGGCGGCGCCCGCATCCAGGAAGGCGTCGACAGCCTCGCCGGCTACGCCGACATCTTCCTTGAAAACTCGCTGTCCAGCGGCGTCATCCCGCAGATCAGCGTGATCATGGGGCCGTGCGCCGGGGGCGACGTCTATTCGCCGGCCCTGACCGACTTCATCTTCATGGTCCGCGACACGTCGTACATGTACGTCACCGGCCCCGACGTGGTGCGCACGGTCACCAACGAGACGGTCACCCACGAGGATCTCGGCGGGGCCAGCGTCCACGCCGCCAAGTCCGGCGTCGCGGAGGGCGCGTTCGACAACGACCTTGAGGCCCTGACTCAAGTCCGCCGCCTAGTCGACTTCCTCCCGTCGTCCAACCGCGAGAAGCCGCCGCAGCGCGAGAGCTTCGACGATCCCGAGCGCGCCGAGCCCAGCCTCGACACCCTGGCGCCGGTGAACGCCAACACGCCTTACGACATCAAGGAGCTGATCCTGAAGATCGTCGATGAGGCGGATTTCTTCGAGATCTCGCCCGACTGGGCCAAGAACATCGTCTGCGGCTTCGCCCGCTTCGACGGCCAGTCGGTCGGCGTCGTCGCCAATCAGCCCCTGGCCCTGGCCGGGGTGCTGGACATCGACGCCAGCCGCAAGGCGGCTCGCTTCGTCCGCTTCTGCGACGCCTTCAACATCCCGCTGCTGACCCTGGTCGACGTGCCGGGCTTCATGCCGGGCACCAAGCAGGAGTACGGCGGCCTGATCAAGCACGGCGCCAAGCTGCTCTACGCTTACGCCGAGGCCACGGTGCCGAAGGTGACCCTGATCACCCGCAAGGCCTATGGCGGCGCCTACGACGTGATGAGTTCCAAGCACCTGCGCGGCGATATCAACTACGCCTGGCCCACGGCCGAGATCGCGGTCATGGGGCCGAAGGGGGCGGTGGAGATCATCTTCCGCGCCGAGGCCAAGGACCCGGAGGCGCTGGCCGCCCGCGAGGCCGAATACAAGGCCCGCTTCGCCAATCCCTTCGTCGCCGCCCAGCGCGGCTACATCGACGACGTCATCATGCCGCACGGCACTCGACGCCGTATCGTCCGCGCCCTGAGGAGCCTGAAGGGAAAGCAGATGGCAAACCCGTGGAAGAAGCACGATAACCTGCCGCTCTAGAGCAGGGAGATTCCAGTGGGCCGCGAAGCCAAAGTCCAAGCGCAGTTCGACGGCCTGTTCGAACTCGGCCGCCTGCATTGGGAAGCCCCCGAGCTGATCTTCAAAGGCGCCACCCGCAAGGAGTGGGCGGGCGCGGCGCTCAAGGGCGTCACCTCCGAGGGCGACGATCTCGTCCTGGCCGACGGCGCACGCTTCACCTTCAATGAAGGCTATCAGGCCGCCCGCTGGGCCGAGGTCATCGACAAGCCGCCGAACCGGCTCGACAAGCTCGGCGTCAAGAGGGGCCAGCGCATCGGCGCGGTCTGGATCGAAGACGAGGCCTTCCTCGACGAACTGGCCGAGCGCGCCCCCCTCGCCGAGGAGGAAGACGACCTCGACCTGCTGTTCGCCGCCATCGACAGCCTCGACGATCTCGACGTCATTCCGGACATGATGGAGCGGGTGAAGCCGAAGGGCGCGCTGTGGATCGTCTCCCGCAAGGGCAAGGCGGCGACCATCAAGGACGTCGACGTCATCGCCGCCGCTCGCTCCTACGGCCTAGTCGACAGCAAGGTCTGCGCCTTTTCGCCCACCCACACGGCCCTGCGCTTCACCCGTCGCAAGGGCGGTCCAGCGCCGAAGCCGGCGCCCGAGGCGGAGGAAGAGGAAGGTTGGGAATGATCGAGACCATCGACACGCCGTCGCCCAACTTCAACGCCCGCACCAAGACCCCCGACGCCCTGATCCTACACTACACCGGCATGCAGTCCGGCGAGGCGGCGCTGGAGCGGCTGCGCGATCCGGCCGCCGAGGTCTCCTCGCACTACATGGTCGAGGAAGACGGCCGCATCTTCTTCCTCGTCCCTGAGGAGCGCCGCGCCTGGCATGCCGGCGCCTCGTTCTGGCAGGGCGAGCGCGACATGAACTCGGCCTCGGTCGGCATCGAGATCGTCAATCCGGGCCACGAGTTCGGCTACCGCGCCTTTCCGGACGCCCAGATCGCCGCCGTCATCGCCCTGGTCGCCGACATCCGCACGCCCTGGGATATCCCGGACAACAAGATCATCGCCCATTCCGACGTTGCGCCTGCGCGCCGCCAGGATCCGGGCGAGCTCTTCCCGTGGAAGGCCCTGGCCGACGCCGGCCACGGCCTCTGGGCAGAGCCCGCCGCCTCGCCCGGTGCGCCGCTCGGCGAGGGTGACGAGGGGGCAGGGGTCTTCGCCCTGCAGGCGGGCCTCACCCGCCTCGGCTACGACTGCGCCCCGACCGGGAGCTACGACGCCGGCACCGCCACCATCGTAGCCGCCTTCCAGCGCCACTGGCTGCAGACCCGCGTCGACGGCGTGGCCTGCGGCGACACCCGCGCCCGCCTCGTCCACCTGCTGCGCGCCGCCGGCGCCGAGCGTTGGGCCCGCTAGTCCGTGCATCCGGATCGTCGTTTCCGCGTCGATGATCGGGCGGCGCTGCTCGCGACGCTCGCCGGGCAGCCGTTCTGCACGCTGTCGACTATCCTCGACGGCCGCCCCGCCGTCGCCCATGCGCCGGCGGTGATCCGAGGGGAGGGGGCGGCGCTCGACTTCCACCTGTCGCGCGCCAACGTCCTGGCCGATCTTGCGGACGGAACGCCCGCCGTGCTCACCGCCCTGGCCGGCGACGCCTACGTCAGTCCCGACTTCTACGTCAGCGAGGACCAGGTCCCGACCTGGAACTACCGCATGGTCGAGGCCGAGGGCGTGCTCACGCGCCTGACCGATGCCGAGACCGTCGCCCTGCTTGATGACCTCTCAGCGCAGGAAGAGGCGCGTCTTGCGCCCAAGCGCCTCTGGACGCGGGACAAGATGACCCCCGGCCGCTTTGAAGCGATGGTGCGCGGCATCGTCGGCTTTCGCCTGACGGTCAGCCGGCTGGATGGCGTCTTCAAGCTGTCGCAGAACAAGTCGGCGGAAGATCGGGCGGGCGTCATCGAAGGCTTGGCTGGCTATCCGCTCGCGGCGCTGATCCCCAGGGCCTGAAGGTCCGTCCACCACACATCGTCATCGCCGGGCTCGTCCCGGCGACCCATGCGTGGTGACGCTCCGGCGCGCTTGCGCGCTCCAGCCGCGGTGTTCATGGGTGGCCGGGACGAGCCCGGCCATGACGAAAACATCAAGATCGCTTGGCCCGGGTGATCGAAGCGACTACCAAAGGCTTCGCCAGACGGTCGGGCGGTCGCGGCGCTTCGGCGTCGAGGAAAGTCCGGGCTCCACGGTGACAAGGCGGCGGGTAACGCCCGCCGGGAGCGATCCCAGGGATAGCGCCACAGAAAGCAAACCTCCCTGCTCCGGCAGGGGAAGGGTGAAAGGGTGGGGTAAGAGCCCACCGCGGACGTGGCAACACGGACGGCATGGCAAGCCCCGCCTGGAGCAAGACCGAATAGGGGTGTCGCGCCTTCGCAAGAAGGCAGGGCTGTCTCCGGCCTGAGATACCCGGGTGTGTCGCGAGAACCGCTCCGCGAGGGGCGGTCCAGAGGAATGACCGTCACGTCGTCTTCGGGCGGCGGACAGAACCCGGCTTACAGACCGTCTGGCATTAATCTCTGTAGGCGCTCACCGACTCTGTCATCCTGAGTAGCGGCTGGAGGCCGCGTGTCGAAGGACGCAAGGCGGCGAATGCAATGCGTCCTTCGACACGGCCGCTGCGCGCCCTACTCAGGATGACGACTGCTGCGACAAAAGGGCATTGCAGTTATACACAAAGACCCTTGAGTGTTCCGTGTATGTTCTGTGGATGGTTAGCGCTCGTTAACCACGATCGTGCGACATCTTTACTGCGTCCACAGAATCGCTTGGTCGGTGTCATTGTATCCCAGTCAATCCCATGTTAACCCAATTTCAGCCCAGCGGCAGGCCGGTTACGCCCGTCCTGTGTCCTGGGATTGGGCCATGAACCTGGGGGCAGGGGCGGAGTGTTTCTCTCCACCTTCGACAAACAGCTGGACGCCAAACGCCGCATCGTCGTGCCGTCGGACTTCCGTGCGGCCGCGGCGGGTGACTTCGACGGCGTCTATTGCTTCCCGTCGCTCGAGGCCGACTGCCTCGAAGCTGGCGGCCAGGCGCTCTTCGACCGGTATCGCGCCGTGATCGAAGAACTGCCCTTCGGCGATCCGCTGCGCTCGGCCCTCGAAACCAGCGTGCTCGGCGGCATGACCAAGCTGGCCTTCGACGCCGCCGGCCGCATCACCTTGCCTGACGCCGTCTGCGCCGAGTTCGGCTTCACCGACGCCGTGGCCCTCGTCGGCCTGGGCGACCGCTTCCAGATCTGGCCGGGCCAGGCCTTCCAGGCGCACCGCGCCGCCGCCCGGGCCGCCGCCCGCGACGGCCTCGTCGCCCTGCGTCTTCGGCAGCGGGGGGCAGCATGAGCGAAGCCCCGCACGTCTCTGTTCTGCTGGGGGAAGTCCTCGGCGCCCTCAACCTCCAGCCCGGCGAAGTCGTCGTCGACGGCACCTTCGGCGCCGGCGGTTACAGCCGCGCCTTCCTGGCGGCCGGCGCCGGCGTCATCGCCTTCGACCGCGACCCCAGCGTCGCCCGCTTTGCTGAGGGCCTCACGGGCCTGCGTCTGATCAACGACCGCTTCTCGCGGATGGACGAACACCTCGAGGCCGGCAGCGTCGACGCCGTCGCTCTCGATCTCGGCGTCTCGTCTATGCAGCTGGATGAAGCCGATCGCGGCTTCTCGTTCATGCGCGACGGCCCGCTGGACATGCGCATGGGCGCCGATGGTCCCAGCGCCGCCGACCTGGTCAATGACCTCGACGAGGTCGAGCTGGCCCGCATCATCTATGTCTACGGCGAGGAGCGCGACAGCCGCCGCATCGCCAAGTGGCTTGTCCGCCGCCGCGCCGAGCGTCCGTTCGAGCGCACGCTCGATCTGGCTGAGGCCGTCGAGCGCTCGGTCGGTGGTCGTAAGGGCGCCAAGACCCATCCCGCCACCCGCACCTTCCAGGCCCTGCGCATCGCCGTGAACGAGGAACTGGCCGAGGTCGAGGCCGGCCTCGCCGCCGCCGAAGCGGTGCTGAAGCCGGGCGGCCGCCTGGCCGTGGTCACCTTCCACTCGCTGGAAGACCGCATCGTGAAGGCCTTCCTCAACGAGCGCGCCGGCCGCACGCCGGGCGCCTCGCGCTACGCTCCGCCGTCGCAGAAGGCCGCCGCCGACAGCTTCAAGCTGATCGCCGGCAAGGCCATCGCCCCGACCGAGGCCGAGATGGCCGCCAACCCGCGTGCGCGCTCCGCCAAGCTGCGCGCCGCGGTGCGCACCGACGCCCCCGTGTGGAGGGCGGCCGCGTGATCCTGTCGTCGATCTTCAACCGCCGCATCCGGGGCTTCCGCCTCGTCGAAGTCATCGCCCTCAGCCTGCTGCTGATCATGATGCTGGGCGTCTATTTCGCGAAGACGTCGGCCGGCGGCGAGCGCACCCGCATCGATCAGGTCGAGCGCCAGATCGCCGCGGAGAAGTCGCGGATCCGCATGCTTGACGCGGAGGTTGCTTATCTGGAGCGCCCGCGCCGCGTCGGTCAGCTGGCGACCCTGCTGCAGTTGGAGCCGATGCGGGCGGACCGCGAGGCGGCCCCCGACTCGCTGAGCGCGATCGCCACCCGGGCGTCGCAGAACCCGCTCTATGCCGCTCCTCGCGGCAAGCCCTCCGCCCTGGCGCCGCCGACATGAGTCTCGCCCACCTTCCTCAGCGGTTTCGTCTGCCGCTCGCCTGGCGCTGGGTCGGCGATTGGGTCTGGCGCCTGGAGCACGCTTTCGAGCGGGCCCGCGCCGCCGGCCGTCCGCAGGACGACGCTCGCATCCGCATCTTCATCGTCACCGTGGTGTTCGGCCTGGCCTTCCTGGTGCTGGTCATCGGCGCCGCCCATTCGGCGATGGCCGGTCCCGGCAAGCGCGTCGGCGCCCTGGCCAATCCGGAAGCCCGCGGCGATCTGGTCGACCGTAACGGCGCGCTGCTGGCCGTCGACCTTCTGCACTGGGACCTCTACGTCGACCCGACCGTCGTCTGGGATACGGCGGCCACCCGCTCGGCCCTGGTCCGGGCCCTGCCGGGCATCCCCGCTCGCCGCATCGACAAGGTGCTGGCCGGCGACAAGCAGGCTTTCCTCGCCGGCGGCCTGACCCCGGCCGAGAAGGACGCCCTGCACGACCTCGGCCTGCCGGGCCTTGTGTTCGCCGAGAAGGAGCGCCGCAGCTACCCGCTCGGCCAGTCCGCCGCCCACCTGATCGGCTTCTCTGACACGGGCGGCCAGGGCGTCGCCGGGGCCGAGCGCGCCCTCGGTGAGCCGCTGCATGCGGCGGCCGGCGGCGGCCAGGTGCCGCTGGCGATCGACATGCGCGTCCAGGGCGTGCTGGAGGACGAGCTCGGCAAGGCGGTGGCGGAATTCAACCCGCGCGGCGCCGTCGGTATCGTGACCGACGTCCACAGCGGCGAAATCCTCGGCCTGGCGAATTGGCCCGACTTCGATCCGAACCGCCCCGGCGCGAGCCCGCCCGACTATCAGAAGAACCTCGCCGCGGCCGCGGTCTACGAAATGGGCTCGACCTTCAAGGCCTTCACCGTGGCCATCGGTCTCGACACCGGCGTCGCCACGCCGCAGTCGACCTTTGACGCGCGCACGCCGTTCAAGCTCGGCTACCGCACGATCCACGACTACCACGCCGCCAAGGCGATCCTGACGCTCGTCCAGGTGTTCCAGCACTCCTCGAACATCGGCACGGCCAAGCTGGCCGAAAGCATCGGTCCCCAGCGACTGGAGCGGTATTTCAGCGGCATGGGCCTGACCAAGCGGGCCAAGGTCGACCTCATCGAGTCCGCTCAACCGCTGACGCCCAAGAAGTGGGACGACGACGCCGTCGCCTCCACCTCGTTCGGCCACGGGATGAACGTCACGCCCCTGGCGCTCACCGCCGCTTACGGCTCGCTCCTCAACGGCGGCATCGCGGTGCCGCTGACCATCAAGAAGCTTCCGCCGGGCGCCCGCCCGCAGGGCCAGCGCGTCTTCTCCGAGGCGACCTCGGCCGAGATGCTGAAGATCATGCGCGCCAACGTCGCTGATCCCATCGGCTCGGGCGGCAGCGCCAACGCGCCCGGGCTGTCGGTGGGCGGCAAGACTGGCACTGGCGAGAAGTGGGACCCGGAGATCCGCGCCTACAGCAAGACCAAGCAGGTCTCGTCCTTCGCCGCCACCTTCCCGACTGAAGGCACGCCCGCCGACAAGCGCTATTTCGTTCTGATCCTGCTCGACGAGCCGCATCCGAGCGCCCGCAGCTACGGCTATTCGACCGGCGGCTGGGTCGCCGCGCCCGCGGCGGGCCGGGTGATCAATCGCATCGCGCCCTATCTCGGCGTCCAGCGTCATTACGCGCCGACCGTCGCCGAGGCCCCCACCGTGGTCGCCGCCGGTCCGCCGGTGGCGGGGGACGGCATGTAAGATGCGTCTGTCGCAGCTTGTGCACCGCGATCTTCCGGTCGACCCGGAGATCACCGGCGTCACCGCCGACAGCCGGCGGGTGAAGCCCGGCTACCTGTTCGCCGCCCTGCCGGGCGCGAAGGCCGATGGCCGCGCCTATGTCGAGGCCGCGCTCGGCGCCGGCGCCGTCGCCGTTCTCGCGCCCGCCGCGATCGATGGCGTCGCCGCGCCGGTCGTTCAACTCGCCGACACTCGCCGCGCCTACGCCCTGGCCGCCGCCGCCTTCTGGGGCGCCCAGCCGAAGACCTGCGTCGCCGTCACCGGCACCAACGGCAAGACTTCGGTCGCCACCTTCTGCCGCCAGATCTTCGCCCACGGCGGCCACGCGGCCGGCAGCATGGGCACCCTCGGCGTCACCGTCTCGCGCCCGAACGCGGACGACGACCAGATCACCCCGCCGGGCCTGACGACGCCGGACGCCGCCGATGTCGCCGAACTCCTGGCCCGACTGGCCGGCGAGGGCGTCACTCACATGGCCATGGAAGCCTCGTCGCATGGGGTCGACCAGCGCCGCCTGGATGGCGTGACGCTCGCCGCCGCCGGCTTCACCAACCTGACCCAGGACCACCTGGACTATCACGGCGACATGGCGACCTACCGCGCCGCCAAGCTGCGCCTGTTCGATACTCTTCTGCCGAAGGACGGCGCCGCGGTGCTCAACGCCGACAGCGACGCTTTCGACGCCTTCAAGACCGCCGCCGCCGGCCGCCGCGTCCTCAGCGTCGGACGCGCGGGCGAGGCCATCCGCCTGGTCGCCCGCACCCCGGTTCCGGACGGGCAGGGGCTCGTCCTCGAGATCGACGGCCGCCGCTACGACGTCCGCCTGCCGCTCGCCGGCGCCTTCCAGGCCGAGAACGTGCTGGTGGCCGCCGGGCTCGCGCTCGCGGTTGGGGAGCCGATCGATGGCGTCATGGCCGCGCTCGAAGCCCTCAAGGGCGCGCCGGGCCGCCTGCAGCGCGTGGGCGCCGGTCCGAACGGCGGTGAAGCCTATGTCGATTACGCCCACACCCCCGACGGTCTCGAGACGGTGCTCTCGGCCCTGCGTCCGCACGTGGCCGGCAAGCTGATCGTTGTCTTCGGCGCGGGCGGCGATCGTGATCGCACCAAGCGGCCGCTGATGGGCGCCGCTGCCGCGCGCCTCGCCGACATCGCCATCGTCACCGACGACAATCCCCGTTCGGAAGAGCCTGCCTCGATCCGCGCCGCCATCCTCGCCGCCGCCCCCGGCGCCCGCGAAATCGGCGACCGCCGCGAAGCCATCGCCGCCGGTGTCGCCCTGCTCGGCGAGGGCGACGTGCTCGTCGTCGCGGGCAAGGGTCATGAGCAGGGGCAAATGGTCGCCGGCGTGAACCATCCCTTCGACGACGTCGCCGTAACTGGGGAGGCGCTGCGATGAGCCGCCCGCTCTGGACCGCCTCCGAGATCGTCGCCGCGACCGGTGGCAAGCTGGCCGGCGACTTCGCCGCCACCGGCGTCTCCATCGACACCCGCTCCCTGGAGCCGGGCGATCTGTTCGTCGCCCTGACCGCCGGGCGCGATGGCCATGAGTTCGTCGCCCAGGCCATGGCCAAGGGCGCCTCCGGCGTCCTCGCCTCGCGTCCGGTCGATGCGCCCGTCGTCCTCGTCGATGAAACCCAGTTGGCGCTCGAAGCGCTCGGCGTCGCTGCCCGCGAGCGCGCGCCCGCCCGTCGCGGCGCCGTCACCGGCTCGGTCGGCAAGACCAGCGTCACCCGCGCCATTGAGGCCGGTTTGCGCCTGGCAGGCCCGGCCCATGCTTCGGTGAAGAGCTACAACAACCATATCGGCGTGCCGCTGACGCTCGCCCGCATGCCGGCCGAGACCGAGCGCGCGGTGTTCGAAGTGGGCATGAACCACGCCGACGAGATCACTCCGCTGTCGAAGATGATCCGCCCCCACGCGGCGGCGATCACCACCGTCGGCCCGGTGCACATCGAGAACTTCCCCGACGGCGAGGCCGGCATCGTCCGCGCCAAGGGCGAGATCTTCGACGGCATGGAGTCGGGCGGCGTCGCCGTGCTCAACGCCGACAACGCCGCGTTCGAAGCGCTCAGCGCCCGCGCCAAGGCCGCCGGCCTCGAGGTCTGGAGCTTCGGCCAGGGGCCGGGCGTCCAGGGCCAGCTGCTCGGCTTCGCGGCCGGGGAGGGGATCGCCACGGTCGAGGCCATGCTGTTCGGCGAGCGCGTCACCTTCCCGATCCTCAACACCGGCGCCCACTGGGGCCTCAACAGCCTCTGCGTGCTGCTGATGCTGGAAGCGTTGGACGTCGACCGCGCGACCGGCCTCGCGGCCCTGGCCGAATTCCGCCCCATCGAGGGGCGCGGCGCCGAGAAGACCGTCCGCATCCCCGGCGGCGCCTTCACCCTCATCGACGAGAGCTACAACGCCAATCCGCTGTCGATGATCGCCGCCTTCAAGAGCCTCGGCGCCCGCAAAGCCCCGATCGGTGGGCGGCGGATCGTCGCGCTGACCGACATGCTGGAACTCGGCGCCGGTTCGGCGGAATTCCACGCCGGCTTGGCCCCGCCGATCGCGGCGGCTGAGATCGACCTCGTGTTCTGCGCCGGGCCGATGATGAAATCCCTGTGGGACGCGCTTCCCCAGAATCGACGCGGGGGCTACGCGATGACGGCGGCGGAGTTGGCGCCGCAGGTCGCCTCAGCTGTGGGGCCGGGCGATCTGGTCATGGTCAAGGGCTCGAACGGTTCGCGCGCATCGGCAATCGCCGCGGCGTTGGCGACCCTCGACGCGGCCGGACTGCCGGGGGAAGGAAGCGCCTGATGCTGTATCTGCTCTACCAGCACCTGTCGGGCCTCGGCGAACACATCCCGTTCGTCAACCTGTTCAAATACCTGACCTTCCGGTCGGCGATGGCCATGTTCACCGGCTACATCGTCGCCGTCGCCATGGGCTCGCGCTTCATCCGCTGGATGCGCTCGAAGCAGGGCAAGGGCCAGCCGATCCGCACCGACGGCATCGAACGCCACGTGCTGGAGAAGTCCGGCACCCCCACCATGGGCGGCTTCATGATCCTGGCCGGCCTGATGGTCGGCACCCTGCTGTGGGCCGACCTGACCAACATCCACGTCTGGGTGGCGCTGCTGGTCACCGGCGCCTACGGCGTTCTCGGCTTCCTCGACGACTACGCCAAGGTCACCAAGCAGACGAGCGCCGGCCTCTCCAGCATTCAGAAGCTGATCGTCCAGTTCGCCGTGGCCATCGTCGCCGGCGTCCTGCTGATCGTCTTCGCGCCGCAGTCGCCGATGACGCCGGGTCTGGAGACCTCGATCGTCTTCCCGCTGTTCAAGCAGTTCGTCTGGAACATCGGCTGGTTCTACGTCGCCTTCGTGGCCTTCACGATCGCCGGCTTCTCCAACGCCGTGAACCTCACCGACGGCCTCGACGGCCTGGCCATCGTGCCGGTGATGATCGCCGCCGCCGTCTTCGGCCTGATCACCTACCTCGTCGGCAACTACGTCTTCTCGCAGTACCTGCAGCTGCACTTCGCGCCGGGCGTCGGCGAGCTGGCGGTGTTCTGCAGCGCCATTATCGGCGGCGGCATGGGCTTCCTTTGGTACAACGCGCCCCCGGCCAAGATCTTCATGGGCGACACGGGCTCGCTGGCCCTCGGCGGCGCGCTCGGCGCGGTGGCGGTCTGCGCCAAGCATGAGCTGGTGCTCGGCATCGTCGGCGGCCTGTTCGTGGCCGAGGCGCTCAGCGTCGCCATCCAGGTCGCCTACTTCAAGAAGACCGGCAAACGCATCTTCCTGATGGCCCCGATCCACCACCACTTCGAGAAGCTGGGCTGGGCGGAAAGCACCGTCGTCATCCGCTTCTGGATCGTCTCCATGCTGCTGGCCCTCGTCGGCCTCGCCACGCTGAAGCTGCGGTAGGGGAGGGATGGCGCGCTCATGATCCCGGTCCGCGGCTTCGAGGGACGCAAGGTCGCCGTGTTCGGTCTCGGCCGGACGGGGCTTACGGCTGCGCGCGCCCTTGTGGCCGGCGGGGCCGAGGTCGCCCTCTGGGACGACGGCGCCAAGGGCCGCGAGGCCGCCCTCGCCGAAGGCCTGCCGCTCACCGATATCTCCGGCGCCGACTGGAGCCAGTTCGCCGCCCTGATGCTGTCGCCGGGCGTGCCGCTGACCCATCCCGTTCCGCACTGGACGGTCGAGCGCGCCCGCGAGGCCGGCGTCGAGGTGCTGGGCGACATCGAGCTCTTCGCCCGCACGGTCAACGCCGCCCCGGCTCACAAGCGCCCCAAGGTCGCCGCCATTACCGGCACCAACGGCAAGTCGACCACCACAGCTCTGCTCGGCCACATCTGCGCCACCGCCGGCCGCGACGTCCGTATCGGCGGCAACATCGGCTACGGCGTCCTCGGCCTCGACGATATGCACGGCGGCGCCGTCTATGTGCTGGAAACCTCGTCCTACCAGCTGGACCTGACCTCCAGCCTCAAGGCCGACGCGGCCGTCCTGCTCAACGTCTCGCCCGACCACCTCGACCGTCACGGCGGCATGGAAGGCTATATCGCCGCCAAGCGCCGCATCCTGCTGAACCAGGACAAGGGCGACACCGCCATCGTCGGCGTCGATGATCCCTGGTGCCAGCGCATCTGCACCGAGATCACCGCCGCCAACCGCCGCACCATCTGGCCGATCAGCGCCGGCCGGGCGATGGGCCGAGGCATCTACGCCCTGCAGGGTGTGCTCTACGACGCCACCGGCGAACGCGTGCTGGAAGTCGCCGACCTGCTGCGCGCCCGCAGCCTGCCGGGCCGTCACAACTGGCAGAACGCGGCCGCCGCCTACGCCGCCGCCCGCGCCATAGGCGTCGCCGCCGCCGACGCGGCCGAGGGCCTGATGAGCTTCCCGGGTCTGGCCCACCGCATGGAGACCGTGGCCCAGGTCGGCCGCGTGCGCTTCGTCAACGACAGCAAGGCCACCAACGCCGACGCCGCCCGTCAGGCGATGAGCAGCTACCCACGCTTCTACTGGATCGCCGGCGGGGTGCCCAAGGCGGGCGGCATCGACAGTCTGAACGATCTCTTCCCGCGCATCGCCAAGGCCTATCTGATCGGCGACGCCGCCCAGGCCTTCGCCGCCACGCTGGACGGCAAGGCCCCGACGCAGATCGCCGGCACTATGGAAGCGGCCGTCGCCGCCGCCCATGCCGACGCCGCCGCCGCCGGTGAGGACGCCATCGTCCTGCTGTCGCCGGCCTGCGCCTCCTTCGACCAGTTCTCCGATTTCGAGCAGCGCGGCGAAGCCTTCCGCTCCGCCGTGCAGGATATCGCGCGGCCGACCCTCAAGGGGGCGAGAGCATGAGCAACACCCATACCTTCGCCCGCACCGACCGTTCGCGGCTCGGCGTTTGGTGGTGGACCACCGACCATTGGCTGCTCGGCGCCGTCGCCATCCTCATCGGCCTCGGCGTGATCCTGTCCTTCGCCTCCAGCCCGGCCGCCGCCGTCCGCATCGGCATAGACAGCCCGTTCCACTTCGCCATCCGGCAATCGTTCTTCGCGGCCTGCGCCACCGTCGTCGTGCTCGGCGTCTCGATGCTGTCGCCGCGCGGCATTCGGCGGGCTGCCTTCTTCGTCTACCTGTTCTCCATCGCGGTGATGGTCGCCCTGCCGTTCATCGGCCACGAGGCCAAGGGCGCCACCCGCTGGCTGCAGTTCGGCGGCCTCACCCTGCAGCCGTCCGAGTTCATGAAGCCAGCCTTGATCGTGCTGGTCGCCTGGATGTTCGCCGAGGGCCAGAAGGGCGAGGGCGTGCCGGGCGTCTCCATCGCCTTCGGGCTCTACGCCATCGCCGTGGTCTTGCTGCTCCTGCAGCCCGACGTCGGCCAGACGGTGCTGATCACCGTCGCCTTTGGGGCCGTCTTCTGGATGGCCGGGGTGCCGATGTCGTGGGTCGTGCGCCTGTTCGCCGTCGCGGTCGCCGGCTTGGTCAGCACCTATTTCGTCTTCGACCACGTCCACGCCCGCGTCGAGAAGTTCCTGAGCCCCGACAAGGCCGACAGCCACCAGGTCACCCGCGCGGCCGAGGCCATCGCCGCCGGCGGCCTGTTCGGCCGCGGCCCGGGGGAGGGCGTCATGAAGCGTCACGTGCCCGACCTGCACACCGACTTCATCTATTCGGTCGCCGCCGAGGAGTACGGCCTCGTCTTCTCCACCTTCCTGATCGGCCTCTTCGCCCTGATCGTGGTTCGCGGCCTCTACCGCTCGCTGAAGCTGACCGACACCTTCGAGCAGGTGGCCGCCGCCGGCCTCTTCGTGCTCGTCGGTCAGCAGGCGATCATCAACGTCGCCGTGAACCTCAACATGATCCCGACCAAGGGCATGACCCTGCCGTTCATCAGCTACGGCGGCTCCTCGGTGATCGCCATGGCCCTGACCCTCGGCATGGCGCTGGCCCTGACCCGTCGTCGCCCCGGCGCCTACGGCGAGATCGACGGACCCGCGCGCGCAGGCGCTTTCGCCTAGAAATCTCCCCATCCAGGCGCTTTCGCCTGGAGAACCGCACGGCTAGAAGAGCCCCGCATGAACGTCACCCGCTCCCGGGTCTGCGTGGTCGCCGCCGGCGGCACCGGCGGACATCTGTTTCCGGCCCAGGCCCTGGCCGAAACCCTGCTGGCGCGGGGCTGGCGGATCGTGCTCGCCACCGATGAGCGCGGCGCGCTCTACGCCGACAAGTTTCCCGCCGAACTGCGCTTGGCGCTCTCGGCCGCCACCGCCAAGGCCAGCGATCCTATCGGCATGGTCCGCGCCGGCCTCACGGTCGCCGCCGGGGTGATGCAGGCGCGCCAGGCGTTCAAGGACCTCGACCCGGCCGTGGTCGTCGGCTTCGGCGGCTACCCCTCGTTGCCCGCCCTGCTGGCGGCGGTGGGCCAGAAGCGCCCGACGGTCATCCACGAACAGAACGCCGTGCTCGGGCGGGTGAACCGCTACCTGGCCCCCAAGGTCGATATTCTCGCCTGCGCCTTTCCGACCCTGGAGAAGGCCAAGCCGGACATCCGCGCCAACGCCTTTGTGGTCGGCAATCCGGTGCGCCCGCCCATCCGCGCCCTCTACGACCAGCCGTATGAACAGCCCACCGCCGACGGCCCGCTGCGCCTATTGGTCACCGGCGGCAGCCAGGGCGCCCGCCTGCTGTCGGAGCTGACGCCCGAGGCCATTCTC
Organism: Caulobacterales bacterium; assembly: GCA_017307205.1. Lineage (GTDB taxonomy): Bacteria > Pseudomonadota > Alphaproteobacteria > Caulobacterales > Caulobacteraceae > Caulobacter. Next base: position 23,244 of record JAFKGN010000046.1, read on the forward strand.
CTGCTGCCCGAGGCCATCCGCGCCCGTCTGGAGGTGCAGCAGCAGACCCGCGCCGAGTCCCTGGAGCAGGCGCGGAAGGTCTACGCCAACGCCATGGTCAAGGCCGAGGTCGCGCCGTTCTTCCGCGACATGGCCAGCCGCCTGGGCGGGGCGCACCTGGTGCTCGGCCGCGCCGGCGCCTCGACGGTGTGCGAACTGGCGGTCGCCGGCCGCCCTTCGATCCTGGTGCCGCTGAAGATCGCGGCCGACGATCACCAGAGCTTCAACGCCCGCCTGCTGGCGGACGCCGGCGCCGCGGCCGTGGCGCGTGAGGAAGAACTGACGACCGAGAGCCTGGCGGGCGCGCTCAATGCCCTGCTCAAGGATCCGGCCCGTCTCGGGCGCATGGCCGTCTCGGCTCATGCCGCCGCCATCCCCGACGCCGCCGAGGCCTTGGCCGACCTCGTGGAGCGCGCCGCCCGGTCTTAACGCCGAGTAAGGCTTTGCCGCCGAAAATGTCGCGAACGCGGAATCAGTGCGATTCCGGGGCGTGCTCCTCGGCTACTACCAGTCGAAGGCGGGCATCCCGGTGACGACCAACTCGACGGGCTCCAGCAGCACGTCGACGACGAAGTATGCCCCGACCGCGCCCTGGGCCACCGGCTCCAAAGCCCTGCCGATGTCCGATCTCGTCAAGAAGGCGATGAGCGGCCAGCGCCTGATCAACGAGGGCGCCAATCAGCTCGATCTGCAGGGCGCCAGCGACGACTACCGCAAGCTCTTCGCCCTCTATCAGGGGCTCAACGCCCTGCAGGGAATCGCCAGCCGCTGGAACGAGAAGGGCGTTACCGACGCCGAGAAGGCCCGCCTCCAGTCGGTGTTCGAAAAAGGCCTGGCCGAAGTGAAGGGCTACGCCGAGGGCATCGATCTCGACCAACTGCGTCTGACGCGCGGCGAGGTGCTCGATAGTCTGCAGTCCGGCGTCGGCGTGCCCAAGAACGCCACCACCTACGTGACCCAGACCCTGCACACCGGCTCGTCCTCGACGGAGGTCGCCGCCTTCACGGGCGCCGCCAAGTTCACCATCGCGGTGAAGCAGAAGAACGTCACCACCAACATCGACATCGACCTGTCGGAAATGGGCTCGACGCCGCGCACCATGGGCGCCGTGTCGAACTTCATCAACGGCAAGCTCGAGGACGCCGGGTTCCGCACCCGCTTCTCTGTGCAGCGCACTGCGGCCGAGCCGCGCACGGTCACCGTCAACAACAAGCCCGTCACCCTGCCGGCGGTCGGCGACGCGTTCGCCTTCAAGATCAGCGGCGACAGCACCGAGGCCCTGACCTTCTCGGCCGCCCAGACCGATCCGGCCGTCTACGTCGTGACAAAGGGCGGCGATCCCGATCCGGACGACGACACCAAGACTGACGACGCCGTCTACGAGACCAAACTCAGCAAGTACGATCCGACCGGCGCCAAGGTGTTCGGCGAGACGCTCGACCCGTCGATCTCCCAGGTCCGCAAGAGCATCACCGGCCCCGATGGCTCGGTCTACATGCTGGCCGAGGTCGAGGGCGCCAAGGTCGAGGGCCAGACGCTGAAGTCCGGCCAGGACGTCGCGCTGATGAAGTATGACTCGGCCGGCAACCTCGTTTATTCGCGCACGCTCGGCGCGGCGGGCGAAGCCTCTGGCCTGAACCTCGCCCTTTCGGCCGATGGCAAGGTGGCCGTCGCTGGTTCGATCACCGGCGCGCTCGGTGGCGCGACCAACGGCGCGCTCAACTCCAGCGCCGCCTCCGGCAAGCCCGACAGCTTCGTCACCCTCTACGACGCCGAGGGCGACGAGGTGTGGACCGTCCGCAAGGGCGCCATGCAGGAAGACGAGGCCCAGGCCGTGGCCTTCGATGCCGACGGCAATGTGCTGGTCGCCGGCCGCACCAAGTCGGCCCTGCCGGGCGGCACGGCGCTGCAGGGCGGCTACGACAATTACCTGACCTCGATCTCGACTGACGCCAAGGGCGCGGCCAAGACGCTGTTCACCAAGACCTTCGGCACCACCGGCAATGACAGCGTCAGCGGCATGGTCGTCGATGGCGGCAATGTCTATCTGGCGGATGTCGAGAACGGCCGCGGCGTGGTCCGCAGCTTCGCCGTCTCCGGCGCCGTGGCCACGGCCGGCGCCACGCGTGATCTCGGCGATCTGCAGGGCGGCTCGATCGCCGGCCTCGCCATCGAGAACGGCAATCTTTACGTCGGCGGCCAGACCCGTAACGGATCGCTCAGCGTCGGCGGGGCCGGCGCGGCGGCCGGCGGCGGCATGGACGCCTTCGCGGCCAAGTTCTCGACCACGCTCAGCGACACCAGCGCCGACACCCTGGCCTATTTCGGCGGGACCGGAACCGAAAGCGCGACGGCCATGGCCGTCGCCAACGGCAAGGTCTACCTGACCGGCGTCAGCGGTGACGCCCCCGCCACAAAGGGCGGGCAGGACGGCTATCTCGCCACGCTCGACATGAGCAACGGCACGCTATCCGCCAGCCAGAAGCTGACCGGCAAGGACGGCTACGTCGCCCCGACCTCGCTGACGGTCGACGCCCAGGGCTCCAGCGTGCTCGACAAGTTCGGCCTGCCGCGCGGCACGCTGGACTACACCGCCTCGCAGAAGGTCGTGGCCGCTACCTCGGCCCGTCCCGGCGACACCTTCCAGATCCGCGCCAGCGACGGCAGCACGCTGAAGACCATCACCATCGAGGCCAACGACACCCTGCAGACCCTGGCGACCAAGGTCAGCCGCGCCGCCGGCTTCCGGGCCAAGGTCGAGGTGGTCAGCGATGGCGACGTGCGCCGCCTGAAGATCTCGCCCACCACCGATTCCTCGACGGTCGAGGTTCTGGCCGGGAAGGGCGGGGCGGACGCCCTGTCTGCGCTCGGCCTGTCGGAAGGCATCGTGCGCAAGACCAAGATGGTCGACGGCAAGAGCGTCCCGGCCGATGGCGGCTCCAAGATTTACGGCCTGAAGCTCGACACCACGCTGAGCCTCAACGACGCGGATTCGGTGAAGTTGGCGCTGGCCGACATTTCCACCGCGCTTTCGTCGGTGAAGACCATCTATCGCGACCTCGAAAACGCCGCCAAGCCGAAGTCGGCGGTCGCTCAGGCGGCCGCGGCGGGGAAGAACACCGGCGTGGTGCCGCAGTACATGAAGAACCAGATCGCCAACTATCAGGCGGCGCTGGATCGCCTTACCGGCGGCGGTTAAGCACGCACGCTTGAAACCATCATGGGGCCGCTATAGCGGTGGACCATGGAATTCCTGAAGGATCGTCGGATCGTCCTGGCGCTTGGCGGCGCCCTGGCCCTGTTGGCCGGCCTCGTCATCGCTGTCGCCGTGATGGCCGGCGGCAAGAAGAAGTCCGCCGAGGCCCCGCCCGCTTCTCAGGCCGGCCTCGTCGTCGAGATGGGGCGTGACGACGACGCCAAGCTCGATCCGGCCCGTCCCCTGCGCTGCTTCGTCAACGGCCAGTTCGTCGGCGAGATCACCCTGGCCGATTGCGCCAGGAAGAACGGCGTCGCCACCGGCGCGCTCGATGTCGGCGTTGATGAGTCCGGGGCCCTGGCCGCGGCCGACACGGCCGGCACGGTGCTGACGCCGCTGCCGCCCGAACCCGTTTCAACACTGGCCACCGCCCCGGCGCCCGTCACCGTGACGTCTGGGCCATCGGACGCCTGCTGGCGCTATACCGGCGGGCAGTGGTCGCGTCTGCCCAGCGACATGCCGGTGTCAGCCTGCGTCCAGACCCTGTTCAGCGGCCGCTGCGAGCGCACCGGCGGCGCCACCTACGGCCGCTGGGGCGAGGAGACGCTGCGTCTGGTCCCGGGGCGCGTCGAAATCTCGGCCGACAACCGCAGCTTCCGTCCGCTGGTCGACCAAGGCCCCGCGCCCGGTTGCGCCTTCCCGTAAGCCGGGTAGGGTGGGGGCATGACCTCCGCCGTGAAGATCGCTTTCGCCGCCGCCCTGATGGCCGCCGGCCTCGCCGCCTGTGAGAAGCAGGTCGTCGCGCCCGACGACAAGGGTGTCTGCTGGCATGTGATCCCGCAGAAGGACGGCACGCTGAAGTTCAACAAGCTGGCCTCCAACATTGAAAACATGGAGACCTGCGCGGCCACCCTCGAGGGCATGCGCCTGCGCTTCATGCGCCTGGGCAGCAATACCACCGAGCTCACCGGCGCCTACCAGGCCAACTTCCTGTTCCTGCAGAAGGAAGGCGTGTTCTACGGCCGCACCCTGTCCAGCAGCCGCTTCCCGTTCCTGGTCCGCACCGGCGACGGCCGCCTGGCGATCCCGGGCGCGGTCTCGGCTGCCGCCGAACGGGCGCTGCCGCCGGTCGACGGCCCCACGATCACCGCGCCGCCCGCCAAATAGCCGCAGACCGCTGCATCACTTATCCCCAAGTGTTTGTGGCGTGATGAGAACGTAACAAGAACATTTGAATTGCGAGGCCGGTGGAGCGTCGCTAGTCTCGCCGCCAGATTCCGGCGCGATGGGTCGCCGGGCGTGTGGAGCAATGAGCCATGGCGGGCAGCGTCAACAAGGTCATCCTGATCGGCAACCTCGGGGCCGACCCCGAAATCCGCAGCCTCGGCTCGGGCGATCGCGTCGCCAACCTCCGCATCGCCACCTCGGAAACCTGGCGGGATCGCACCTCGGGCGAGCGCAAGGAGCGCACCGAGTGGCACCGCGTGGTGATCTTCAACGACAACCTCGTGAAGGTGGCCGAGAACTATCTGCGCAAGGGCTCCACGGTCTACATCGAGGGTGCCATCCAGACCCGCAAATGGACCGACCAAAGCGGCGTCGAGAAATACTCCACCGAGATCGTGCTGCAGAAGTTCCGCGGCGAACTGACCATGCTCGGCGGCAAGGGCGAAGGGGGCGGCTCCAGCGGCGGCGATGACTTCGGCGGCGGCGGTTACGGCGGCGGCGGCGGTGGTGGTGGCGGCTACGGTGGGGGTGGCGGTGGCGGCGGCCAGCGCAATCAGCCCAGCGGCCCGAAGGAGAACTTCGACCTCGACGACGAGATCCCGTTCTAGGTCGACGCCCCTCACAAACAAAAAAGCCCCGGTTTGCGCCGGGGCTTTTCTCTTTTCAGTTGGTGCTGGTCTAGCGCCCACCGCCCGCGATCACCGAGGTGATGAGGCCCGTGGCGATGGCGGCCAGCACCACGTCGCCGCTGTCCGTGCGGTAGTAGTTGTAGCCGCGCGGGGGCTCGCGCCAGCCGCGGCGGCGGTAGTCGGTCACGACGTAGGTGCGGTCGCGGTAGTGGTCGTAACGCTGGCCCTTGGCCCAGCGCGGCTTGTTCGGATGACGGTCGTAGCGGTTGGGAACGCCGTCACGGTCGCGGTCGCCGTAAGGTCGCGGCTGCGCATCGGCGGCGACGGCGGTCATCGCCATGGCGGCGGTGGCGGCGATCAGGATCAGCTTGTTCTTCATCATCGACTTCCTGCTTTTGGGTCAGGCTTGTTCCGATCTTGCCTGACCAAGGACGATGCCCCTGGGCGGCCAACAAACGTCCAAGGCGGGCGAGGGGATGCAGAACGCCGTTCGGCCACGCTTCACAGTGCGCGCAACACGCCCAGGAAGTTGCGCACCGTCGTCGGCGCCCGGTCCCGATAGACCAGTCCAAGTCGCGCCACGGGGCGCACGCCCGCGATCGAGCGGAAGGCGACGCCGGGCAGATGCAGTCGCGCCAGCGACTGCGGCAGGATCGAAAACCCCATGCCGGCCGCCACCAGGGCGACGACGGTGGTCAACTGCGGCGCCGGCTGGCCGATGGTCGGCTCGAAGCCGCTGGCCCGACAGGCGCCCACGGCCGCATCGAACACCGTCGGGCCGATGGCGCGCGGTGTCAGGAGCAGGGGCTCATCCCTCAGAGCTTGGAGATCGAGTGTGTCGTCCTCGTCGCGGACGGCCGGATGGCTGGCCGGCGCCACCGCCAGCATCGGCTCCTCGCCCAGGTCATGCACATGCAGCGTCGAAAGGTCGATGGAGCCAGGGCGCAGGAAGGCGGCGTCCAGCGCTCCGTCTCGCACCGCCGCGCCCATAGCCGCGCTGCTGCCCTCCACCAGCGTCAACTCGACCTCGGGGTAGGCGCTGCGGAAACGCTGGGTCGCCATAGGCATGGTCGGGCTGAGACTCGAGGAGGCGGTGAAGCCCAGCCGCAGCAACCCGGTTTCGCCTCGCGCGGCGCGCTGGGCCTGCCGCACGGCGTCGGCGGCCTGCAACGGCAAGGTCTCGACGGACCGGCGAAAGGCCTCGCCTGCCTCGGTCAGCTCCGCACCTTGCGGCGTTCGGCGAAACAGCTGCAAACCGAGTTCGCCCTCAAGGTCCTTGATCTGCTGGCTCAGCGGCGGCTGGCCGATACCGACCCGCTGAGCCGCTCGCGTGAAGTTCCGCTCCTCAGCGACGGCGAGGAAATAGCGAATGTGACGCAGGTCCATAGCCATATCCAAAAGCGATTGAGAATGTCTCCGCTATATATTGGACTGGAGGTTCAGCGTCGCCTACCTCCGCGTCATGTCTTTCGCCGTCGCCCTTGACGCTCCACCACCCCGCATCGCCGCGGGCTCGGGCGCCTTCGCGCGCGTCAATCTCGCCCTGTTCCTCGGCGGCTTCTCCACGTTCAGCCTGCTCTACTGCGTCCAGCCGTTGATGCCGGAGTTCGTCCGCACCTTCGGCGTCAGCCCCGCCGAGAGCGCCCTGGCGCTTTCTTTGGCCACTGGCTTCCTGGCCGTGGCGATCATGGCGGCGGCTGCCTTCTCGCAGGCCGTCGGCCGGCGCGGCCTGATGTTCGTGTCGATGGCCCTCGCGGCGGCGATGAACCTTGGGGCCGCTATGTCGTCGACCTGGCCGATGCTGCTGGTCTTTCGCGGCCTGGAAGGCCTCGTCCTCGGCGGAGTGCCCGCCGTCGCCATGGCCTATGTCGCCGAGGAGATCGAGCCGCGCGACCTCGCGGGCGCCATGGGCCTCTACGTGGCCGGCACGGCCTTCGGCGGCATGATGGGGCGGGTCGGCATGGGCCTGCTGACCGAATTCGCCGCTTGGCGCGAGGCCATGGGCGTGATGGGCCTGCTCGGCCTGGCAGCCGCGACCGCCTTCTTCTTCCTGCTGCCCCCGTCACGCCATTTCGAACGGCGGCCGACCACCAGCCTGCGGCCGCACCTCACGGCCTGGGCGGCGCATCTGGCCGACCCGAGCCTGCTGCGGCTGTTCTGCGTCGGCTTCGTCCTGACGGGCGTCTACGTCGGCATGTTCAGTTATCTGGGCTTTCGCCTGAAGGCCGCGCCCTACGGTTTGGGGCAGGGGCAGATCAGCATGCTGTTTCTGGTCATGGCCCTCGGCATGGTCTCGTCGTCGCTGACGGGCCGCCTCGGGGCGCGGTTCGGCCGCCGTAATGCGATGCTGATCGGCCTGGGAACCATGACGATCGGGGCTGTGATCACGCTTTCGTCTCCCTTACCGCTGATCATCGCGGGCGTCGGCCTAGTGACCATCGGTTTCTTCATCACCCACGCCACCGCCAGCGCCGCCGTCGGCGCGGTTGCGAAGGAGGCGAAGGGGCATGCCTCGTCGCTCTACCTGCTGTTCTACTATGTCGGCTCCAGCCTCATCGGCCTGGCGGACGGCTGGGCCTGGCAGGGCTTCGGCTGGGCAGGAGTCGCCGCCCTGACCGTCGCCCTGACCGTCTTCGGAATGGCGTCCGCACGGCCGTTACGCTTCAAGGTCTAGGTTGCCGCAATTGGCCGCGGCGAATCCCCCTCGACCTTGCCCTCCGCAGCCGCTAGCTGCGCCACATGACCCGCTCCGGCCCGTTCACCCCCGTCGAGATCGCCGCCATCGCCGCGATCATCGTCATCTGGGGCGTCAACAACGCGGCCGCGAAGTACGCCACCGAGTTCCTGCCGCCGTTCTTCGTCGGCGGCATGCGCTTCGCCCTGACGCTGGCGGCGCTCGGCCCCTTCATGCTGCGGCCGCCGTGGCCGGATCTGCGCAGGATCGCCGGCTTCATCCTGCTGGCCGGGCCGATCCACTTCAGCCTGATCTACCTCGGCTTCGCCATGGGCAAGCAACTCAGCCCCCTGGCCATCGTCAGCCAGCTATGGGTCCCGTTCACTGCCGTCTTCGCCTGGCCGTTGCTGGGCGAGCGGATGAGCCCCGTCGCCGGCTTCGGCCTCGCCATCGCCTTCCTCGGCGTCGCCTGGATGAGCTTCGACCCGCATTCCCTCGGCGATCTCGACGCCATCCTGATCACCGCCCTGGCCGCCGCCGCCTGGGCGCTGTCGGCGGTGCTGGCCCGCAAGGCCAAGGGCGTGCCCGCCCTGAAGCTCAACGCCCTCACGGCCCTCCTGGCGACGCCCGTTCTGCTCGGCGCGGCCTTCGCCACCGATCCGAACCTGCCGGAGAAGATCTCCCGCGCCAGCCTGTTCGTCTGGGCCTGCATCGCCTGGGCGGGGCTGGTCTCGTCGATCTGCGCGACGACGTTGCTCTACTGGATGGTCCAGCGGCGCGAGGCCAACCGCGTCACGCCCTATCTGCTGCTCAGCACGGTGGTGTCCTGCGCCATCGGCGTCGGCTGGATGGGCGACAAGATCAGCCCGCCGCTGGTGCTCGGCGCCCTGGTCGCCATGGGCGGCATCGTCATTGTCGCCGTGGCCGAGCGGCGGCAGGCGAGGGCGGCGCTCGAAGCCGCCGTCGCCGATCCGCCTGTCTAGCTACTTGATCACCCCGCAGGCGACGCGGTCGCCTGCGCCGCCGATCGGCTGGCTGCGCTGATCGTCCGGCGCGGCGTGGATCACGATCGCCGAGCCGTCGGCGTCCTTCAGCCCCATGTGCGCGCCCTGGGCGGTGGTGTTCCACGACACCAGCGTCGTGAACGCCTGCGCCTGTCCGGTCCCGTCGGCGGCGACGTAGATGTTCGGCAGGTCGCCAAAGTCCGGACCGTCCGGATTCAGCAGGCCGTGGGCCATCTTGTGGTCGCCCGCGTGGTTGATGTGCCCGCCCGCCTTCTCGAACTTGGCGTCCGAACAGTCGCCGACCGCGTGCAGGTGCATGCCGTGCCAGCCGGGTGTCAGGCCGCTCACCTTCACATCAATCAGCACCCCGCCGTTGGCGGCGCGGAAGCCGGCCTCGCCGATAGTCTTGCCGTCAGCGGCCTTCAGCGGGGTCGTGGCCGGCGGGGCGGCGGTCTGGGCGAAGGCGAGCCCGGCGGCGCCGGCCAGGGGGGCGACAAGGGCCAGGGCGGCGAGGGCAAGGCGGCGAGGCATGGGGAATGCTCCAAAAACTGTCAAAAGGTGGCGGCGCACGGCCTCGGATGGTAACTAACGGGGCGGACTTTCGGTCCGATTCCCACGTCGAAAAGTTCCAGCTCCCTTGTCAGACGAAACGACCACCGCACCTGAAGGCGCCCCCGGCGCTCGCACGGGCATCGCTCCCATCAACATCGAGTCCGAGCTGAAGCGCTCGTACCTCGACTATGCGATGAGCGTCATCGTCAGCCGCGCGCTGCCGGATGTTCGCGACGGCCTGAAACCGGTGCACCGGCGCATCTTCTATTCGATGCACGAACAGAACATGACGCCGGAGCGCTCCTATTCGAAGTGCGCCCGCGTCGTCGGCGACGTGCTCGGTAAGTACCACCCGCACGGCGACCAGTCGGTCTACTTCGCCCTGGCGCGCATGGCGCAGCCATTCTCGATGGGCCTGCTGCTGATCGACGGCCAAGGCAACTTCGGTTCGGTCGACGGCGATATGCCGGCCGCCATGCGTTACACCGAGTGCCGCATGGGCCACGCTGGCGTCGCCCTGCTCAGCGACATCGAACAGGACACGGTCGACTTCCAGGACAACTACGACGGCAAGGAAACCGAGCCGGTCGTCCTGCCGGCCCGTTTCCCCAACCTGCTGGTCAACGGCGCCGGCGGCATCGCCGTCGGCATGGCCACCAACATCCCGCCCCACAACCTCGGTGAGGTGGTCGACGCCGCCCTGGCCCTGATCGACGATCCCGAGATCGGCACGGACGCCCTGCTCGATATCGTCCCCGGCCCGGACTATCCGACCGGCGGCGAGATCATCGGCCGCAGCGGCGCCCGCCAGGCTCTGCTCACCGGCCGTGGCTCGGTCATCACCCGCGGTCTCGCCACCGTCGAGGAGATTCGCGCCGGCCGCGACGCCATCATCATCACCTCGATCCCGTATCAGGTGAACAAGGCCACCCTGATCGAGCACATCGCCGAGCTGGTCCGCGAGAAGCGCCTCGAAGGCATCTCCGACATCCGCGACGAGAGTGACCGCGACGGCTTCCGCATCGTCATCGAGCTGAAGCGCGACGCCTCGGGCGACGTGATCCTCAATCAGCTCTACCGCTACACGGCCCTGCAGAGCAGCTTCGGCGTCAACATGCTGGCGCTGAACCGCGGCCGCCCGCAGCAGATGGGTCTGCGCGAAATTCTGACGGCCTTCATCGACTTCCGTGAGGAAGTCGTCGTCCGCCGCACCCGCTTCCAGCTCAACAAGGCGCGCGATCGCGGCCACGTCCTGGTCGGCCTGGCCATCGCCGTCGCCAACATCGACGAAGCCATCCACATCATCCGCTCGTCGGTCGATCCGACCGAGGCGCGCGAGCGCCTAGTGGCCCGCGACTGGCCGACCGGCGACATGATGCCCTTGGTCGATCTGATCGCCGACCCGCGCACCGTGCTGGTCGATGGCGGTCGCATCCGCCTCACCGACGAACAGGCCCGCGCCATCCTGGCCCTGACGCTCTCGCGCCTCACCGGTCTCGGCCGTGACGAGATCGAGGGCGAAGCCCGCACCCTGGCCGAAGCCATCCGTGGCTATCTCGACCTTCTGTCGTCGCGCGAAGCCATCATGGCCGTGGTGCGCGAGGAACTGGCCGAGGTTCGCGCCAAGTTCGCCATCCCGCGTCGCACGCAGATTGTCGACGGGGACGCCGGCGTCGAGGACGAAGACCTGATCCCGCGCGAGGACATGGTCATCACCGTCACTCACAGCGGCTATGTGAAGCGCACGGCCCTGACCACCTATCGGTCGCAGAAGCACGGCGGCAAGGGCCGCTCGGGCATGCGCACCAAGGACGAGGACGCCGTCACCGGCGTGTTCTCGGCCTCCACCCACGCCCCGCTGCTGTTCTTCTCCTCGGGCGGCAAGGCCTACAAGCTGAAGGTCTGGCGCCTGCCGCAGGGCGACGCCAATGCGCGCGGCAAGGCCTTCGTGAACCTGCTGCCGATCGAACCGGGCGAAAGCATCACCTCGATCCTGCCGTTGCCCGAAGACGAGGCGCAGTGGGATTCGCTGGACGTGATGTTCGCCACCCGCTCGGGCAACGTCCGCCGCAACAAGCTCAGCGATTTCGCGCAGATCAACCGCGCCGGCAAAATCGCCATGAAGCTCGATGAGGGCGACAGCATCATCGGCGTCGCGGTCTGCACTGCCGCCCAGGACGTGCTGCTGACCAGCGCCTCGGGCCGGGCGATCCGCTTCGGCGTCGAGGAAGTCCGGGTCTTTGCCGGCCGTGACTCCACCGGCGTGCGTGGCATCCGCCTCGCCGAGGGCGACACCGTCATCAACATGGCCATCCTCAACAGCGTCGTGGCGACGCCGGACGAGCGCGTGGCCTATCTCAAGCAGTCGCGCGCCATGCTGCGGGCCATGCAGGGCGAGGGCGACAGCGACGAAGAGGCGGCGACGCCGGACGAGGACGAGGCCGTGTCCGACACCGCCCTCAGCCCCGAACGCTACGCCGAGCTCGGCGCCGCCGAGGAGACGATCCTCACCCTGTCCAGCGAAGGCATCGGCAAGCGCTCCAGCGCCTACGACTTCCGCCGCACCGGCCGGGGCGGGCAGGGGCTCACGGCTCAGGACCTGTCCCGCAAGGGCGGTAAGCTGGTGGCCGGCTTCCCGGTGGCCGACGGCGACGAGCTCCTGCTGGTCACCGACGGCGGTCAGCTGATCCGCTGCCCGGTCGGCCAGATCCGCCTGGCGGCCCGCAACACCCAGGGCGTCATCGTCTTCCGCACCTCGAAGGACGAGCACGTCGTGTCCGTCGAACGGCTTGCCGAAGCCGGCGGCTCCGACGAAGGTGAAGCTGGCGAGGCCGGGGCGGAGCCCACGGCCGAGTAAGAAGCGACCACGCTAGGGGGCTTGCATGCGGATCGCGCTCTATCCGGGCACCTTCGACCCGGTGACCAACGGCCATCTCGACATTGTCGGCCGGGCGGTGAAGCTGGTCGACAAGCTGGTGATCGGCGTGGCCATCAATGCCGGCAAGGGGCCGATGTTCTCGCTCGAGGAGCGGGTGGCGATGCTGGAAGCTGAAACCGCCGGTCTCGGCGGAAGCACCCAGATCGAAGTCCGCCCGTTCGAGACGCTGCTGATGCACTTCGCCCGCGAAGTCGGGGCGCAGCAGATCGTCCGCGGGCTGCGCGCCGTGGCCGACTTCGAATACGAATTCCAGATGACCGCCATGAACCAGCAGCTCGATCGCGATATCGAGACCACCTTCCTGATGGCTGACCCTCGCCACCAAGCCATCGCCTCGCGGCTGGTGAAGGAGATCGTCGTCCTCGGCGGCGATGTCTCCAAGTTCGTCCCCCCTCGCGTGAAGGACCGCCTTTTGGCCAAGATCGCCGATCAGAAAGCTTAGCTGGTCGTCCGACCGTCCTGATTTCCTTGGAGACCCGCCGGGCGTCGGTTGATCCCGCCGCCGTCTGAGGGCAGAGAAACCGCCATGAACCGTTTCGTCCTCGCCGCCGGGGCGCTTGTCCTCGGCGCCGCTCTCACGACCACCGCGATCGCGCAGACCCGGGCTACGCCGCCCGTGATCCGGCCGACCCTCCCGCCGTCGCTCGGCGGTCCGTCCGTGCCGCGCGCGCCGACGCAACCCGCCGGCCCGCAGCCGACGGCGGCCGACTGGCGTACGCCCGATCCGCAGAACGTGTTGGTGATCGACACCAACAAGGGCCGCATCTTTGTTGAACTGATCCCGGAACTCGCCCCGGCTCACGTCGAGCGCCTGCGCACCCTGGCGCGCCGCAAGTTCTACGACGGCCTGCAGTTCTTCCGCGTGGTCGACAACTTCATGGATCAGACGGGCGATCCGCAGAACACCGGCCAGGGCGGCTCCGACCTGCCGGATCTCAAGGGCGAGTTCACCTTCCGCCGCAATCCGGCGACCACGCCCTTCGTCCAGGTGGCCGCGCCCACCGGCAGCGAAGTCGGCTTCGTCGGCCCGATGGCGGTGATGAGCCAGGTCACCGCCATGTCGGCGCTCACCGCCGACGGCAAGGTCAGCGCCTGGGGCCTGTTCTGCCCAGGCGTGATCGGCATGGCTCGCGCCACCGATCCGGACAGCGCCAACAGCCAGTTCTATCTGATGCGCGCCACCTATCCGTCGCTCGACAAGAACTACACAGCCTTCGGCCGCGCGCTCAGCGGCCTGTCGGTGATCCGCGACATCAAGCTCGGCGAGCCCGTGGCTGACCCGCGCGACGTCATGGAGCGCGTTCAGGTGCTGGCCGATATGTCTCCGATGCCGAGCGTGCGCGTTGTCGATACGCGCAGCGCCTGGTTCAAGGGCGAGGTCGAGCGTCGCCGGGCTTCGCGCGGCGCCGACTTCTCGGCCTGCGACATCGAACTCCCCTCGGAAGTTAAGTAACTGGAGGTCATAGAAATGGCTGACGAAAACCTGATCCTGACGCTGGAAAGCGGCCCCGTGACCATCCGTCTGCGCCCTGATCTGGCCCCCGGCCACGTCGAGCGCATCACCGAACTGGCCAAGGAAGGCTTCTACGACGGCGTCGTCTTCCACCGCGTGATCCCCGGCTTCATGGCCCAGGGCGGCGATCCGTCCGGCACCGGCATGGGCGGCTCGAAGAAGCCTGACCTGAAGGCCGAGTTCAGCCGCGAGCCGCACGTCCGTGGCGTCTGCTCGATGGCCCGCACCTCGAACCCGAACAGCGCCAACAGCCAGTTCTTCATCTGCTTCGACGACGCCCGCTTCCTCGACGGCCAGTACACCGTCTGGGGCGAAGTGATCGAAGGCATGGAAAACATCGACGCCCTGCCCAAGGGCGAGCCGCCGCGCGAGCCGGGCAAGATCGTCAAGGCCGAGGTCGTCTCGGCCTAAGGCCGCTTCGGCGTCGCCGCTAATTCCACCACGATGGGGTAGTGGTCCGAGCCCAGTCTCGGGCCACGCTTCACGCTGACCGTTCGCCAGCCCGGGCCGGCGTAGACCTGGTCGATGGCCAGCAGCGGGAAGAAACGCAGCGGCAGCCCGGGCAGCCGATAGTACCTGTTGGCGGGCCAGCTTGCCTGACCGTGGGTCCGGCGGGTCAAGGCGCCGACCGACCGGTCGAAGCGACGCAGCGCCGTCGACCACGGCGTCATATTGAAATCCCCAGTCAGCACCATCCGGTCGGTCTGACCTTCGCGCACGAACTCGGCCAGCGCCTCGCGCTGCGGTGGGCCAAAACGTCGCCAGGGCCATGTCAGGTGCGCACCTACAACGGTGAAGTCGCCGCCCGGGCCCGCAAAACGGCTCCAGCCGCCCAACAGCGGAAATTCGGTATCGGGGTCCGGCCGCTCGAAGCGGCCATGATCGACCGGTGGGCGCTTGGACAGGATCAGGTTTGACCAGTTGCCGCGTTCGACGCAGCCATTGCAGTAGGGGTAGCGGCTGAGCAGATCCTTGGCGAATCCGCGATAGAAGCCTTCCGCTTCCACCAGCACCACGACATCAGCGTCCTGCGCCAGCAGCCAGGCGATCGCTTGCCGAGGTTCGCTGTTCAGCATGTAGACGTTGAAGTGAACGACCTTCAGCCGTTCCGATGCCGATGGCGGAGGCTTGGGCTCGAACCGGGCGACCACCTCGGGGGCCACACGGAATCCGCCGATCAGGATCGCCACGACCGCCGCCGCCACGGTCACAACGCGCCATCCGCCGCTCGCGAAGGGCAGGCCGAGGGCAAGCGCCAGGACGCTTGTGGCCAGCCAAAGCGGGGCGAACTGGTTCGCTATATCCAGCTTGTCCGAAAATCCGCCGCCCAGCCCGACCAGGGCGGCCGTCGCGCCACCGCTTGCCAGCAGCGCCGCCCCGAGTACGACGAGGAATCGGAGGACTTCGAACATCATCTGCTCCTACCACGCAAAGCTTGACGCCCGATGTGGCGCGGGCCATCGCCCGCCGATGCGTCTCGCCGACTTCGACTTCGACCTGCCCGAGGCTTCCATCGCCCTGCGACCGGCCAGCCCCCGCGACTCCGCGCGCCTACTGCTCGTTCAGCCGAGCGAGGCGCTGGTCGACCAGGTGGTGCGTGACCTGCCGGACCTGCTGCAGCCCGGCGACGCCCTGGTGTTCAACGACACGCGTGTGATCCCGGCCCGCCTCAACGGCGAGCGCCCGGCCCGGGCCGAGGGCGGCGGCGACGGCGCGCCGGTCACCATTGAGGCCATGCTCCACCGCCGCCTGTCGCCCGATCGGTGGGCGGCGTTCGCGCGACCCGCCAAACGCATCCGCGCGGGCGATACCTTACGCTTCGGCGACGAGCTTTCGGCCGAAGTCGCGGAAAAGGGCGAGGGCGGCGAGATCGTCCTCGCGTTCGACCAGACCGGCGCTCGGCTCGACGCGGCCATCGGGGCGCTCGGCCACATGCCGCTGCCGCCCTACATCGCCTCTAAGCGCCCAGAGGACGAACGCGACCGCGCCGACTACCAGACCGTCTACGCCAAGGCCGACGGCTCGGTGGCCGCGCCGACCGCAGGCCTGCACTTCACGCCCGAACTACTCGCCCGCCTTGCGGAGCGCGGCGTTTCCCAGCACTTCGTCACCCTGCATGTCGGCGCGGGCACCTTCCTGCCCGTGAAGGTCGACGACATCGCCGAGCATCGCATGCATCCGGAGTTTGGCGTCGTCACCGCCGAGACGGCGGCGGCGCTCAACGCTGTGCACGCCGCCGGCGGCCGGATTGTCTGCGTCGGCACCACCGCCCTGCGGCTTATCGAAAGCGCCTCGGGCGAGGACGGCCAGGTCCGCCCTTTCGCCGACGAGACCGCCATATTCATTACCCCCGGCTACCGCTTCCGCGCCGCCGACGGCCTGATGACCAACTTCCACCTGCCGAAGTCGACCCTATTCATGCTGGTCAGCGCCTTCGCCGGCCAGGCGACGATGCGGTCGGCCTACGAGCACGCCATCGCCACGGGCTATCGCTTCTATTCCTACGGCGACTCCAGCCTGCTATGGGCGGCCCCCCGATGACCGCCTTTCCCTTCGAAATCAAAGCCACCGACGGCGCCGCCCGCACTGGTGTCCTCGCGACCCCGCGCGGCGAAATCCGCACCCCCGCCTTCATGCCGGTCGGCACCGCCGCCACCGTGAAGGCCCTCACCGTCGATCAGGTGAAAGCCACCGGCGCCGACATCATCCTCGGCAACACCTATCACCTGATGCTCCGCCCCACCGCCGAGCGGGTGAAGCGCCTTGGCGGCCTTCACCGCTTCATGCGCTGGGACGGCCCGATCCTCACCGACAGCGGCGGCTTCCAGGTCATGTCGCTTTCGAACATTTCGAAGGTGACCGAGGACGCTGTCACGTTCGCCAGCCACATCGACGGCTCGCGCCATATCCTCAGCCCCGAGCGCTCCATTGAGATCCAGGCTGATCTCCTCGGCTCCGACATCGTCATGCAGCTCGACGAATGCGTCGCCTGGCCGGCGGAGGAGGGCAGGGCGGCTGAAGCCCTGCGCCTGTCGGCCCGCTGGGGCGAGCGCTCCAAGGCCGCCTTCGGCCAGCGCGACAGCCAGGCCCTGTTCGGCATCCAGCAGGGCTCCACCTTCGAGCGCCTGCGCCGAGAAAGCTCCGAGCGGCTGATCGAGACCGGCTTCGACGGCTACGCCATCGGCGGCCTCGCGGTCGGCGAGGGCCATCAGGCCATGTGTGAAACCCTCGACTACGCCCCCGCCATGCTGCCGGTCGACCGCCCGCGCTATCTGATGGGCGTCGGCAAGCCGATCGACCTCGTTGAAGCCGTGGCGCGCGGCGTCGACATGTTCGACTGCGTCCTGCCCACCCGCTCCGGTCGCCACGGCCAGGCCTGGACATGGGAAGGTTCGATCAATCTGAAGAACGCCCGCTTCGCCGAGGACGACGAGCCGCTTGATCCGACCATCGCCTGTCCGGCCAGCAGCGCCTATTCCAAGGCCTATCTGCATCACTTGGTGAAGGCGGAGGAAATCCTCGGCCAGGTGCTGCTTTCCTGGCACAACCTCGCCTTCTTCGCGGCCCTCACCGCCGCCATGCGCTCCGCCATCGCCGAAGGGCGTTTCGAAGCCTTCCGCCGCGATTTCGCCGCCCGTCAGGCGCGCAAGGACTAGCCGCTATTCAGGCGTGGAATCGCGCCCACCCATGCCCGGAATGCGGATCGGGAAGCGCGGCTTGTCCTCTTCCTTGGGCAGCCAGGTGCGGGTGTGGTCGGGCGTCGACGGCGGATCGCAGCCGCGCGCCTCGCCCAGGCCCTTGAGGTAGGCGCGCCGCACCCCGCCCGCGGCCGCGGCGGCCTGCACCAGGCTGTCATGCTTCTCCGCGCCGGTCAGCCGCCGGACCCAGCCGCGCATCGGGATCAGGTCGGAGGCCGCGCCGGCCACGGCGCCCAGCGCCTGATCGCCGACGAAGCCCTTGCCCCGATC
>JAFKGN010000001.1 GCA_017307205.1 Caulobacterales bacterium
TACGTCGTCGACCGGCTGATTGACGTGGCTGAACTTCGCCTTGGCGAGACGCCCCAGACCGTGGTGCGCATCACCCGTACCGGCGATCGAGGCTAGGGCGATGAGCGATCTTCCGCCCGCCGCCGAGCCCAAGGCGTCCCCCGCCAGCGCGCTGCAGGGACCGCGCGCGCCTGTCACGCGATGGAACCGGCGTTACCTACTGGCTGGCGGTGTGGCGCTCGCCGCGATCGTTGGCTTTGGGTTCTACATCGGCTTTGGGGGCGCGGGTCCGGCCCGGAAGCCGCCAGCGGATCAGCAGGCCACTGACGTCACCCCGACGACCCCGGCCCTGGCTGAGCGCTATCCTGGAGGCTACGGCGACCCATCCATCCAGCAGGTCTCCGGACCTGGGACGGCGGCCATGCCGCCGCCCGGCGACCTTGCCGCGTCCACGTCCGCGCCGCCCCCGCCGGCGCCCGTGGATCCGGCCCTGCAGCAGGCCAGGGCCCAGTCTGAAGCCGCCCGGAGCGCTAGCCCATTCTTCCAAGGGGCGTCCGGCGGGGCGCCGCCATCCAACTTGCCGGCGATGCCGACCGTGCCCGCGACGCTGCCGGCGTCCACCAGTGTCGGAGTCACCCCGCCTGCGGCGGCCGACGGCGAGGTGCTGCCTGGCAATGGCCAAGTCGCCAAGCAAGCCTTCGCGCAGACCGCGCGCGCCGACGACTACCTGGCCAATCCCCTCCGCCCCGCGATCAGCCCATGGGAGGTCAAGGCCGGGACGCTGATTCCGGCCGCGCTGATCACGGCGATCAATTCCGACCTGCCCGGCGAGATCGTCGCGCAGGTGACCGCGCCGGTCTTCGACCATGTGACCGGACGCACCGTGCTGATACCGCAGGGTTCACGGCTGATCGGTCGCTACGACAGCCAGGTGGCCTATGGGCAGCAGCGCGCGCTGATCGCCTGGAGCCGGGTGATCATGCCGGATGGCCGCTCGATCAATATCGAGGCGATGGAGGGCGCCGACCTGACCGGCGCGTCGGGGCTGAGGGACCGCGTCGACAGCCACTTTGGACAACTCGCGCGGGGCGTCCTGCTATCCACGGTGTTCAGCGTCGGCGCCGCCTCGGCGCAAGACGCCAGCGCCCGAAGCTCCGGGAGCTTTGTCATCAACAGCACCGCCAACGGCGTGGCGTCTCAGGCGCAGCAGGTCGGCGGCCAGATCGCGTCGCGCAATCTCAATCGCCAACCCACCATCCGAATCCGCGCGGGGTGGCCGCTACGGGTGCTGGTCAACAAGGACATGGTCCTCGCGCCCTATCCCTGAGCCGCCGCCCTTCGTTCGTCCGTCTTAACTCGGAGCCGACCATGGCCAAGCCGCCGTCCCAGCCCATCGCCTTGCCGAAGATCGACCTGGAGGAGAAGACCCTTGAGGTCCGGCTTCGCCTCAAAGGCAAGGCGGCGCTCGACATCGCCGACTACCAGCGGGCCTATCAGGCCGCGCATGGCCAGGCGATCGATGCCGAGCCCTTGATCCTCAATATCCTGCAGGCGCACATCGACGCCGATCGTGGGTTCCAGGGCTGGCGCAAGGGCAACCCCGCCAAGGGCTGAGCCCTCAGTCGAAGATGTCGAAGATGCTGGGGCGCCGGCGTCGCTTGTCGCCGTGGGAGGAATAGCCGCCCCGGTCATGCCCGCCGCCATGGCCGCCACCCCCGTGACCGCCGCCGTGGCCTCCGCGCCCGCGATCGCCGGGCTCGTCGCGAGCGGACCATGGCGAAGGCGCGGCAGGCCGCTCGTCGCGGCGATCATAGTCGCCGGGGCCGGACGCCTGACGTTCGATTTCCAGGACCTTCTCCAGCTCGCCCCGGTCCATCCAAACCCCCCGGCACTGTGGGCACATGTCCAGCTCGACCTCGTGTCGGCGCACCTGCTGCATGGACACCGAGCAGTTGGGACACATCAGAAGCGGCATGGTTCGGTCTCCTTGCAGGTTGACGTCCGATCGGTTGGCCCCGACCCGACACAGGTTGTGAAACGACGGTCTGATGCATACGAGGCGCTTATAGGGCGCCGGGCGCTAATCCCTTTTGAAGACTGACGCCCATGTCGTCTCGTCAGTTTTCGCCCTCTGCGAGACCTTACTCTTACTCTGCAGGCTCAAGGTGATCGACGCGCCGCTGGATCACCGCCGTGACTCTCGCGGTCCGACAGAGACTGTCCGGCCAGAGGACACCGACAGTGTCGGCGCACATGATCTTAGTAGTTCAGAGCGCCGTGACCTGATTCTCTCAGGCCGCCTCCGATTCTAGTTTTCGGACAAGACCAACAATACGTGCGGAAGGTCCGATTCCGGGCCGTTTTGTGCGTCCCGCACCGTTGGAGCGACTCCCAGACTCATCCCAGGCTCGACGATGCCGAACCGTGCGTGGCTTGCCTCGCGCGTCCCGGCTCTTGGAGCACTGATCGATGACGTAACGACGAGCCTTAGAACGGCGAAAGCCCCCCGTTGGCGCGGAGGGCTCTCGGATATCGCAGATGCCGTTTGTGGTGAGCGGCGAAATGACTGGTCCAGATTATGGGGCGTTCGAAAGGACGTCAAGGACCAGACGGGGAAGCTTTGTCTCCGATTTCGGCGATGTCGAACCGGCTTGAGCGCTCGTCCCTTTGGAAGGGACAACCATGCAGACCGCCCATTCTGAGGAATGGCGGCCCGGCTTCGCTAAGCGCGCAGAGAATTTTTCCGAGGTCTGCGCGCAGGCGGACAGCTGGCGTTGGTCACCGGGCGAAACCGTCGCCCGGGTGGCCGGCGCCGTGCTGAAGTGCACGCCGCACCTCACCATCCCGCAGCGCATGACGCTGCTCATCTATGTCGAGCACCTCAAGACCATTGCTGAGATGGAGACGGTGGCGCGCCGCGTGACCGCGCCAAAACTCATCAGCCTCAACAAGGGACTCGGCGACACGCC
>JAFKGN010000002.1 GCA_017307205.1 Caulobacterales bacterium
GGCCGAAGCCGCCGACGGCCCGCTCAAGGCCGCCCTCACCCGCCTCGGTCGCGAAATCCTGCGACGAGAGGGCGATTGACAGCCCGGCCCGCGCCGGGGCTTTCAGCCATTGAAAGGCCGCATCCCTGGCTTCAGGGATAAGCTTCACCTGGAGACGTCACCATGCGGGTTTCCCGCCTCGTTCTGTCCGCCGCGCTCGGCGCCACCCTGTTGACCGGCGCCGCCTCGGCCCAGAGCTTCACCGTCGCGCCTGACGACATGACCCTGGGGGCCGCCAAGGCCAAGGTGACGGTGATCGAGTACGCCTCCACCGCCTGCCCGCACTGCGCCGCCTGGCACAGCGAGGTGTGGCCGGCCTTCAAGAAGAAGTACGTCGACACCGGCAAGGTGACCTTCGTCTATCGCGAGTTCATCACCAGCCCGCCGGCGCTGGCGGTGGCCGGCCCTGCCCTGGCCCGCTGCGCCGCGGCCAACAACAACGGCGGTAAGGCCAAGTACTTCGCGGTGATCGACAAGGCCTTCGACGTCCAGGCCGAAATCTACGGCGGCTCCGACGCCCGCGCGGCCCTGCTCAAGGCGGGCCAGGCCGGCGGCCTGACCGAGGCGCAGTTCGACGCCTGCCTGACCAGCCAGGCCAACTTCGACGCCGTGACCGAGCGCGTCCAGAACTACGCCGAGCGCGACAAGATCGATTCCACCCCGACCTTCGTCGTCAACGGCAAGAAGATCGAGGGCGAGCAGGACCTGGCGTCCCTCGACGCCGCCATTGCCGCGGCGGGCAAGTAGCGCCCGCCCCCATTGACTCCCCTGCGGCGAAGCGTCTTCTGCCGCCCACAAAGCGACCCCATCCGACTCCAAGGGAATCGGGGTTAGATCACTGTTCGCTCACTGGGAGGCCCCATGCGCCCGACCACCCGTCGCCTCGCCCTGACCGCCGCCGTGGCCCTGATGGCTACCGCTCTCGTCGCCTGCAACAAGACGGGCGCCGCTGGAGCTTCGGCCGGGGATATGACTCTGGGCGACCCGAACTCGAAGGTGACGGTGGTCGAATACGCCTCGCCGTCGTGCTCGCACTGCGCGCGCTGGAATGCCGACGTGTGGCCCACCTTCAAGGCCAAGTACGTGGACACCAACAAGGTGAACTACGTGTTCCGCGAATACATCACGCCGCCGCCGCAACTCGCCGCCGCCGGCGCCCTGCTGGCCCGCTGCGCCGCCAAGGACGACAAGGCCAAGTACTTCAGCGTCATGGACGCCGTGTTCCACGCCCAGGAAGAGATCTTCACCACCGGCGACATCCGCGGTCCGCTGGTCCGCGTGGCCCAGTCAGCCGGCATGACCGAGGCGCAGTTCAACGCCTGCGTGAACGACGAGGCGGCCCTGAAGGCCCTGAACGACCGCGTCCAGAAGAACGGCGAGAAGGACAAGATCGACTCGACGCCGACCTTCATCGTCAACGGCAAGAAGCTGGTCGGCGAGCAGACGATGGAAAACCTCGACGCCGCCATCGCGGCGGCTTCGAAGTAAGGAGCCGCCTCCCGCCGTGCACTTCCAGAGGCTGCGCCTTACCGGGTTCAAGTCCTTCGTCGAGCCGACCGAGTTTCGGATCGAACCTGGACTCACGGGCGTGGTCGGGCCGAACGGCTGCGGCAAGTCCAACCTGCTGGAAGCCCTGCGCTGGGTGATGGGCGCCAACTCCGCCAAGGCCATGCGGGCCGACGGCATGGACGAGGTGATCTTCGCCGGCTCCGGCAATCGCCCGAGCCGCAACCACGCCGAGGTGGCGCTCACCATCGACAACACCGACGGGAACGCGCCGGCGGCCTTCCCCGACCCGGTGCTGGAGGTGATCCGGCGCATCGATCGGGGGATGGGCTCGACCTACAAGGTCAACGGCCGCGAGGTGCGCGCCCGTGACGTGCAGCTGCTGTTCGCCGACGCCTCGACGGGCGCCAACTCTCCGGCCCTGGTCCGCCAGGGCCAGATCAGCGAACTGATCGCCGCCAAGCCGCAGAATCGCCGCCGCATCCTGGAAGAGGCCGGCGGCGTCTCTGGCCTGCACACCCGTCGTCACGAGGCCGAGCTGCGTCTGCGCGCCGCCGAGACCAACCTCAACCGCCTGGACGACGTCGCCCGCGAGCTGGAGCAGGCGCTTGGCCGCCTGCGCCGCGAGGCCAAGGCGGCCGAGAAGTACAAGCGCCTGTCGGCCGAGATCCGCGCCGTGCAGGGCGCCGCGCTCTACGCGCGTTGGAACGAGGCCCGCACCGCCCTGGTCGCCGCCCGCGAGGAGGCCGAGACCATCAGCCGCCGGGTGGAGGACACCGCCCGCGAGGCCGCCACTGCACAGACCGCCGCCCTCGCCGCCGAGGAGGCGATCAAGCCGCTGCGCGAGGAGGAGACCGTCGCCGCGGCGGTGCTCAACAAGCTGGCCATCGACAAGGATCGGCTGGAGCGCGAGGCAGAGGCCGCCGAGGCCGAGGTCGCCCGCCTGACCGCCGACCTCGCCCGCATCGACACAGACGCCGCCCGCGAGACGCAAGGGCGCGAGGACGCCGCCCAGGCGCTGGAGCGCCTGACCGGCGAGATCGCCACGTTGGAAGCCCAGATCGCCGAGGCGCCCGAGCGCGAGCCGGCCCTGGCCGCCGCCCTGGCCGAGGCCGAGGCCGAACGCGCCCGCCTCGACGCCGAGGTGGAGGCGATCGCCGCCGCCGTCGCCGCCGACCAGGCCGTGCGCCGCGCCGCCGAGCAGCGAGTCGAGGAATCACGCACGCGCCTGTCGCGCACCGTGCGGGCGCTCGACCAGGCCAAGGCCGAACGCGCGGCCCTGGGACCGGACGTCAATCCGCAGTTGGCAGAGGCGCGCGGCAAGTTCGACGTCGCGCTCGAAGCCCTGCGCGCCGCCCGCGCCACCCTGGAGACCGCCGAGGCCGAACGGGGCGCGGCCTCGCCCAGATCGCCGCCCCGCGCGCCCGCAGCGGCTATCCGCCGGCGCTGGACGCGGTCAATCCGCAGAAGGGCTTTGAAGCCGCCCTCGCCGCCGCCCTGGGCGACGACCTCGACGCCGCCCTCGACGCCCGCGCCGCCTCGCACTGGAAGGGGGGCGACGCCAAGGCCCCCGCCTGGCCCGACGGCGCCGAGCCGCTGGCGCCGAAGATCAGCGCCCCGCCCGAGCTTGCCACGCGCCTCGCCTTTACCGCCGTGGTGAAGCGGGAGGACGGTGACCGTCTGCAGAAGGGGCTCGCGCCCGGCGCCCGCCTGGTGTCCCGCGAAGGCGATCTCTGGCGCTGGGACGGCTTCGTCGCCCGGTCTGAAGCGCCCAAGCCCGCCGCCGTGCGGCTGGAGCAGCGCGCCCGCCTGGCCGAGATCGAAGCCGAGATCGACCGCCGTACGCCGCAGGCCGAGGCCGCCGGCAAGGCGCACCGCGACGCCACCGGCCGCTTGAACACCGCCGAGGCCGCGCTGCGTGACGCCCGCCGTGGGCCGGTCGACGCGGAGCGCATCCTGGGCTCGGCCCGTGAGGTGGTCGAGCGTCTCGACCGTGAGGCCAGCCGCCGCGACGCGCGCGCCCAGTCGCTGGACGAGACCATCGCCCGCTTCGACGCCGAGCGCCTGGAAGCCGAGGAAGCTCTGAACGCCGCCCAGGCCGCCGCCGATGGACAGGGCGCTTCCCAGGACCAGACATCGATCCTGGCCGAGGCGCGCACCGCGGCCGGCAAGGCCCGCGAGACTGCCGCCGCCGCGCGCACGACACTCGACGTCGAACGCCGCGAACGCGCCGGCCGGGCCAACCGGCTGGAAAGCCTGATACGTGACCGGGGCGACTGGACGCGCCGGGCCGAGGGCTCGGGCAAACGCATGGATGCCCTCACCGCCGACCGCGCCAAGGCCGACGCCGCCCTACTCGCTGCTCGCGACGCGCCGAACGCGCTGGAAGGCAAGATGCGCGGCCTGCTCGACCAGTTCAGCGCCGCCGAGGCGCGGCGCGCCAAGTCGTCCGACGCCTTGGCTGCCGGTGAGGCGTTGCGCGCCGAGACCGACCGCGCCGCCCGCGCCGCCGATGCCGCCGCCGCTGACGCCCGCGAGCGCCGCGCCGGCATCGCCGCCCGCCTGGAAGCGGCCGGCGAACGCCTGACAGAGGTGACCGAGCGCGTGCGCGAGACCGCTCGCGTCGAGCCGGAGGCCTTGGGCAAGCAACTGGCCGAGGAGGCCATCGCCGTGCCGCCGGACGCCGCCGGCATGGAGGCCCACCTCTACGCCCTGGAGCGGGAGCGGGACGCCATCGGCCTGGTGAACCTGCGCGCCGAGGACGAGGCCCGGGAGCACGCCACGCGCCTGGAGGCGATGCGCACCGAGCGCGCCGACCTCAACGCCGCCATGGTCAAGCTGCGCGAGGGCATCGAGAGCCTGAACGCCGAGGGCCGCGAGCGCCTGCTGGCCGCCTTCGAGGTGATCAACGAGCACTTCCGCACCCTGTTCGCCGCCCTGTTCGGCGGCGGCCAGGCCGAGCTGCGCCTGATCGAGAGCGAGGATCCGCTGGAAGCCGGGCTGGAGATCTACGCCTGCCCGCCGGGCAAGCGGCTGTCGACCATGAGCCTGATGAGCGGCGGCGAGCAGGCGCTAACTGCCTCGGCCCTGATCTTCGGCGTGTTCCTGGCCAATCCGGCCCCGATCTGCGTGCTCGACGAAGTCGACGCCCCGCTCGATGACGCCAACGTCGAGCGCTACTGCAACATGCTGGACGAGATGCGCCGCCGCACCCAGACGCGCTTCATCGCCATCACCCACAATCCGGTGACCATGAGCCGGATGGACCGCCTGTTCGGCGTGACCATGGCCGAGCGCGGCGTCTCGCAACTGGTCAGCGTTGACCTGCAGACCGCCGAACAGCTGGCGGCGCAATAACGCAAAGAAAAACCCCCGGCCGCGAGGACCGGGGGCTTTCAAAATCTCAGTCGGCGAACCGGCTCAGCCGCGGCGCATGGCGGCCTTGGCTTCGCGCTTGGCGCGGGCTTCAGCCTTCACGGCGGCCTTGCGGTCCTTACGCTCCTGACGCTTCAGCTCGAGTTGAGCTTCCTCGTCGTTGAGCAGGGCTTCGGCGCGGGCGGCCTCGGCTTCTTCCTTCGCGATGCGAGCGGCTTCCTTCTCGGCGGCGCGCGCGGCGCGGAAGGCTTCGGCCTTGGCGGCCTTCTCCTGGTCGCGGCTGACGAAGTTCTCGGCTTGGACGGTGGGCTTGCTCACCATCTTCGCGAGGAGGGCCTTCTTGGCCTCGATGGCGGCGGAGCGGCGATCGTTGAAGTCAGGGGTCTGGAACAGCGGCATTCGGCTTTCGGACAGCGTGGACGGATTGTGTTGGGATCGCCCGAGGGCGCGCGCCGGGTCCTAAGCCTAGAATCGAGACAGAAGCAACCTTGCGCGAGGCCGCATATGGGCCTGCGGAGGCCATATCGCAACCGACGCCCCCTCACAGAAACATCTAAGCAACAAATGCAGCATCGGCGCCACAGCGGCCGCCGAAGCCCGGACCCAGGACAACCGCACAGCCGACTCGCACGTAACCCCTGGTGAGCCGCGCCCCTTGCGGGCCGGAGAAGCTGAAGTCCAGCCGCCGCGCGATGCCGTTTTCAAACACATCCATGTGCTCCGGCAGCGCCAGCACCGACTGCACG
>JAFKGN010000003.1 GCA_017307205.1 Caulobacterales bacterium
ACTGGACCACCTCCTTTCAGCTGTTGAACAGAACGATTCGAATATGGGACGGTTAGGCCGCCTCGCAAAGAGGCCTTCGGTCGCACCTTGCCGACCGCAATGAAAATCTCGCCCGACGAACGGACGAGCTGGAGGACGCCGCCATGCCCACCTGGGATCCTGCCGTCTATGAGCGCTACAAGGCCTATCGCGACCGGCCGGCCCTGGATCTGCTGACCCAGATTCCGCGCGATCTCGATCCGGCCGAGATCTGGGACCTGGGCTGTGGAACGGGCGAGCACACGGTGGTGCTGTCGATGCGCCACCTCGACGCCAATGTGTACGGCCTCGATTCCAGCGCCGAGATGCTGGCCCAGGCCCGCAAACGCGACGCCCAGGTCGCGTGGATCGAGGGCGACATCGCCGCCTTCGCTCCCGCGACGCCGCCGGACCTGATCTTCACCAACGCCGCCCTGCAATGGCTGCCCGACCACGGCCGGCTGTTTCCCCGTCTTGTCGAGACGTTGGCGCCGGGTGGCGTGTTCGCCTGCCAGATTCCGGTGCAGTTCGAGACCACGCATCACCGCATCATCCGCGAGACGGCGGCCGATGGGCCGTGGGCCGAGACCATGGCCGACGCCCGCCCGACCGCGCCCGCGCCCAGGATGGAGCGTTACTACGACTGGCTCTCTCCCCTGTGCGACAGCGTCGACCTGTGGACCACGGCCTATATCCACGTGCTGGAAGGCGACGACGCCGTGCTCGACTGGCTGAGCGGCACGAGCCTGCTGCCTTACGTTGAGGCCGTGGCCTTCGAGCCCGAGCTGAAGGCCGGCTTCCTGGCCGAACTGCGGCGCAGGTTGACGGAACAGTTCCCGAGGCGCGAGGACGGGACGACGCTGCTGCCGTTCGAACGGCGCTTCTTCGTGGCGCGGCGCCGCTAGAGCGGCAGGACGACCGGCGCGGTCTGCCGGCGTTCCCAGTGGCTGAGGCGGCGGCGCAGCGACGTCACCGGCTTGTTGAGGCCGTTCAGCGCCTTCTGGGCGGCGACATAACCGGCCTCGACGGCGGGATCGAACGCCCGCCAGTCGCGCAGGTCGATACGCTCCAGAATCGGGGTGATCAGCAGGTCGGTGGCTTCACGGCTGGCGGCAAGGTCGCGGCCGACGGTGACTGTGGCCGATCGCATCAGCACGGAGACAATGGGCGGGCCGGAGCGCCATTCGCCTGACAGCAGCCACTTCCAGATCGACGCCGGGCGCTTCACGTCCTCCGCCGCGATACTGCGGCCGCGCGAGACATCGACGCCGACGACGGGGCCGAGCTGCAGGGCGCGCATGATGTCGGCCGGGAAGTTCTTCATGACAGCCCCGTCGACCAGCACGTTGGGCCCCTGGGTGACGGGCGGCAGGACGCCTGGCAGGGAGATCGAGGCGCGAAGGGCGCGGCGCAGCCGCCCGCTGCGGTGGATCTGGTAGGAGCCGGTCGTCAGGTTCGACGAGACGCAGAAGAACGGCAGCCAGAGGTCGGCGATCTGCAGGTCGCCGAAGTGTTCGTACAGGCGGTCGCGCACCTTCTGGCCGCGGATCATGGCGATGAACGGAAAGGCGATGTCGTCCAGCGGGCTTGAGTCGACGAAGGCGCGTCGGATCCGGGCGGTCATCTCCGCATCATCCCATCCCGCCGCGAGGCCGCCGGCGATAATGGCGCCCATCGAACAGCCGCCGACGAAGTCGATCGGCACATTGTGCTCGCGCAGCGCTCGGATGGCGCCGATGTGGGCGTAGGCGCGGGCGCCGCCGCCCGATAGCACCAGGCCGACCGACTGGCCGGTCAGCACACGGGCCATGCGCTTGATGTCGGCCTCGTCGCCTTGCCGCATGTGGAACAGTCGGGCCGCCGAGGTGGCCGCGAGCCAGGCCTCCGAGCCCTCCGGTCCCCCGCCGCCCGCCGGGTGCAGCAGCACCAGATCGATCAGCTTCTGGTTCTGCAGCGGCGCGGAGGCTTTCTGCAGCACGACGGGGGCCGGGTCGCCGCCGCGCCCGACGCGGAACAGCCGGTCGACCTGCCGGTCGATCAACGCCCGCCACGCGCCCTCGTCGGCCTCGGCCGCATAGAGCACGAAGTCGTGGTCGCGCTCGACGTTGGAGAACCATTCGGTGGGCGCGCTGAGCGCTTCCGAGCCGCAGACCACCGTCGAATAGCCAAGCGCCTCCATGCGTTGGCCGATGGCCTCCACGAGCTCGCGCACCGCCACGGCGCGGCTCTCGCCGATGAAGCCGAACACCGAGGGCTCGCCCACCGCGCTGTGGGTGGCGGCCTGGCGCGCGCGGAGGATCATGAGACGCGCGAGCTCGGTCATCACCTTGGGGTCGCGATTGGCCGCCTCGAAGAACAGCGGGCCGGGCAGGGACAGCACCTCGCTGTCGCGCAGGGCGACGACGCTGGCCGAGTGCGGCGAGCCGGCGATCAGCGCCATCTCGCCGGTGGGTTCACCCGGGCGGATCAGGCCGACGAACTGCGAATCCTGGCCTTCCTCGCGGCGAAAGGCGCCGAGGCGGCCGGCGCTGAGGAAGTAGAGCTGATCCGAGGGCTCGCCGGCAGAGAACAGCGTCGAGCCGCCGGGAACGGAGAACCAGGCCGCGCGGCCGTTGCGACGCTCCTCGGCGAACAGGCGGGCGAGGGCCGATTCAGCTTCGGGCGGATGGGGAGTCATCGACGCGGCCGATTGGAACTCAAGCTACTGCGCGGGCTGCGCCGGCGATGAACTCTTGGCGGCCGCGAAGGGTTCGCCGGAGACCACGCGTCCGCTCTGCATGGTGGTGATGCCGCCGTCGCCGACCGCATAGTTCATGTCGCCGCTGGCGAAGCGGAACACGTCGGCCACCTGCGTGCCGCCGCCGACCTCC
>JAFKGN010000047.1 GCA_017307205.1 Caulobacterales bacterium
CCCGCCGAGGCGCCGGCGCCCACCGAGGTTCCACCCACCGTCGCGCCGGTGGAGGTCGAACCCGACGCGGCCGCGTCGCCGTCCCTCTTCTCCCGATCGGCCTCAGCCGAGGCTCCGAGCGAGGTTGAGCTTGAAGCACGCGGGGCGTTCTGGCGCGCGGCGTCTGCGCCCGAGGCGGCCGTGTCGCGCGCGGCGTCACCCGCACTGCGCGCGGTGTCGCCCGTCGATCGAGCAGTATCGCGGGCCGCGCCTATCGCCGGCGCGGTCATGGCGCCGGGCTGGGCGGTGGCCGAACCGGTCACAGAGCCCGCAGCCCCGCCGAGGCCGCCTACCGTCGAGCCGGCGCCGCCGGTGACGCCCCCCGCGATCTGGGCCGTGGCGGGCATGGCCAGCATGGCGGCGGCGAGGGCGGCGGCGCTGGTGGCGAGAAGCAGTTGACGCATTGGGTGTTCCTCCGTCGGAGTTTTCTGGGCCCCACCCACAAGCCCAACGCGACCCGACGCCGTCGGTTCACGGCCAAGTTTGATCACTTTTTCAGCCGCTTAGCCTCAGGGGCGCGGCGCGGGGTCCGGAACGACCGGCTCCACGGCCGATACAGCGACGCCGGCGGCGGAGGCGCTTGCCGCTTCAATGACCGGCGCCGCAGGGGCCTCTGTCGGCGTGACCACAGCGAGCGCCACCGGTGTCGGCTCGGCCGCAATCTCAGGCTCCGGCGGCTTCGGCGGAAGCGTCCGGCGGACGGCCTGGACGCTGGGCGGCGGGCTGTCCGACACCGCGTAGATCAGCGACGGCGTCTGAGCGACGGCCGAGGCCAGGCGGACCGAGTCGTCTCCCCGCACGGCGGCGATCGAGTCCCGTCGGTCCGCCGTTGATTTCTGTAGGGCGGTGGTAAAGCCGTAGAGGCCCATCACGCCGATCACGGTGAGGGCGATGACCGCTCCAGGCGGGCTGGCGACGCCGGGCTTGGGGTGTTGAATGGCGATCTGCATGACGCCGCTCCTCGCGGACGTCCGAGCGGCGACCGCTTATCCGATAAACGAACGAGCGGAATCGGCGTTCCGGCGCGGGCGCCGGGTTCAGACCTTTTCGCTGATCTTGATCGCCGCCTTGCAGCCGGCCTGGATCACGGCCGACAGAAGAGCGTATCCGGGGGCGTCCTTGGCGCCTTCAGCGACAGCGTGGTCGCGGTGGGCCAGTTCCTCGTCGCGAAACTTGCTCAGTTCGGCGGCCAGCTCGGGATCTCGGCCTTCAAGCTCGGCGATCTGGCCCGCGTAGTGGCCTTCAATCACCGTCTCCACGGCCTCCGTGCAGGCGTGCGCCGCCTTCTCGCCCATCAGCGCCGTGCCGGCCCCGAGCACAAAGCCCGCCGCGCGCCATAGCGGCGCCATCAGCGTGGGGCGCACCTGCTGCTCATTGAGCAGGGCGTCGAAGCGCGCCAGGTGAACTGCCTCGTGCGACTCCATCTCGGCCAGTTGGCGATCGATCCGGCCATGGGCGCGGGCGGCGCCGAACACGGCGCGTTGGCCACGGTAGATGTGAACGGCGCCAAGTTCTCCAGCGTGATCGACCCGCAGGATTTCCGCCAGCCGCGCTTTCGGGGCGCCGCGACCGGGGCGGGGCGGGATCGGGGCGCTCACCGGAGGCCGCCTTGCTTGAAGGCGCGCATGGCCGCCATGAAGGAAAGGCCCGCGAGGCCAAGCGAGACGAGCGCGTTCCAACCGGCCATCGACAGGCCGAACATCCGCCAAGCGGCGACATCGCAGGCGGGGGCGGTGACCTTGGCGCCGGAAAGCAGGGCGTTCATGTCCTCGATGCTGACGGTGGCGCCGCCGGTGCAGGTCTGCGGGCCGGGCCACCACTTCCATTCCACGCCGGCGTGGAAGGCCGCCAGGCCCGCGCCGAACAGGAAGGCGACGGCCAGAAGCCAGAGCACGGCCATGCGTGTCCGTTTGGCCCAGGCGAACCGTTGGGTCAGGACGCCGATGGCGGCGACGCTGAGGGCGACCCAATAGACCTCGCGCTGCTTGAGGCAGAGGTGGCAGGGCGCGAGCTTGGCGAAGGTCTCGAAGGCGTGGGCCGCGGCCAGCATGGCGGCGGACGCCAGGAAGGCGACGAGCGGCCAGTGGCGAAGCAGAGGCGAGACCGGGCTGTTGTCTTGCATCGTGGACACGGCGGCTCAGAGACCTTTCAGGCGATACGAACGGCTCAGCATGCGCCGCCGCCGCCGCCAATGAAATGGCTCGCCACGAGGCCGCCGACAACGAGCAGGATCAAAAGCCCGGCGAACAGCGCCAAACGGCGCTCGATGATCGGCAGCATTGCCGGCCCGACCTTCTTGACCACGCCGGCGACCAGGAAGAAGCGGGCGGCGCGGGTCACGACCGAGGCGAGAACAAACATCGGCAGGCTGAAGTGGGCCAGCCCCGAGGCGATGGTCACCAGCTTGTAGGGGATGGGCGTCAGCCCCTTGGCCAGGATCACCCAGACGCCGTACTTCCCGTACCAGCACTGGAACTCCGCCAGGCCGCCGGCATGGCCGGTGGCGGCCATCAGCTTGAAGGCGATATCGGTCAGGTAGAAGCCGATCGCATAGCCCAGCATGCCGCCCAGCACGGAGGCGAGGGTGCAGAGCGCGGCGTAGCGCCAGGCCCGATCCGGCCGCGCCAGCACCATGGGGGCCAGCATCACGTCGGGCGGAACCGGGAAGAAGGAGCTCTCCGCGAAGGAGACGGCGAACAGGCTCGCGGGCGCGTGGCGCGAGGCCGAAAGCCTCATCACCCAATCGTACATCCCACGCAGCATGACATCTCCGGCGTTTATGCGTTCCGCTAGCTAGCAGGGGCGGCGCCGCTTGTCGCGCCTCAGGGAAAGTAGTTTCATATGATACGACTTTCGTCCCCAAACGGAGCGCCCGATGACCACTGAAGTCCGCGATCTGTTCGACAATCCGCTCGGCACCGACGGTTTCGAGTTCGTGGAGTTCACCTCGCCCGAGCCGGAACGGCTGAAGGGGCTGTTTGAGATGATGGGCTTCACGGCCGTCGCTCGCCACCGCTCGAAGAACGTGCTGCGGTTTCGTCAGGGCGACATCAACCTGATCCTCAACATGGAGCCGACCGGGCAGGCGGCCGACTTCCGCGCGGCGCATGGGCCGAGCGCCAACGCCATGGCGTTCCGCGTGCGCGACGCGGCCAAGGCCCTGCAGCTGGCGGTCGAACGCGGAGCCGAGGCAGTGCTTGGGCCGGTGGGGCCGATGGAGCTGAACATCCCGGCCATCAAGGGCATCGGCGGCTCGAACCTCTACCTCGTCGATCGCTATGGGGCGCATGAGATCTACGACGTCGACTTCGTCCCTATCGAGGGGGCGATGGAGGCGGAGACGAAGAACGGCGTGGGCCTGACCTACCTCGATCACCTGACCCACAATGTGCATCGCGGGAACATGGCCAAGTGGGCTGACTTCTACGAGCGCATCTTCAATTTCCGCGAGATCCGCTACTTC
Source organism: Caulobacterales bacterium (assembly GCA_017307205.1). Taxonomy (GTDB): domain Bacteria; phylum Pseudomonadota; class Alphaproteobacteria; order Caulobacterales; family Caulobacteraceae; genus Caulobacter. The sequence goes on from JAFKGN010000047.1 coordinate 3,503, forward strand.
GATATCGAGGGAAAGGTGACCGGCCTGTTCTCCAAGGCGATGACCAGCCCGGACGGCAAGATCCGTATCCCGCTGAACGAGAGCCAGGACGAGCACAGCCAGATCGAGGAATTCCTCAAGGATTATAAGGGCGAGGGCATACAGCACCTGGCGATGGGCACCGGCGACATCTACGCCACCGTCGAGGCGATGAAAGCCAAGGGCGTGAAGTTCCAGGAGACGCCGGACAGCTACTACGAGCTGCTCGACGACCGGGTGAAGGAGCATGGCGAGAACCTGCAGCGGCTGCGGGCCGACCACATCCTGGTCGACGGCGCGCCGACCGAGGGGCAGGGGCTGCTGCTGCAGATCTTCACCGAGAACATGATCGGGCCGATCTTCTTCGAGCTGATCCAGCGCAAGGGCAACGAGGGGTTCGGCGAGGGCAACTTCAAGGCTCTGTTCGAGTCGATCGAACTCGATCAGATCCGGCGGGGGGTGGTGAAGGCGGATTGAGCGACTACCTTGCGCCGATGACCGACACCCTCGACCCCGATCTCGCCGCCATGGCTGAAGACGAACTGACCCGCGCCCTGACCCTCTCTTGGCGCGACCTTTCCACCCTCACGCCCTGGGGCGACAGCTTCGACGGCTTCTCTCCGGCCGGACGACAAGTGACGGTCGAGCGAAACTATCTGTGGGCAGGAGACCCCGGCGGGGACATTCTGTGTGAGGTGACCGTCTTCGGAGGCCCTTCGCGTTACGACGAAGGCGTCCGGGCGAGCCGCCTGGTGAGGAAACCCTAGGGCCGTAGAGCCCGTGCATAAGGAGTGGCCATGAAGCTTGCCTCGCTCAAGGGAGGCCGCGACGGCCGTCTCGTGGTGGTCAGCGACGACCTCGCCTGGTGCTGCGACACAAGGCCCATCGTCGGGACCCTGCAGGAAGCGCTGGATGATTGGGATCGCTATGGCCCGCAGCTGGAGGCCCTGGCCGTCAGCCTGATGCACGGGGCCGTGCCGCAGCAGCGTTTCCACGAGCACGAGGCCGCCAGCCCCCTGCCGCGCGCCTATCAGTGGGCGGACGGCAGCGCCTATGTGAACCACATCGAGCTGGTGCGCCGGGCCCGCGGCGCGGAGATGCCCGAGAGCTTCCGCACCGATCCGCTGATGTATCAGGGCGGTTCGGACGCCTTCCTCGGGCCGCGCGACGACATTCCGGCCTATGACGACGCGGCGGGCTGCGATTTCGAGGGCGAGGTGGCGGTGGTCGTCGGCGACGTGCCCCAAGGCGCGGGCCGTGACGAGGCGCTGGCCGCCGTGCGCCTGGTGATGTTGGCCAACGACGTTTCCCTCCGCGGAATGATCCCGGGTGAACTGGCCAAGGGCTTCGGCTTCTTCCAGAGCAAGCCGCCGGGCAGCTTCTCGCCCGTCGCCGTGACGCCGGACGCTCTCGGCGACGCCTGGCGCGACGGCAAGCTGCACGGCGTGATCGAGGTGACGCTGAACGACAAGCCGTTCGGCCAACCCGACGCAGGGGTCGACATGACCTTCGACTTCGGCGCCCTGATCGTCCATGCCGCCGCCACTCGGCCGCTGAGCGCCGGCACGATCATCGGCTCCGGCACGGTGTCGAACCGCGGGCCGGACGGCGGCCCGGGCAAGCCGGCTGCCAAGGGCGGGGTCGGCTACTGCTGCATTGCTGAGCAGCGCACGGTGGAGACCCTGCTCGGCGGCGAGGCGAAGACGCCGTTCCTACGCCCGGGCGATACGGTGCGCATTGAGATGCGCGACGGGCGTCGGCACTCTGTGTTCGGCGCCATCGAGCAACGAATGGCGGACTGCTGAACGGGAGGAAGGCTGGTGGCGACGTCGTGAACGCCAAACCGCACGCGAGTCTGATCAAGGGCAAGGGCGACGATCTGCTCTCCCTCGACGAGTACCTGCCGTTCCGCCTGTCGGTGGCGTCGAATGCGGTCAGCAAGCTGATCGCCCGCGCCTATGAGGACCGCTTCGGCCTGACGGTGCCGCAGTGGCGGCTGGTCAGCGTGCTGGCCGAGGGGCCGGCGACCCAGGCCTCGCTGCTGGCCCGCACCGCCATGGACAAGGTGACGGTGAGCCGCGCCGCCCAGGGCCTGGTCACCCGCCGCCTGGCGGTCCGCACACCCAACCCTGCCGACGCCCGCTCGCACAGCCTCACCCTGACCACCGAGGGCTCCCGTCTCTACGCCGACATCGCGCCACTGGCCCTCGCCTATGAGGCGGCGCTGCTCTCCGGCCTCGAGCCCGGGGAGGTGAGGGCGCTGAAGCGTCTGCTGCAACGGCTTGAGGCGGCCGCGGCTCAGCTTTCCGGCCGCTGACCGCTTCGAAGGCGTGGCCTTGCCAGCGCCATAAGCGCGGCGCAAAACTCCGCCTCTGATTTTGCGCAATGTGGGAAAATCCATGCGTCGCTCGCTGATCTTCGCCTCGATCCTCGCCCTCACCGTCGGCGCTGCCGCCTGCGGTCCGAAGACGCCCGCCGCGCCGCCCGAGGCCGCCGCGAGCAAGGACGCCGAGGGCTACGCGACGATCAACATGCAGGTGAACACCGGCTTCCTCTCCGCCGAGGAGAAGCAGGTGGTGAACCTGCTGATCCAGGCCGCCGACCAGATGAGCGCCATCTACGACAAGCAGAAGGTCGCCCAGGGCGGCGCCGACGGCCCCGGCCACGGCTTCTACCCTGCCGGCATGACCAAGGCCGAGTTCGAGGCCTATGTGGCGGCGCATCCGGGCGAGAAGGCCGCGCTGATGAGCGGCTACACCGTGGTCAAGCGCGAGGGCGACAAGCTGGTCGCCGTGCCCTATTCGGTCGAATACAAGCCCGAGCTTGAGAAGGCCGCCGCCCTGCTGGAGCAGGCGGCCGGAGTGACTACCAACCCGAGCCTCAAGAAATTCCTGACCCTGCGGGCCGCTGCGTTCCGCTCGAACGACTACTTCCAGTCCGAGATGGCCTGGATGGACCTGACCGGCACGCCCATCGAGGTCGCCATCGGGCCGTACGAGACCTACACCGACGAGATGCTGGGCCAGAAGACCGCCTTCGAGGCGTTCGTCACCCTGAAGGACCCGGCCGAGAGCGGCGCGCTCGACAAGTACAAGAGCTACCTGAAGGCCATGGAGGCCAACCTCCCGGTCGACGACAAGTTCAAGAACTTCAAGCGCGGGGGCGACAGCCCGATCGCGGTGGCTGAGCAGATCCGCGGCGGCGGCGACAACATGCACGGGCCGCAGACCATCGCCTTCAACTTGCCGAACGACGAGCGGGTGCGGGAGGCCAAGGGCGCCAAGAAGGTGATCCTGTCGAACGTGCTGGGCGCCAAGTACGACGGCATCCTCAAGCCCATCGCCGACAAGGTGCTGGTCGCCGACCAGGCCGCCCTGGTGAACAAGAAGTACATGACGCTCGAGACCCTGTTCCACGAGCTGTCGCACAGCCTGGGGCCGGGGGCGATCGTCGTGGACGGCAAGACCACCGACAAGGTGGTGGCCCTGAAGGAGATCGGCGGCACGGCCGAGGAGGCCAAGGCCGACGTCATGGGCGTCTACAACATCGCCTTCATGATGCAGAAGGGCGAGCTGCCGGCGGCCGAGGCGAGCCAACTTTACGCCACCTACTTCGCCGGCATCTTCCGCGCCGCGCGGTTCGGGGACACCGAGGCGCACGGCCGGGGCGCGGCCCTGCAGTACGGCTACCTGAAGGCCAAGGGCGCCTTCACGTGGGACGAGGCCGCCAAGCGCTACCGGGTCGACGACGCCAAGATGGCGGCGGGCATCCGCGACCTTGTCAACGAGATCGTCCTGCGCCAGGCCACCGGCGACTACGCCGGCATGGTGGCCTTCTTCAATCAGTACGCCCACCTGGACGACCAGGCCAAGGCGGTGAACGAGACGCTCAAGGCCATCCCGGTCGATATCAAGCCGGTCTACCCGGACAAGGTGTGAACCTTGCCCGGGCGCCGGTGAGGGTTACTTGCCGTCGAGGCTGAAGGCGATCAGACCGCCCGGTCCCGAGGACAGGATGTACTGCTTGCCGTCGACCATGTAGCTCGACGGGGCGTTGTTGCCGCCGGCCGCGGCCAGGCTGTTCCACAGCGGCTTGCCGGTGGCGGCGTCGCGCGCCACCAGGCCGTCGGCCGCGAGGCCGAAGTTGAACAGCAGGTTGCTGGCGGTGACCAGAAGGCCGCCCGCGCCGCCGGGGCCGCCGCCCGCCGGGTTGATGCCCGGATACTCCATCGTCCAGGCGATCTTGCCGGTCTTGGGGTCCATGGCCTTCAGATAGGTGGCGCCGCCGGCGACGGCGGACTCGGTCTTGCCGCCGAGGCCCATGCTGCCGCGCGGGTCCGCCTCGGTGGTGTAGTACATGGCGTAGGCTTCGTTGACCGGCATGTAGAAGAGGCCGGTCTTCGGGCTGTAGGCGGGCGGCGGCCAGTTGGTCGCGCCCGGGTTCGGGGTCGAGACCAGGGCGCCGTTCGGCAGGTGGTCCTTGGCCGGGATGCGGACCGGCTGACCCTTGGCGTTGATGCCCGAGGCCCAGTTGGAGTTCAGGGCGAACTTCGAGGTCAAGAGGTGCTCGCCGGTCACCCGGTCGAGGACGAAGAAGTAGCCGTTGCGCGAGGCCGTCACCATGACCTTGCGGGGCTTGCCCTTGAAGGTGATGTCGGTGAGCACCGGGGTCTGGGCGCTATCCCAGTCGTGGGTCTCGTTCGGCGAGGTCTGGTAGGCCCACTTCATCTTGCCGGTGTCGACATCGACCGCGATCTGGGCGGCCGTGTAGAGGGCGTCGCCATCGCCGCGCGGGGCGGCGAAGTAGCCCGGCTTCGGCTCGCTGGTGCCGAAGATGTAGAGGTTGGTTTGCGGGTCATAGGCGCCCGGCACCCAGGGCTGGCCGCCGCCGTGACGGGCGTAGTCCAGGTCCTTCCAGGTCTCGAGGCCCTTGTCGCCCTCGTTCATCGGCACGGTGTAGAAGATCCACTGCCGCTCGCCGGTGACCGGATCGAACGACTGCAGCCGGCCGGCCTGCTCGCCGTCGTTACCCGTGCCGACGATGACGTGGTTCTTCACGACCACCGGAGCCGGGGTCGAGAAGAAGGTTTCTTCCAGCGGGGCGATCTCGACGTGCCAGCGCTCGCGGCCGGTCTTGGCGTTGAGCGAGACGAGGTAGTTGTCGGGCGTCTCGAAGTAGAGGTTGTCGCCCCACATCGCCATGCCGCGGTTGCCGATCTGGGTGCCGCCGCGGGTCTTCCAGTGGAAGTGCCACAGGACCTTGCCGGTGCGGCTGTCGAGCGCCCAGGCGTTGTTGACCGCCGAGACGTAGAGGATGCCGTCGACCATCAGCGGCGAGCCGCCGATGCGCGCGCCCATGCTGGGCGGAGCGGCGACGCCGCGCGGGTCGCCGCCGATGATGGCGTTGGGCTCGGCGCCGACCGGCAGGTTGATCGTCCAGGCCGGCTTCAGCCGGTCGATGTTGGCCGGGGTGATCTGCTCCAGCGGGCTGTAGCGACGGCCGGTGTAGTCGCCCGAGTAGGTCGGCCACGAGCCGGCGTCCGGGGTCAGCAGGCGCTGATGGGTCATGCCGATCTTGGCGCCGGCGACGGTCGGCGGGCCGGGCAGGGCGGCGGCGCCGCCGACGGCCGAGGGCATGCCGAGACCCTGCTGGTTGGCGGCGGCCTGGGCGGCCGCCTGTTCGGGCGTCATCGGCGGAGGAGCCGGCGGCTGGGCGATGGCGATGGCCGGCAGGGCGAGGGCGATCGCGGTGGCGGCGAGTTTGGTGATCTTGCTCATTTCAGGGTCGCCAGATAGCCGGTCACGTCGTGGATGTTGGTGTCGGTGATGGTGCTCAGCAGCTTCGAGTGACCGATCAGCGGATAGTTCATCTCGATCTTGGCGGCGTCGCTGCGCTTGATCACCCGCTGAGCGCCGTTGGCGGTCAGGGTGATGGTGAACTCGCTGGGCGCGCCCACCGGGCCTTCGACCTTGGAGCCGTCCTTCAGGGTGACGACCGCGGTGGTCACCTTGGTGGTGCGGGGCGACAGCCAGCCTTGCTGCAGCGCCTTGGGATCGGTGATCCGGGTGGCGATGCCCGCCAGGTTCGGCGCCGTGCTGGCCGCGCCGGCGGTGACCGCGTGGCAGGTGGCGCAGTTGCTGGTGAAGTAGGTGCGGCCGCGGGCGGCGTCGCCCAGCTCGAACTTGGCCGGCACGCCGATCTCGGCGCCGCCCTGGCTCATGGGCGGGAAGCTCTTGAGGTACTGGGTGATGTCGGCCGCGTCGGCGTCGCTCAGATTGAGGAACTGGCCCTTGTGGCCGAGCAGCTCGCGCACCACGACGCCGACCATCTTGCCGTTGCCGAGGTCGTTGAGCTGGTAGGTGGAGCGACGCAGGTTCGGGCCGCTGTCGCTGCCGCGCAGGTCGATGGCGTGGCAGCTGGCGCAGCTGGCGGCGAACAGGGTCTTGCCGCGGGCCACCTTGGCCGGATCGACCGGGAAGGCGGCGTAGCCCGAGGGGACGCGGACGCCGCGCGGCGCGGGCGGCGCGGCGGGCTGGGCCGCGGTGGCGGCTTCGTGCGCATTTTCCTGCGCCAGGAGCGGAGAGGCGATCCCGACCAGGACCATCCCGGCCATGACCGCGCCGGTTACTTTCTTCATGTTTCCCCCCAAGGGCTTTGGGCCGCACAATGCCGCCAAACGCGAGCGGCACAAGTCACAGAGTGAGAGTTTTGCGACTTTTTTAGAGTCATCTCAGACTCACAGAGGGGCCGGCGGGCGATGGCCGCCCTCCGGGTCCTCGGTCGGCTGGTCGAAGCTGCGAGCCAGTCGCAACGCCGGGAACAATCGGGCCCACAAACCGGTGACGAGGACCGCCCCGACGCCGCCCGCGACCACGGCGGCGACCGGCCCGATGGCGGCGGCCAGGAAGCCCGATTCGGCCTCGCCCAGCTCATTCGACGCCGAGACGAACAGGGAGGAGACGGCGCCGACCCGGCCGCGCATCTCGTCCGGCGTATAGATCTGCACCAGGGTCTGGCGGATGTAGACCGAGACCATGTCGGCGGCGCCGAGCACGGCCAGCATGACCAGCGACAGCGGCATCCAGCGCGACAGGCCGAAGATGGCGGTGGCGACGCCGAACAGGGCCACCGAGATCAGCATCTTGGTCCCGACATTGGTCTTCAGCGGCCGCCAGGCGAGCCAGACGGCGCTGGCCAGCGCCCCGACGGCCGGGGCGGCGCGCAGGTGGCCGAGGCCGGCGGGGCCGACATGCAGGATGTCGCGCGCATAGATCGGCAGCATGGCGGTGGCGCCGCCGAGCAGGACGGCGAACAGGTCCAGCGAGATGGCGCCGAGCACCAGGCGGTTGGCGATGACGTACTGGAAGCCCTCGGCCATCTGGCGCAGGGCGCCGCGGCTGGACATGGCCGAGCGCTTCAGCGGGCCGATCAGCAGCATGAAGCCGATGGCCAGCGCATAGAGCAGGCCGCTGCCGACATAGGGCGCATTGGGCGACAGGGCATAGAGATAGCCGCCGAGGGCCGGGCCGAGGATGGCGCCGACCCGCCCGGCGATGGCGCTGGCGGCGATGGCCTGGGGCAGGACCTCGGCGGGGACGAGGTTGGGCGCCAGGGCGTTCTGGGCCGGCTGGTAGAAGGCGCGGGCGACGCCGAGCACGGCCGAGACGCCGAACAGGGCCGGCAGCGACAGGGCGTGGGTGAAGGTGAGGACGCCCAGCACCACGCAGCAGGCGAGGCTGAGGGCGACGCAGGACCGGGAGATGAAGCGGCGGTCGATGCGATCGGCCGTCCAGCCGGTGACCGGCACCAGCAGGAACAGGGGCAGGAACTGCACCAGGCCGACGAGGCCCAGCTGCAGGGCGGCTTCGCGCGGCGTCATGGTGGCGCGGGCCAGATCATAGACCTGCCAGCCGATAACGATGATCATGCCGTTCTGGGCGAGCGTCGTGCAGATGCGGGCGACGAAGAAGCCGAGATAGCCGCGATGGGTGAGGGGGTGGCGCGCGCGTCGCGGCGCCGGGCTCAACTCTGCACTGTCATCCATGGCGCGGCCTTAGCACGCGAGGCGCGCCCGCTGCGATCCGAACCCGCATCAGCGGGCGGGCGCCGGGAAGGCGAGAACCTCGGAGGTATAGGTCTCGACGACATGGCTGAACGGCGTCGCATCCGGCAGGGTGAGGACCGCGCGGTGCTGCAGGACCTGGGGCGGGATCGCCAGTTGAGGCTCGCCCGAGGGCCGGCCGGCCGGCGCGTTCTCCCAGCCCTTGGGCAGGGGCGACCACAGGAGGTCGGCCGACAGGGTGTGGCGCTGGAAGTGAAGCGCCTGGACGGCGCGGCCGAAGGCGACGTCGGAGGTATCGAGGGCGCGGTTCATCTCCGGCGTGAGGCGGGCGGGGACGTACCAGTTGTCGGCCTCGGACAGGACGTGGGCGCCGCAGGACAGGCGCACCCGGCGGTAGCGGACGGGCTCGTCGGGACCGACGCCGAGCAATTGGCGGGTGTCGGCCGAAGCCGGCTTGTCGACCTCGGTCTGGCGTTGGGCCGTGACCCGGGCGGGGCTAGCCAGGCCACGGTCGCCGCACCACCGCTCCAGAGTGAGGGTGGCGCTGTCGTGGCTGAGGAGATCGCTGTTGAAGGTCTGCAGCAGGGCGAGCGCCTGCAGGCGGCCGACATAGTCCGCCGGCCAGGCCGCCGCGCGGCTGGGCGCGGCGAGAAGGGGCAGGGCGCCGGCCACAAGCAGCGCCGTGAGGGCCAGGGGGGCGGTCAGGCGGCGCATCGCACAGGTCTCCGTAGGGCGCCTTGCCCTAGCAAGCGCGCCATTAAAATTGCACGAGGAATCGGAACCTTATAGAAGGTGCGAAGATTTCCGATTTGGCCGGTTCCCGTCCGAAAAGTTCAGTGAAATCAATGCGGGCGTGGTGAAACTGGTAGACGCGCCGGACTCAAAAGCGCTTTCCGGGCACCTAACCCGTAAACTTACTCAGTCATTTCAATGACTTAAGTGGTTCTGAGCGGCTTACACATGTCTTACACATAAGCTTCCCCACGGGAGTTGGTGACATGTTGCCCGCGAGCCACACCATCATGGACGGCAAGGTCCATATCTACCGTCGTGGCAACACTCGGTTTTGGCAGTGCGCGGTCTATCTCGGCGGCCGAAACCATCGATCGACGACCCGTCAGGAAAATTTAGTTCTCGCGACCGAGTTCGCTCGCGACTGGTACATGGACCGGTATGCCGACGAACGACTGAGGCAGCGGGGCGTCCGCCTTCCGACAGCCGAGCAGCAGCAAAGCGGCCCGCGTCTGGCCGAACCCGTTACGCCAGAGGTCGGACCCAAGCCTGCGGTCTCGGGTCCGACCTTCAAGGACGGTGCGGACGGCTTCCTGGCGGAATATCTCGTCATCACCCACGGTGAGCGGAATGCAGAATACGTGGCGCAGAAGGAGCGCCATGTTCGTCGCTACCTGCTGCCCTTTTTCGGAGCGGATCGGCCGATCGAGGAGATCAACGCCGGCCTCGTGCAGGACTACCGAGTGTTCCGCCTCAATGCGCCAGAGGAGGATGCTGATGAGACCCGGTCGCGCGGGCGCAAGAAGGCAAAGCCGAAGAGGCCGGCGCGCAGCACGCTTCACAGTGAGATTGTTACACTTAGACAGATCCTGAAGTTTGCCAATCGCAAGCTATGGATCGACGCGATCCCCGACCTGTCCGCGCCCTACAAGAAGTCCGGCAAGATCAGCCACCGGGCCTGGTTCGCACCGGACGAGTACAAGCGCCTCTACAAGGCGACGGGCGCCCGGGCCAAAAACCCGCTGAACGAACGTTGGCGTCATGAGTGCGAGCAGTTTCACGACTGGGTGCTGTTCATGGCCAACACCGGCCTACGTCCAGATGAAGCCTCCAACTTGCAGTACCGCGATGTGAAAATCGTAAGGGACGTGGCGACGGATCAGCGGATCCTAGAGATCGAGGTCTGTGGCAAGCGCGGCGTCGGCTATTGCAAGAGCATGCCGGGCGCAGTTCTGCCTTTCGAGCGCCTCGTTCGGCGCAATAGGCCGAGCCCCAACGAAATCATCTTCGGCGCGGTCCAACGTGAGCTGCTCAACGCCATCCTTGCTGAACTGGATTTGAAGGCCGACCGCAACGGCAATCCACGAACCGCTTACAGTCTCAGGCACACCTACATCAGCTTCAGGCTGCTTGAGGGAGCGGACATCTATCAGCTGGCTAAGAATTGCCGAACCAGCGTGGAGATGATCGAAAAGCATTACGCCATCCACCTGAAGGACATGCTGGATGCGAGCGCGATCAATGTCCGAAGGCCTAAGCCGCGGAAGGAACCTTCCGCCAAGAACGCGCGGGCGAACGCCTGAGCGCATTAAGGGCGAACGCCCATCTCGATCATCAATGTGGTTGGTGCCCCCTCCCGGACTCGAACCGGGATGCCTTTCGGCGGCGCATTTTGAGTGCGCTATGTCTACCAATTCCACCAAAGGGGCGTCATGCGCTGGTCTAGCGAAGCCACCCCGCATTCGCAATCTCAACCGCGATGCGTGTTGGCCTCGCGGCCACAAGGGCAGCCGGATGGCGCTGGCTGTAGATCGTTGCAAATTGTTCCGGGATGGGGAAGGGGCCAGCTGCTCCTGGCTCTACGCTGAGCTCCAACGGCCGCGTCCGAGGGCGCTTCACCGCGACCTGCTTCGCTCACGGCTGTCCGGCCGATGTCCGCGCCCGGCCATGACGATACGGTCGCCGCGATCAAGTGCGTCGCCCACGCGTCCTTCGGCGCGTTTGAGAATGGCGGCGCGACGTTGTGGGTCTCTGATCCAGGCGCTCAGAACCGTCTCTATGAACTGCAAGGCCTCCCTAGCGGCGGGATCGGCGCGCTGCGTCTGGCGCTTTGCGGGCGTCGGGCCACTGCCGTCAGGGCCACCCCGCTGCCGTTGGAGTTGGCGATCCAGCGCCTGGACGTCTCGCTCGGTCGGCTGATAGCCACGAACTTCCAGGCCAGCGGCGCGGCTCATGATCCACGCCTCCCGCCGAAACGTCTTCGTCCCGCTGACTGCAACGATGGCCCATTCGCGATGACGCGCGATCTCGACCATGTCGCGAACCGAGTTGGGGTCGTTGCGAGCTGTGACAAGCTTGCGACCATGGTCACGGAATGCAGGCGTTTTCACCTGCGCGTCCGTGTAGAAGCCGACACCCTGGCCGCCCCGCCCGTCCACGAAGTAGCGCTTGCGCATGACCTCCGGCACGTCGCCCTTGACGCCGGCGCCGGAGCGACCCGTGGAAGAAACAGCGTTTTCAGTCGCTTCAGCCATGATCTTTTTCCGCCTCCTGACGAATGCTCGCGTCGAGGAACCGGTCGACCCACGCCTCGACCTCGGCCTCGCTGGCGCCGTGGGGCGGGGGGGCGAGGCCCAGCGCATCCAACGGCGGCGTTGCAAGGTTCAACGTCGGCGCGCTGTGACTTGCCTTGTCGACTTTGACATTCAGCGGTGGCCGGGGTGGCCTGTTGCGGGGCGAGCCGACGCCGACGTGCGGCGCTGTGGTTGGCGGAGGCAGCACTCGGCGGGTGAATGCCGCCTCGCGCCAGTAGACGATCTTTCGTCCGAGCACCGGAGGAAGGTTGGCCTTAAGTACGATCAGCCGGTCAGAGGGCATCTGCATCAGCTCCTGCGGTAGCATCAGCGGGCGTCTCTGATCGGAGTCGCTCACCGTGCGATGGCCTTGGCCGAGACCTTCCGGCCGGCTGCGCGACGAACTCGAATAGGTCCAGGTCCCGAGACGTGCGGACAGGTCCTGAGCGACCTTCAATTCTTTCGGCGCGAAGGCGATCTCCACGCCGCAGTTCGCGATGATCTCGTCAGTGAGGTCTGGACCGTACTCGGCCCTCAGCTGCGACGGGCTTTGGATCACCGGCAACAGGCGAAGCCCATAGCCCGCAACATACGAGAACGCGTGCGCGAGGACCGTGGCGTGCCCGAGGCGCGCGAACTCGTCGAGCACCACGAGGACGGGCACGCCATGTTGATCCGCGCTTGGCAGCTCGCGGGTGTTGAGGTCGATTAGCTGCTGGAGAAGCAGGCTGTAGAGCGGTGCGACGCGCGCCAGATTGTCGGGCGTCACGCCGAGATAGAGTGAAATACGCCGCGCTCGAAGGTCTCTGAGATCGAAGTCGCTGACGTCGGTGGCGGCAGCGACATGCGGGTTCAGCCAGAGGTTCAGCCTCGCCGTGACCGTCTGCTTGATCGAGGCGAAGGTGTTCTCGCTGGCCGAGCAGAAGTCGGAGAGCGCGCTGACACAGCCGAACGACAGCGGTCGGCCGGCTTTGACTCGGTCGGCCATCACCTGTGGCAGGCGAGTGCGCGGATCTCCGTTCGTCAGCTCCGTGTAGACGCATCCCAAGCTGAACGAGAGTTCCGGGGTCTCAGCCACATAGGCGCCCACGCCGATGAAACCCGTCCGCGAAGCTTCCGCCCAGAAGGGATCTGAACCTTCGGGAGCTGGGAAAAGCATCACCGACAGCTTCTGCAGCTCATCTAGCACCGCGATCGGGTTTTCGCGGTTGATATGCCCAAGCGGATTGAACCTCGCCGTGCGGCCCTCTGCGTCTAGAGGGTCGAACAGAAGCACCTCCTGACCGTGGGCCTGCCGAAAGCCGGCCGAGGCGATCCAGTTCTCGCGTTTGATGTCGAGCACGACGACAGAGTCCGGCCAGGTGAGGAGGTTGGGGATGACCACGCCTACGCCCTTGCCGGTGCGCGTCGGAGCGTAAAGGAGGACGTGGTCTGGGCCGCCGAGGCTGAGCAGTCGACCATCCTTACGCCCCAGGACAATGCCGCTCGGGGATCGCAGGCCGCCTCGGCGCAGATCCGCCTCATTGGCGAACCGCGCGGCGCCATGCAGCGGTGGCTTCAGCCCACGAGCGAGCCCGATCGCCACGGTGAGGGTGACGCTGCAGGCGGTCAGGGCGCCGATGCCGAGCCAGCGGCGCACCTCGGGGTCGCCGCGGAAATACCAGAACCAGGCCGGGATCCGCTCGAACTCGAGGATGGGCGACAGGCGATGAAGGCCGGCGAGTGCGATGAGGCCAGTGGTAACGGCCATCGCAACCAAAGCAGCGGCGCCGAGCAGCGCGATGTAGGCGGCCTTAAGAGGCCAGCTGGCGTTTGCGAAGCGGCTCATACCAGACCTCGGTCATGCGAAATCGGCCTTCGACGCGGCGCATCTGCACCACCACATCGACCAGAAGGTGCAGCAACGAGCGAATATCGTCGCGCGCAAGGTCGCGGCCACCCTCGCTCTCCTTCACCAGGAGCGTCAGCTGTTCGAAGGCGAGCGTGGCGCTGTCGGCGTGGATGGTGGTGATCGAACCGGGATGGCCAGTGTTGACGTTCCGCAGAAAGTAGAAGGCCGTTCCGTCACGAAGTTCCTGCAGCAGGATGCGGTCTGGCCGCATCCGCAATGCGCTCTCCAGTAGGTGCTTGGGACCGATTTTGGCCAGGCCCTGACCATCTTTCGCGTAAAGTAGGTGGACCGCGTTCCGGTGGGGCACCACCAGTTCACGCGCATCCTCGATCGTCAGCAAGCGCTCGTGCGCCGGGATGAGCTGCACGAGCGCCTTGGCGAAGGTGGTCTTGCCGGAGCCAGTCGAGCCCGAGATCAGGATGTTGCGGCGGCTTTCGACCGCCAGACGGAAGAACCCGGGCCAGTCCCGGGCGTCGCGCAGCGCCAGGAGCGCGTGCTCAACATCGGTGAGGTCGCCGCGGGCGATCGCCACCTGATCGAACAGGCCCTGAGCGGCGAGGGCGTCGAGGTCCAACTGCACCGCTGAGGGTTTGCGCACCGTCAGGGACATCCGCTCCGCCGCTGGCGGCAGGACGATCTGGCAGCGCTCTCCCGTGGGCAGCACCGTTGAACAGATCGGAGTCTCAGGCGTCACATCCTGGGCGGTGAAGGCCGCGGCGGCCTTGGCGAGGGTCGTCAGCCAACTCTCGGTGAGCGCTTTGTCCTCCCGGAAGGTCCAGCCGCCAGGCCCCTCCACCGCGAGTTCGCCGGGGCGGTTGATCACCAGCTCGGTGATATCGCCCGGCTCCAGCCAACGGCGGAGCGGGGCGAGATAGTGGCTCAGCACAGTGATGTCGCCGGCCATCTCAACGTGCCTGCAAGGCGTAAACCGACGAGAAGTCGAAATCTTGAGCCACGAAGATCGACACCTCCGAGCCCTGAGCGCGGCGCAGCGACGGTGGAATGTTGACCGAGTTCTGCAGGGCGATGCCGGCGGCGTCGGAGGGGAGGCGCGCGCTCGCCGATCCGGCGTCGCGTCCGACAAGGGCGTAGGTCCCGTCATCGACGATGGACAGCAGGAACGCGGCGCCGAACCGGTCCCAGAAGTGCGTGTCGATGTCCCCGTCGAAACCGGCGCGCCCGAGCGCGTCGGCCGCTGGCGAGGCCAGGCTGATCGCGACGCCGGCCGGTGTGACCGCTCGGGTCCAGAGAACAAATAGCCGCCTCTGGCCCTGTCTGAGGGACGAGCGGTACTCGCCCAGCACCCGCGTGCCCTTTTCCATCAGGATCACCGCGCCGTTGTCAGAATAGACGTCGCGCGGGACGAGGCAGTTGACGTAGCCGGGCGTCGCCGTGTCCATCGCCATCTGCAGCGTGCAAGGCAGGGCCGACCCGGCGACGATGAGGAAATTGCGGTCCGGCAGGCGCGTGGCGCGGGCCTGACCGATGGTCGAGCCCTTGCGGAGTTGATCGAGCTCCGTCCCGCCTTCGGCAGCCGTTGGGACGAGCGCCGGCACGATCGGTTCGGCCGCCATGGGCGCCGACCTTGCGGCGCCGCCGCCCGACTGGCTAAAGACTAAGATGGGCGCACCGCGGATTGCGGCCAGCGCAGCGCGCCGCTCCGCCGCCCTCGTCTCGCCCGGAGTCGGCGGCCCGCCGCCGGAAGGCGCTGAGGGCGTCGAGGTCGACGTTGCGCTCGCGTCAGGTGCGGTGAGTTGGGGCGGATCGGCTCCCGGGGCGCCCAACGTCGGCCCAGGCTTGAGGGGTTCGAACGCCACGACCTGGCGGGCAGGCTGGTCCGGCGCCTTGTCGGGTTTGGGCTTGTCGGTCTTCCAGGTGGCGAAGGCGAAGACGCCGCACCCGAGCGCCAGGGCGGTGACGGCGACCGCCTTCCCAGCCATGCCGCTGGATAGACGGTTGGCGACCGGTGAGATGGTCCGCTCGATGGGCGAGGCGCGCGCGGCGGCCTCGCCCGACGGGTCGGTGATGTCGCTTGGCGTGTTGGTCATGGTCGGGCCTCCGCCTTGTCCGTGCGCTGGACGTCCTGGGCCGCGGTGCCGGTGGCGTTGGCCGTGCCGTAGGGTTGGAACGCGTCGTTGTAGAGGCAGAGCACTTCGCGCCCGCGCCGCAGGCGCAGTTCACGGACGACGGCGTGGACGACGACGAACTCGCCCCGGACATCGAAGGGCACGACGGCTTCACCGCTCGCCGTCACTTCGTAGAGCGTCGGCACCGGCTGGCTTCCCGGAAAGCGCAGAACCGTGAAGCGCCCATTGTCGGAGATTTCCGAAGGCTGCAGGCTCACATCGCCCTGCAGGCTGTAGGCGAGGTTCCGAGGCCCTTCGAGGACTGCGCGGTCGAGCTTGAGTTGCAGGACCTTGGCTTGCAAGGCGGCGGCTTCGGCCCTGGCTGTTCCGCTGGCGACAACCTGCACGTCGGCGGGGTATCGGAACCGCAAAGCGAAGACGGTGTCGCTCGCGGCGGCCAGGTCGGCGTCGGCGCGGGCCCTCAAGGCGAACATGTAATGCCGCTCGCCCTGTCCCGTCGTACCCTGACGGCGCGTGGTCACGATGAGGTTCGTGGGCGCGCGTGCGGCTTTGGGTTTGATAAAGAGGGTGTTGCGGTCGGCCACGACATCCCAGCCGGTCGCGTCACCCAGTGCGACATGCAGGATGGTCTCGTCGTCGCCGAACAAAACCTGGGTCGCCGTGCGGAACACTCCGGTGAGCGCGGTCACTGTCCACGGGTTGTAGTCCACGATCCGAATGCGAGGGTCGATTGGGCTAAGACTCGCAGGTTGCGCCATAACGCCGCCCGGAAGCGCGATTACGAGCACGAACGTGAGCCAAGGTCGGCGCCTCATCGAACCACCTCTGGATCAGCGCGGTAGCTCGTGACCTGGAAGCCGAGCGGATTGCGCAGGCGGTCCGCTTCAGCCATCGGCGCACGCGTGTAGACGAAGGCGCAAGTTGCGATCCAATCGCTCTCGATGGCTTGCTGTGATTGTCGAACGGTCTTGTGAAACCGGATCTGTGCAACGCCGCTGGGCATGCCGCGCTCGGGCGCCGCTTGGCTGACGAAGGTGATCGCCCGGATATCGATCTGCGCCTCGCCGCTCGAGCCGTAGACCGCTTGCGGACTGGCTGGATTGGCTGCGCGCCAGGCATCGGCCCATCGCTGCTGCTCGCCCGGCGTCGACATGATCGACACCTGCCGGAAGTTGGCTTCGGCCGCCGGCGCCAGCCAGCTTTCCCGAGCCCGCACATACTGCGCGAGGAAATGCTTGGTGACGGCCTCGTCATAGGTTGTGGGTTGAGCGGACTTTAGGGCGGACAGCACGTCGACCGCGCCAGTGGTCCGGTCGACCCGCACCACAAACGGCTCGACTGTCTTCAGGGGAGCAAGGGCCGCCACGGCGCAGACCGCAGCGGTGGCCAGCAGACTGGCGAAGCCCGCAACGACCCAGGCGAGGCGGCGCGACCGCTCGGCGCCGCGCAGGCGGTCCGCG
This sequence comes from Caulobacterales bacterium, assembly GCA_017307205.1. Lineage (GTDB taxonomy): Bacteria > Pseudomonadota > Alphaproteobacteria > Caulobacterales > Caulobacteraceae > Caulobacter. The sequence goes on from JAFKGN010000047.1 coordinate 20,326, forward strand.
TCCCAACTCTTCGCCTCGTCAAAATAGGGTTTGAGGTCTGACACGGTCATGCGCAGGCCCCCAAGGACGGTAGGGTCGAGACGGCGTTCGGTGTGGGAGCAGACCCGGGCGAAGGGCTCGCAGCTGTTGAGAGGACCGATCCATACGGGTTGGCCGGGCGTCTGTGCCTGCCGTCGCAAACCGGCAGAGGCTCGGGGACCGGGCGGGCGACCGCGCAGCCTGCCACCGATGCCGCCATAGCGAGAACCACTGCAAAACGGAGCATCAGCGTCCTCCGGTCGGTCTGATCGACCCGCCCGCCTTGGGCGGCTTGCGGTCGGCTTCCTGCGGACCCATCGGAGCGCCTGGGCGCGAGCCACTACCGAGTGATGCGGCGTTGGCGAAGTCGGCGAGGCCGACGCTGGCCCCGCCGGCCAAACCGGCGGCGATGGCCGGTGTCTGTAGGAAGAAGATTGCCCCCAGCAGGCAGAGGCCGATGAAGATCAGACCGCCAGCCTGCGGATCGCTGCTGTCGATCTGGCCCCACTGCTGGCCGACGAGCGACAGGATCAGCTGGAAGACCGTGATGATCAGGGCGAACAGGATAAGGTAGTTCACGGCCTGGGCGAGCCAGCCGAAGAAGAACCGCCGCGTCGCCTCGAACAGACTGCAAGCGATAAAGATCGGCCCCAGCGCCACCAGCAGGGCGAGCGCCACCTTGGCGATGAGGACGACGCCGAACCCGAGGGCGGCAGCCAGCGCCCCGATGACGTAGACGCAACCCGCCAAGATCCAGGGGCCGAGGTCTACCGGGCTGGCTTCGTCGGCGATTTTGTCGGCAAGGTAGGCTGCACGGCCGAAGAATTGATCGAAGGCGGCGCCGACGTCGGGAACACCCGCGCCACTGATCGCCCGGGTTAGTGTGTCGGGAAGCGTGTGGAAAAGCGGGGCCGTGACAAAGTCAGAATACGCCGGTGTCGTCGCCAAGGCGTAGATGAAGCCCAGTTTGACGCTTCGCACCGAGAAATCGACGACCGGCTCGCTGATCGCGCCTCGCAGAATGGCGAAGCCGTACAGCATGACATAGAGGACCAGGGCCACACGGAGTGGTCCCGCGACCTCGCTGATCACCGAGCCCAATCGTTCTCCGAGGAAGGCCTCAAGCCGGTTATCGACGAACGCGTAAGCCGGCTGGAATATCGCGAGAGTCTCCATCTCAGAACGACCGGCGATAGAGCTTCATGCGCTGGTCACGCTTGGCGCTCGCGATCCCCGCGTGGGCCGTTTCGCACTCTCGGCCTCGATGCGCCCCCGCCGCGCAGGCGGCTATTACGGACTCCGCTTCCTTCCGGTGCGCGGCGAAATAGTCAGCGCTGCGCGGCTGCGAACAGGCGGTGACCAAGAGGATGATGACAACCGAGCGGCTCATTGGAAGGTCCGTCGATAGAGCGCCATCCGAGCCTCGCGTGCGGCGGCGGCCCGTTCGCGTTCGCGCTGGGTTGCAAGCCGGTCCTCCGCCGCCTGAGCCATCGCCAGACCCTGCATGCGTAGCTGGTCGTTGGCCGCCATCGCCGCTTCTGCTGACAGACGAGCTTGCAGGTCGAGCACCGCGCGGGCGTTCGTCGCGCCATCGATCGAGGCGGAAAGGGTCTGTAGGCCTTGCAGGCGGACCGCGCCGGTGTCGGCGACCGTCTGGCCCAGCGCTTGATCGAGGGCGGCCCGCCTGGCGTTCAGCTCCTGCTCGGCGGCGACCGTGTCGCCGGGCGGTGGTGTGTAGAGGCGGGCGGCTTCGCGGAGCGTGTTGGCCCTCGCGCCGAGACCGCCGAGCGCGGTGAAATTACCTGAGGCTCCGGCCGAAAGGGCGGAAGCTTGAGGGACAATCTGGCGGAGTTCCGGCGCCGCCAGCTGGCTCGCAAGGGCGGCGACGCCTGAGGGTGTGTTCAGGCTGGTGAACAGCTGTTCGGCCTGATCGACCTGAGCCTTCAGTTGCGTAAGCTGTTGAAGCGCGGTCGTCGCCTGCTCGATGAGCTTGACGTAGGACAGGGCGTCATAGACCGCCAACTGCGCGTGCGCCGGTGAGGCCAGGGCAAGCCCCGCCGCGGCGGCGACGAGGCTGGCGCGAAGTGTTCTGCGCAGGGCGCCGGGTCGGGCGCATTTCGTCTCGATTGCGGCGTTCACGCAAGCCTCCGTTGATGATGGAAATGGGGGAGCCAGTCGCTCGGGGCGTCGCCGTGGATGGCGCGAAGGCGGTCGAGCAGGTCGACGGTCTCAGCGCGCCCAGAAAGCACGGCGATCTCGTCGTCGAGGCCGTCGAGGCGCAGCTCCACAACGACGGAGTTGAGGCCCTGCTTGACGAGGAACTGCCGTTTCTCGGGAAGCAGCTCCTCGCGAACGAGAGCGAACTCCCGCTGCGTCAGGCCGAAGCCATCGACATAGTCGCTGGCCGCGGCGCGAGGGTTGGGCAGGAAGATCTTGGTCGCACACTGCTCAAGGATGGTGTGGGCGATCGGCGAGCGCAGGACGTCCGCGGGCGACTGGGTGCCGAACACCATAAAAGCGTTCTGCTTGCGGAAGGTTTTGAGGCCGTCCTGGGCC
>JAFKGN010000048.1 GCA_017307205.1 Caulobacterales bacterium
GAGGGTGAGCGGCAGGCGGCCCTTATCGCGGCCCATCCAGGTGGCGCCCATGCGGGCGAGCGGTTCAAGCACCCGGCCCATCGGGCGGCCGCGCAGCGAACTGTCGCCGGTGAAGGTGGCGCAGAGGGGGAAGCCCGCCGCCGCGCCCATGATCAGGCGCACGCCGGTGCCGGCGTTGCCGCAATCGACCACGTCGGTCGGTTCGGTGAAGCCGCCGAAGCCCTCGATGCGCCAGCGGCCTTCGCTCTCGCGCTCGACCCGCGCCCCGAAGGCGGCCATGGCCGCGGCCGTGCGCCGCACGTCGTCGCCCTCCAGCAGGCCTTCGACCGTGGTGGTGCCGCTGGCGAGGGCGCCGAGGATCATAGAGCGGTGGGAAATCGACTTGTCGCCGGGCGCGCGGACAACGCCGTTGAGGGCGCCGGAGCGCTTGGCTTTCAGGACGGCTCCAGGCGCGGTCGAGGGTGCGGTCACGGGGGCCTCCGAAAGCTGAGCGAAAACCACGGGCGGCCGGGGGCCGGCCTCGCGGGGTTTTGCTTTTGACAGCGGCCCCAGCGCGTGGCAAGGGAGCCGCCGCTTTTCGAAAAGGGCTATGCCTTGGCGAACCCCGAACTGGGCTCCAAACAAATCTGCCCCACCTGCTCGGCCAAATTCTACGACCTTGGCCGTCGCCCCGCCGTCTGCCCGAAGTGCGGCGAGAGCTTCGATCCGGAAGAGGCCCTGAAGACGCGCCGCGTGCGCGCTCGCTCGGCCGCCCCGGATTACGAGGACGAGGCTGAAAAGCCGGTGAAGGCCGCTGATCCCGACGCCGACGGCTTCGAGGACGAAGTCGATGAGACTCCGGAGATCGACGCCGAGGCTGAGCCCGACGTCGTCGAATCCGACGAAGACGGCGACGACGCCACGCCTGCCCCCGCGGGCGGCGAGGACCTGGGCGTCGACTTCGCCGAGGACGAGGTTGAAGACGACGCGGAAGACGTTCCGTTCCTCGAAGAAGAGGACGAAGACGACTTCGACGGCGACGATATTGAGGGCCTCCCGGGCGAAGGCGAGGACGACAACTAAAAAGGGTCAAAAAATCGCATCGCGGACGCTTGATCGGGAAACGCTCCCGAACTAGGTTCCGCGCCTCCTCGGGGACCAGCCCCCAGGGAGATGCGATCTGGGGCTATAGCTCAGCTGGTAGAGCGCTTGAATGGCATTCAAGAGGTCAGCGGTTCGACTCCGCTTAGCTCCACCACGAAGCCCGCCAGCAAACCGCTGGCGGGCTTCTCCTTTTCTGGAATCTCGTTTCCGGTCCATCTACGCCGCGCCCTCCCGTTTCACCCCCCGGGGTAGCGCCGGGGTAACATTTGGATTGCTTCTCAGCCCGTTCCAGGGCGGTGCAGGCGGTTCGCGCTGCCTGGGGCCAGCTTGCTCACAGGCGGCCCATTCGGGCTCTAAGTTCAGCGGCGCGTCCACACCTAGCCGCGAGCAGAACATCAGCGATCCGCTCGCATCGAAGGCGCGCAACGCCAGCCCCTGAAACTCACCGTGCGGGCGCATACGGATTACGACGTGCGGTGGCGCCATGCCAGGGAACCGTGGCCAGAACCGAAGCAGGGCCTTATCGGCTCCGTAAACCCAGACCCCCTCACCCGCATCCAGCAAGGTTTCCAGGCGCGCCGTCTCATCGAGAAGACCTTCGCCGGCGAGTCGGCGAATGAACGCTTGGGTCGCACAGCCGATTTCACATCGAATCCGAGCGAGCTCGGCGGAGCCAAGACTCAACGCCGCGCCTTCGTCCGGCGGGAACGCATAGGGAGATATCGAGTCGGAAAGGATCGACGGTCCGCATTCGGTCATGTTGCCTCGGCGCGAAAGGCGCGCCGCAGGAACACGACGGCGCAATCGCGCTAAGACGCGCGCCGATGGGGTTTCCCCTGGTCCGCGTAACTCGTCTTGCCGCTGCGGGCGGCGACACGCTCATCGCCGCCGCACGACCTCAACGTGATCAAGCGTTATTTCGAACCCAACGGTCACTGCGTCCTGAGGTTCGCGGCCGAGAGCTTGCCCGTGCGAGGGTCCGAGAGGACTTCAAACTCGAGGCGTTGGCCGTCTTGAAGATCTCGTAGGCCCGCGCGTTCGACCGCAGACGCATGAACGAACACATCTGGGCCGCCGGCATCAGGTGCGATGAAGCCGAAGCCCTTGGTCGTGTTGAACCACTTTACGGCGCCGGCGGCCTGGCCGAGCGATTCGCCCGGCGCTTTCGCCGAAGCCACTCTGCCTGCGGACTGGGGCTTTGCCGGGGCTCGATTCGTAACTCGCACATCCACGGCGTTCGCGCGTCCCGACCGTCGATCGGTGACGACTTCGAACTCCACTTCGTCGCCGTCGTTCACGCCCTCGGGACTGTCGATTCCGGAGGCGTGGACGAAGACGTCGGGCTCGCCGGAGCTTGGCGCGATGAAGCCAAATCCCTTCGTCGCATTAAAGAACTTCACAACGCCGGCAGCCATTCTCTCTTCCCATTCGTGCGGTCAAAGCCGCGTTGGTGGAACGTGTTTCAGGAAGTTCTTACTGTCCAGTGTCGGCGTACCCGGTCTGCAACAGCGTGAACCGGCCGCCAAGCGCCTAGGCAGCGTCATCAGACTTTTCGTCGCAGCGGGGTGATCACGCGAATTGTTACAATCGAACGCGATTCAACCGCTCTGAACGGCCCAGAAAATCTCTTCGGATTTTGTGACCCCACTGAGACCCCAGCACGGCGCGTCAAAGAGGGGCAAAATTCACCCCTCACAACGCATTGATTTGATTGGGGAAGTTGGCGCGCCCGGAACGATTCGAACGTCCGACCCTCAGATTCGTAGTCTGATGCTCTATCCAGCTGAGCTACGGGCGCGCACTTCGCGGAGGACCTGTAGGGGTCCGGCGAGGGCGCGGAACCTAGTTTGCGGGTTGGGCGAAGGCAACCCTCTTTTTGCGCCGATTTCTGCGGCATGTGAGCGATCGCGGTCGGCGTCATAAGCTTATGACGATTGCCGGGCCGCCGAGCGGGACTATGTTCAGGTCCAGGCTCGCTCCCCCGGGCCAAAGGTCGGGTTATTTCATGCTCTCTGCCGCGTCTCGCATCGCGCCCTTCGCGCTGGCCTTGGCCATGGGCGCCAGCCTTCTCACTGGTTGCGCCTCATCCTCCTCGCCTTCAGCCTCCGCGCCCCCCCCGGCGACGGCCGGTCCTCGGGTGATGGCCTCGGCGGCCAATCCCCTGGCCACCCAGGCGGCGATCCGGGTTCTGAAGGAAGGCGGCTCGGCGGTCGACGCGGCGGTGGCGGTGCAGGCGGTGCTGGGGCTGGTGGAGCCGCAGAGCTCCGGCCTCGGCGGCGGGGCCTTCATGACCTTCTACGACGCCAAGGCCCGCAAGGTCGTGGCTTACAACGGTCGCGAGACCGCGCCGGCCGGCGCGACGCCCGACATGTTCCTCGGTCCAGAGGGCCGCCCCATGCCCTTCCCCCAGGCGGTGACCAGCGGCCGCTCGACGGGCGCGCCGGGCGCCATCGCCATGCTGGCCATGGCCCAGAAGGACTACGGCAAGCTGCCGTGGAAGAGCCTGTTCACTGACGCCGAGAAACTGGCCGACGACGGCTTCGTGGTCAGCCCCCGCCTGGCGGGAATGATCGCCTCGAACGGCGCCCAGGCCCGCGGCGCCGACGCCCGCGCCTATTTCACCAAGGCCGACGGGACGCAGTACAAGGCCGGCGACACCCTGAAGAACCCGGCCTACGCCGACACCCTGCGCCGCATCGCCGCCGAGGGACCCAAGGGCCTGCTGGCCGGCCCTGTGGGCGAGGCGATCGTCGCCAAGGTTCATGAGGGCCTGGCGGGCTCACTGACGCTCGCCGACATGGCCGCCTACAAACCCCTGAAGAGCGACGGGCTGTGCGTTCCCTGGCGCGTCTACATCGTCTGCACGCCGCCGCCGCCGTCGGGCGGCGCGAGCCTGCTCGAAGCCCTGAAGCTGCTTGAGAAGACCGACATCGCCAGCCGCGGGCCGAAGGACCCCGTCGCCTGGGTGCAGATGGCCGAGGCCGAGCGCCTGATGTACGCCGACCGCGACAAGTACATGGCTGACCCCGACGTCGTGCCGGTGCCGACCGCCGGCCTGCTGAGCGACGGCTACATCGCCGAGCGCGCCAAGCTGATCGGCCAGACGGCGGGCGCCCCGCCCCAGCCCGGCAATCCGCCCGGCGCGCCCAAGCGCGGCATGGACGGCAGCCTGGAGCCCGGCGGCACCACTCACATGGTCATCATCGACGCGGACGGGAACGCCCTGTCGATGACCACCACCGTCGAGAGCGTGTTCGGCTCGGGCCGCTTCGTCCGCGGCTTCTTCCTCAACAACCAGCTGACCGATTTCTCCCTGGCCCCGAAGGACGCCCAGGGCTTGCCGGTGGCCAACGCCGTCGCGCCGGGCAAGCGCCCGCGCTCGGCCATGTCGCCGGTGATCGTGCTCGACAAGGATCGCCGCTTCGTCGCCGCCCTGGGCTCGCCCGGCGGCCCGGCGATCATCTCCTACAACCTCAAGGCCATGGTCGGCGTCTTCGACTGGGGCCTGTCCATGCAGGAGGCGGTCAGCCTGCCGAACCTGGTGGCGCGCGGAAACAGCTTCTCGGGCGAGACCAACCTGTTCGGGCCGGAGCTTTCGGCGGCCTTGCAGGCCCGGGGCGTCACGGTGCGCGAAGGCCAGAACGAGAATTCCGGCCTGCACGGCATCATCCGCCGGCCGACCGGCCTGGAGGGCGGGGCCGACCCGCGCCGGGAAGGCGTCGTCCTGAGCTTCTAGGCTTCGGCCGCGTCCGCCGCCGGCTTGCGCCGCCCAGGCTTCGCGGGCGCCTGCGGCGGGATGCCCGGCAGGGTGAGTTCAAACACCGAGCCGCCAGCGCCGGTCTCCACCAGCGCCAGGTCGCCGCCATGGCCGTGGGACAGCTCGCGGGCGATCGCCAGCCCGAGGCCGGTGCCGCCGCGTCGCGACGAGCCGACGAACGGGCGGAACAGATGCTCCAGCGCCCGCGCCGGCAGGCCGGGACCGTCGTCGGTCAGGCGGATGATGCTGGTCTCGGCGGCGTTGTCGCGCTTCAGCTCGGCGAAGACCGTGCCACGCCCGTTGCGATCCGGCGTCGCCTCGATGGCCTCGCGGGCGTTGCGCATCAGATTGACCAGGATGCGGTGCAGCTGTTCGCCGTCGGCCAGCACCTGGTCTCGCGGATCGATCACCGTCTTGAGAGAGACGCCCATCCCCAGGCCGCCGTCCTCCGCCGCCGCCTCGATCGCCGCGCGCAGCGGCAACGGCTTGGTGACCGGCGCCGGTTCCTCGCTGCGGCCATAGGCCATGACGTCGGTGGCCAGGGTGACGGCGCGATCCAGCGCCCGCTCCAGGCGCGGCAGGGCGCGACTGACCTTGGGATCGTCCAGCGCCGCCAAACGGTCGGAGGCGATCTGGGCGCTGGTCAGCATGTTGCGCAGGTCGTGATTGATCTTGGCCACCGCCTCGCCCAGCGCCGCCAGACGGGCGCGGGAGTTGAGGGCGGCCAGCAGGTCGGCCTGCATGCGGTCGAGCTCGGCTTCCGCGCGTCCGATCTCGTCACGACGACCGGACAGGCTGACGCGCGCCGCCGGGTCCTCCGGCGCGACGCGGAACCGCTCGATGGCGCGCGTGATCCGCTGCATGGGCCGCACGAGGAAGACGTTCAGCGAGAAATAGATCACCGACCCGATCAGCAGCGAGGCGGCGGCGATCCCGGCCAACAGCCTCACCAGATAGCCGACCAGCTCGGCCTTCAGCGGCCGGTCGGGGGTGACGATCTCCACGAAGTCGGCCTGACGGAACCGCGGCTCGGCCACAGCCCGCACCATGCCGTTGCCGGCGAACAGGGTGTAGAACGGCGCCGCCAGCCAGGAGCCGAATTGCCGCCGACGCAGGTCGACGAGGTAGGGCGGATCACCGTAGCGCGGGCCGGCCAGCACAAGCCGCCGAACGCCTTCGGTCTGCACCGCCACGCTGATGACGCCGGCGCCATCCAGCAGTTCCTGCGACAGGCGCTCGGTGACGCCGCGCTCGGGATCGACCTCGGCGGCCAACGAAGCCAGTTCCCCGGCCCGCACCCGGTCGAGCAGCCAGCGCTCCTCGAAGGCGGCCAGGGCCGGCGGCAACACCAGAAGTCCGGCGCCGACCACGAACAGGGCCGTGACCATCAGCAGGCGCGCAGACAGGCCGCCGGGCAGAGTCAGCCTCAGGCGCCGCCGCGCAGGCTGCGCGGCGGTCTCTTCCGTTACGGGTTCAGGGCTCGGCGCCGCCTCGGCCATCGATCTAGCTGTTACGCCGCCGGGGGCTCCCCGGCAACGCGCCCGCGCAGTCGGCGGTAGAGCAGCGGGGTCAGGGAGAGCAGGCCGAGGCCGATCAACGGCGCCCAGACCTGGGGTTCAGTCAGCACGCGCACGTCGATCGCCCCGCCCTTGGCCAGCACGTGGCCGAAGCCGGAGCCGACGCTGGCGTAGACGAGGCTGGACGGAACCATGCCCAGGAAGGAGGCGACGAAGTAGGTGCGCAGCGGGATGGCGACCAGGCCCGCGCCGATGTTGATGATCCACAGCGGAAACGCCGGGATCAGGCGCAGGGCGATGATGCAGGTGAAGGCGTCGGCCAGGATGGCGTTCTCGATGCGAAGCAGACGCGGGCCGGCTTTGCTGCGCAGCCAGTCGCCAATGGCCGTGCGGCAAGCCAGGAACATCACCGTCGAGCCGAGCGTCGCCCCGGTCACCGCCGCCAGCCCGCCCCAGATCGGACCAAACAGCAGGCCGCCGGTCAGGGTGAAGATCAGGGCGAACGGCAGGGAGAGCGAGACGACCACGATGTAGAGGCCGATGTAGATCGCGGCGGTGCGCAGGGGGTGGGCCGCGGCGTAGGCCACGAGCTCGGCCCGCCGCATCGAAAGCTCGGCGAGGGTCAAGTGGTCGAGCACGCCGCTGGCGAGGACGGCGACCAGGGCGACCGCGCAGACGATCAGCAGGCCGAAGCGCTGGACGAACTCCAGGGCATGCTCGGCCACGATCTTCATGCGCCGACGGCCTCGGCGACGTTTTTGAACCCATCCGCGCGCAGGCGCTCGGCCAGTTCGCGGGCGATGCGGGTGACCAGGCCGGGGCCTTCATAGACAAGGGCGGAATAGAGCTGCACCGCGTGAGCGCCGGCGCGGATCTTGGCGTAGGCGTCGGCGCCCGAACCGACCCCGCCGGCGCCGATCAGGGTCAGCCGGCCTTGCGACGCGGCATGGAAGCGGCCCAGCACCTGGGTGGACAGCGTGGTCAGCGGCGCGCCGGACAGGCCGCCCATCTCCCCGACCTGGGCCGACCGCAGGCTCGCCGGGCGCGACAGCGTGGTGTTTGAAACGATGATCCCGTCGAAGGCGGCTTCGACCACCGTCTCGACGATGGCCTCAACCTCACCCTCTTCGAGATCCGGCGCGACCTTGAGGAACACCGGCCGCGCGCCGGCGGCGGCGGTGAGGGGTCCGCGCGCCTCGGCCAGGCGGCCGAGCAGTTCGGCCAGGGCCTCGCGGGTCTGCAGGGCGCGCAGGCCGGGGGTGTTGGGCGAAGAGACGTTGACCGTGAAATAGTCGGCGAGCGGCCAGAGGCGCTGCAGGCCGGCCACGTAGTCGGCCATGCGATCGGTCGCGTCCTTGTTGGCGCCGATGTTGGCCCCGACGACGCCCTTCCGGGCGCGGCGCGTCAGGTTGGCGGCGAAGGCGTCGAGACCGCCGTTGTTGAAGCCCATGCGGTTGATCACCGCGCGGTCCTCCGTCAGGCGGAACAGGCGCGGTCTTGGATTGCCGGCCTGCGGCAGCGGCGTCACCGAGCCGCATTCGACGAAGCCGAACCCCGCCGCGAGCATGGCGTCGGGAACCTCGGCGTCCTTGTCGAACCCGGCGGCCAGACCGATGCAATTGGGCATGGCGAGGCCCGCGACCGTCGTCGCCAGGATCGGATCGCCGGCAGCGGCGCGCGGGCCGAACCCGGCCTTCAGGCCGCGGATCGCCAGGCGGTGCGCGTCTTCCGGATCGAACCGGCGCAGGGCCGCGGTCGCCAGGCCATGCAGAGCGCTCAAGTCAGGTCTCCAAGATCGGGCGCGCCATCCGGCCCGAGGCCCAAGGGGCGAACCTCGACCGCCGAGGCGACCTCAAGCGGCGCATAGAGGTGGGGAAACAGATCGCCGCCGCGCGACGGCTCCCACTTCAGGGCCTCGCCCAGCGGCTCGGCCTCGACGGCGACCAGCATCAGGTCGTCGCGACCGGCGAAATAACGCCGGGCCGTCTCCGGCGCCTGGGCGCCGGTGGAAAAGTGGATGTAGCCGTCGGCGAGATCGACCTCGGAGCCCTCGAAGCGTCCGAGCGCCAGGGCGTGGTCCCATTCCGCACGGGACAGCAGCTTGTAGATTCGCGTCACGCCGCGGCCTCGTCGCCTGGGAAGATCACGGCCTCGACGGCGACCGAACCCGCTTCCACGTGGAAGATCGCGACCGCCGCCGGCGGAAAGTCCCGCGCCAGCTTCTGGGCCAGCGGGCCGCCCGCGCGCTGGGCGAGGCCGGCTGCCAGGTTGTGAATGCCGGGGTTGTGGCCGACCAGGATCACCGTCTCGACGCCGCACGCGCCGAACTGCTCCCACAGGCGCTGTTCGTCAGCGTCGTAGAGGGCGCGCAGGAATTGCGGCTGGCAGTTGGGGAAGGCGGGGGCGGCGGCCTCCCAGGTCTCGACCGTGCGGGTGGCGATGGAAACGAGGGCCACGGTCGGCTGAAGGCCGAGGGCCGCGATAGCGCGGCCGGCCGCGGCCGCGTCGGCGGTTCCCTGGGGGGTCAGCTTGCGGTCGAGGTCGCCGCCGCCGAGGGCGCGGCGTTCGGCTTCGCCGTGGCGCAGGAGGATCAGGCGGCGCATCGGTTCCTCTTAGCGGGAGCCGCCAAAGATCGAAAGCCGAACGACGTGCGTCACAGCCGCGGTTGACAGGCGAAGGCGGCGAGGTCCAAGCGAAGGCATGAGCGCGATCGACGCGGTGGAGTATGAACCGGCCGAGGCCGGCGGCGGGGTGTGGCGCCCGCCCGCGGGCCAGGGGCTGCCGCTGGACAGCGGCGCGACGCTCGCCGGGCTGGAGGTCGCCTACAGCACCTATGGGCGCCTGAACGCCGACCGCTCCAACGCGGTCCTGGTCTGCCATGCCCTGACCGGTGACCAGCATGCGGCCGGCACGCATCCTGTCAGCGGCAAACCGGGCTGGTGGTCGAAGATGATCGGTCCGGGCCTGCCGCTCGATCCGGCCAAGTATTTCATCGTCTGCGCCAATGTGGTCGGCGGCTGCATGGGCTCGACCGGCCCGGCCTCGATCGACCCCGCCACGGGCAAGCCCTATGGCCTGGCGTTCCCGGTGATCACCATCGCCGACATGGTGCGCGCCCAGGCCATGCTGGTGAAGGCGCTCGGCATCGACACGCTGTTCGCCGTCGTCGGCGGCTCGATGGGCGGCATGCAGGTGCTGCAGTGGGCGGCGGACTACCCCGAGCGAGTGTTCGCCGCGGTCTGCATCGCCTCGGCCGCGCGCCATTCTGCCCAGAACATCGCCTTCCATGAGGTGGGGCGGCAGGCCGTGATGGCCGATCCGGAGTGGCGCGGCGGCGCCTATGCCGAAGCCGGCGTGCGCCCTGAGAAGGGTCTCGCGGTCGCGCGGATGGCGGCGCACATCACCTACCTTTCCGAGCCGGCCCTGCAGCGCAAATTCGGCCGTGAGCTGCAGCGCGATGGCCTGTCCTGGGGCTTTGACGCCGACTTCCAGGTGGAGAGCTACTTGCGCCACCAGGGGGCGACCTTCGTCGACCGCTTCGACGCCAACTCCTACCTCTACATCACCCGGGCGATGGACTATTTCGAGCTCGCCCAGAAGCACGGCGGCGTACTCGCCGAGGCGTTCCGGCGGGCGCGCAATGTGCGGTTCTGCGTGCTAAGCTTCACGTCCGACTGGCTCTACCCGACCTCGGAAAGCCGCCATGTCGTGCAGGCGCTGAACGCCGCCGGCTGCCGCGCCGGCTTCGTGGAGATCAAGAGCGACAAGGGCCACGACGCCTTCCTGCTGGACGAGCCGGTGATGAGCGCCGCCGTCGCCGGCTTCCTGGCCGCCGCGGCTACGGCGCGGGGGCTCGGCGCATGACGGTTCAGACGAGCAGCGTGCGGGAAGACTTCAAGGAGATCGTCCGCCTGGTTCGCCCCGGCTCACGGGTGCTCGATGTCGGCTGCGGCGAAGGCGAACTGCTTGAGCTGCTCGGCCGCGAGAAGAACATCGACGGGCGCGGTCTCGAGATCAGCGCCGAGGGCGTCGCGGCCGGCCTGGCGCGCGGCCTCTCGGTGGTGCAGGGCGACGCCGACCGCGACCTCGACTACTTCCCCGAGCGCGCCTTCGACTACGCGGTGCTCTCCCAGGCGCTGCAGGCCATGCGCGACCCGCGGCACGTGCTGCACGAGCTGCTGCGGATCGCCGAGCGGGCCATCGTCTCCTTCCCCAATTTCGGGCACTGGCGGGTGCGGCTGTCGCTGATGACGCGCGGCCGCATGCCCGAAACCCGCGCCCTGCCCGACCCCTGGTGGTCGACCCCGAACATTCACCTCTGCACCCTGGCCGACTTCCTCGACCTGACGGAGCATCTGAATCTGCGGATCGACGCCTGCGTGGCGGTGAACCGCGACCAGCCCGCGCGCCAGATCAATCCGGGCGGTCTGCTGGAGAACTGGCGGTCGGAGAATGTGCTGTTCCTGCTCAGCCGGCGGGCCCCGCCGACGCTGAAGGCCGGAACGGGAGACCTGTTCGGCGGTTAAGGCAGGGTCATGAGACTGCGGGTGATGACCTACAACGTCCATCGCTGCGTGGGCGTGGACAAGCGGCTGAACGTCGAGCGCGTGGCCGAGGTCATCGACGCGATGAACCCCGACGTCGTCTGCCTGCAGGAACTCGATGTCCGTCGCATGCGCACGAGCAACGTCGACCAGGCTCACCGCCTGGGCGAGCTGCTGCAGATGCGCTCCCATTTCCACCCGGCCATGCGGATTGAGGAGGAGGAGTACGGCGACGCCATCCTCACCCACCTGCCCGAACGTCGGGTACGGGTCGGCAGCCTGCCGGAGTACAAGCGGGTGCCGGGGCTGGAGCCGCGAGGCGCGGTGTGGATCGCAGTCGATGTGGGCGGTGTCGAGCTGCAGATCATCAACACCCACCTTGGGCTGATCCCGCGCGAGCAACACCGCCAGGCGGCGGCCCTGCTGGGCGACTGGATGGCGGAGGACGCCTGGAAGGCCCCCGCGATCCTGGTCGGCGACATGAACGCCACGCCGCGCTCGACCACCTACCGCATGTTCAGCGCCGCCCTGCGCGACGCCCAGGATCATCGCGTGCCGACCCCGACCTTCCCTTCGCGCTTTCCCTTCATGCGCATCGACCATGTGTTCATGACCGGCGGGATCAAGGTGATCGGGGTCGAAGTTCCGTTCGACACGAAATCGAAGATCGCCTCCGACCACCTGCCGCTGGTGGTCGAGCTGGAGGTGGAGGCTAAGGCCGCCTAGGCGTCCTGCTCGGCGGCCGCCATCGCCTTGCCGGGAGCCGCGGGCGGCGCGTCGCAGTCTTCCTGGTCCATCACGCACGGCAGCAAGAGCTGCAGATCCCTCCGAAGACGGTTGCGACGGTTCCACGGGTTCCAGGCATCCTGCGGCGTGGTCGGATCGCCCAGGCTCCAATCAGCGACGAAGCGGGCGAACCACCCCTGCGGACCGCATTCGAAGGGCCGCAGGCGTCGATGGTCGCGGGTGTCGAGCGCATCGATCGCCGCCGCGAGACCACCATGGCGAGCCATGGCGGCGCGCACCTCGTCGCCGTCGCGCTCCATGTAGTGGCCGACCAGTCGGGCTCGGAAGGCGCGGATCGCCTCGCGGGCCGCGTCGCCGGCCGGGCCGTCCTCAGCCTCCAGGGCGACGTCGCATTCGGAGTCGAGGCCGGTCGAGCGGTTGTTGAGATTGGCTGAGCCGATGCGCAGCAGACGGTCATCGATAACCGCCACCTTGGAGTGGACGATGACGGCGTTGTCGCCCGGGGTGCGGGGGGTGAAGGCTCTGAAGCGCCCCTGAAGATCGGTCGCCTGCAATCGCGCGATGGCGGCCGACCGCGCCGAATCCATGGTCAGCTGGTCGAAGTAGCTGGGGCTCTCCATCGGCCCGATGGTGACGATCTCCGGCCCGTCCTGCTCGATCAGCCGCTCGGCCAGGGCTTCCACGATCAAGGGCGAGGTCAGGTACTGGTTTTCAAGGAAGATCAGATCGCGCGCCTGAGCGATGGCGTCGAGATGCAGGCGCAGGCTCTCGTAGGCCCCGCTGTGCTGGCGCCACTTGGCGAGGGTGCGGCTGATCGCCAGCGGCTGCTGTTTCAGATGTGCGGCGAGGCCGGGCGGCCACGGCGAATCCTCGCCGGGGATTGGCTCAGGCGGCGGCGACACCGTCCCGCCGCCGGCGCGCTTCCAGCGCAGGGCGAACAGGTCGCCGAGCGCGCCCGCCGCAGCGCCCTCGACCAGCATCGAGACCTCATGACGGGCCGGATAGCGTTTGCCGTTGGGCAGGCGGCGACGGGGGTCGTGGTCGGCGTGGTGGCAGGTGTCCCAGCGGTCCGGCCCCATGTCGCCGCCGCTGACGAAGGCGACGCGGCCGTCGATGACCACCACCTTCTGATGGTGGCAGGCCGACAGCGGCACCGAGCTGTCGAGCCGGAACTTCACCCGCGAGCCATGGAAATAGGCCGCCGCCCGCTGCGGGGCGAACAGCTGCGAGGCGGCGATCGGCGGGGCCATGTCCCAGGCAAGGATGCGCACGTCGAGCGCCGGATTGAGCGCCGCCATCCGCCGCAACAGGAGGCCCAGCCGGTCGGCGTGCTCCGGATCGCCGCTCTTCACCGAGGTGTCGGGGGTCAGGCGGGTGAGCGGATCGAACACCCAGGCCAGGATCCAGATGGAATGGCGGGCGCGCAGCAGCGCCGCCTTCAGGGCCGCGAAATAGTCGGCGCTGTCGATCAGGAAGTTGAGCCGGGCGGTCGGCTCGATCCGCCAGCAGTTGACGCCGGGGTTGAGGATGCGCGGATCGAGGTCCGGCGGGCCGTCCCCTAGGCCGAAATCGTCGCTCATGTCCCGCGCCATGCGCATCCCCGCCGTCTCGACGGGCTAACGCGCGAAACGACGGCGGGCTCCGCCGCGCATCAGGAGGCGATGGCGGCCGAGTCAGTCTCGCCCGTGCGGATGCGCAGGGCCTGTTCGAGATCGAGCACGAAAATCTTGCCATCGCCGATCTTGCCGGTGTTGGCGGTGCGGGCCAGCGCCTCGCAGACGCGGTCGACGATGTCGCCCGGCACGGCGATCTCCAGCTTCACCTTCGGCAGCAGCTTCACCTCGTATTCGGCGCCGCGATAGACCTCGGTCTTGCCCTTCTGACGGCCGTAGCCGCGCACCTCAGTGACGGTGAGGCCCGAGGCCCCCGCCTCGGTGACGGCTTCCAGCACCGCATCCAGTCGGCTCGGCTTGATGACGGCGATGATCATCTTCATGGGGAAATCCGTCGGTTCGTGCGAGCCGGGGAGAAGGCTCGGCTCAGCTTAAGTCCAAATCACCAAGAGCGGAAACCCGTTCCACCGCAACGCCCGGAGAAGATAGGCCGACTGCCGGCGCCGGCTGCAGGACCGGCGCGAAGACGCGCGCCCGGGCGCGGGCGCCCTTGGGCTTCACGGCAAACGTCTGCTTCACAGCCTCCATCAGGATCACCCCGGCCAGCGGCGGCCACAGGCGGGCGCCCAGTTGCTCGAAGCCCTCGGCCATGCCGGCGAACATGCCGAGCGGCGGGGCATAGAGCGCCCGCGTCCAGCCGGCGGGCTCGAGACCCGCCTCGCGCAGCAGGGATTCGAGCTGGCGGCGCGTGTAGGGGCGGCCGTGGCCGAAGGGCGTGCCCTCCGCGTGGCACCAGGAGCCGCTGCGGGCGGCGACCGCCACGATCAGACGACCGGCGGGGGCCAGGACGCGACACGCCTCGGCCAGCAGGCGCCCCGGCGCATCGCTCTCCTCCAGGGCGTGCACGGCCACGATGCGATCGAAAAGGGCGTTGGGAAACGGCAGGGCTTCCTCGTCGACCAGGCAGCCGAGGTTCCGCCCCGACGCTGGCCAAACCTCGACGCCCTGCTGCGCCGGCATGGCGGCGATCGCCCGGCGCGCGCGCGGCCGCATCGTTTCGATGAAGGGCGTGGCGTAGCCGAGGCCGAGCACGTCGAGATCGCGCACGTCGCCCCAGGCCTCGTCGATCTTGCGCCCGACCATGGTCTGGGCGGCGCGGCCGAGAGGCGTGCCGTAAAAGGCGCGGAGTTCGAGCACGTCGCGGCGCATGGCCCTAGACTAGCACGACTTGCCGTCGCCACACTCCGCGCGCCAAACTCGCCGCATGGCGCTCACCGTTCGACAGTTTCCCTGCCTCTCCGACAACTACGGCTTCCTGGTGCGCGACGCCGCCAGCGGCCGGGTCGCGGCCATCGACACACCTGACGCCGAAGCGATCCAGCGCGAACTGTCCGCCGCCGGCTGGACCCTGGACCTCATCCTCAACACCCACTGGCATCCGGACCACGCGGGGGGCAACGCCGCCCTCAAGGCCGCTACCGGCGCTGAGATCGTCGGCCCGGCCGAGGTCGCCCGCATCGCCCCGCTGGATCGCACCATAGTCGCCGGCGACCGCGTAGCGCTGGGCGAGACGAGTTTCGAGGTGATCGACGCCGGCGGCCATACGCTCGGCCACATCGCCTATTTCGACGCGACGGATCGGATCGCCTTCGTCGGCGACAGCCTGTTCGCCCTCGGCTGCGGGCGGATGTTCGAAGGCGATCCGGTTCAGTTCTGGGGTAGCCTGCAGCGGCTGGCGGCCCTACCCGACGAGACGGTGGTCTACTGCGCCCACGAGTATACCGCGGCCAACGCCCGCTTCGCGCTCAGCCTCGACGATGACCCGGCGCTCGTCGCCCGCACCGAGGCGATCTTCGCCGCCCGCGAGTGCGGTGAGCCCACCGTGCCGACCACCATTGCGGCCGAGAAGGCGACCAACCCCTTCCTGCGCGCGCCGAAACTGGCGCACCGCCTTGGTGTGGTCGGGGCCAGCGACGCCGAAGCCTTCGCCGCCGTCCGCGCCGCCAAAGACGGATTTCAGGGATGACCCGGACCACCGTCGAGGCCCTCATCTACGAACTTGGCCTCAAGCCACACCCCGAGGGCGGCTGGTTTCGCGAGACCTTCCGCGACGCCCAGACCGACGCCGCCGGCCGCAGCGCCTCGACCGCCATCTACTACCTGCTCGCCGCCGGCCAGGTTTCGGCCTGGCACCGGGTCGACGCGGTGGAAGCCTGGCATTGGTACGCCGGCGCGCCTCTGCGCCTGCGTCTCGCCCGCCCCGATCCCAAGGGCGTGCACGAGACCCTGACGCTGGGGCCCGACATCCTCGCCCGCCAGAAGCCGCAGATCGTCATCGACCGCCACTGGTGGCAGAGCGCCGAAAGCCTGGGCGACTGGACCCTGGTCGGCTGCACCGTGGCGCCGGGCTTCGACTTCGCGGGATTCGAGATGGCCCCGGAGGGCTGGGAGCCTTAGGCGGCCTACTTGCCGCGACTGGCCAGCATGATGCGTTCGGACGAAGGACGGCCGGCGACGCCCATGTCCGGCGTCACCAGGATACGCACGACGCCGTCGTTGCTCATCGTCGCGCTCGGCTTGCGGCCCTCGCGGATATCGATCTTGGCGATCTTGTCGACGAACGGCTTGTTCGCCCGCTTGCCGGCCATCTTGACGATGGCGTCGGCGGCCCGGTTGGCGGCGTCGGCGACCAACGGCGCCCCTTCATCGCTGGCGTCAATAGTGATCAGGATGGAGTGCTTTGCGGCGCGGCCGATGCGCTCAGTGGCGCGAGCAACGGTGATGATAAGTTCCTGGGGACTGATGGCCGGCAGGCGCAGGGGCTGCCCATTGCCGAGCAGGGCAGCGGCCATGCCGGAGGGCTGACTGTTGGTGAACACAGTCAGGCCGCCAAGGCGGGTGGCGCGCAGCACCGGCTCGCCGAGATCATTCTTGTAGATAGTGTCGCCGCGCGGCGCAGCGGAGGCCTCGAGCGCCCACACCTCGCCGCTGCCGTCGAAGCGCAACAGGGGTTGGTTCGACGAACGATCGAGCGTGAAGCTCTCGCCGTTCTCGGAGACGAAGCGCGCCACCGGCGGCGCGGTGCGCCGCCGGTTTTCATTGAGCTGCTGGCCGAACAGGGCGTCGCGCAGGGCGATCGACGGCGGACCGAAGGCGCCGCCGGGGATGCCCGGAGGCATCATCGGACGCCCAGGCTGGGGCCCGCCGGGCGCACGAAGCGCCGACGGAGCCTGAGCCAGGGCGGCGCTGGCGAGCAGAGACGCTGCGCCCGCGACAAACCCGATACCAATCGATCGATCGACCATCCCCACCCGCATGGCCTTGCACTGCGGCCGTTTTCGGGCGCCGGGAAGGCGTTGCAAAGCCCTCAGGCTCAGCCGACCATGTATTGCCCGCCATTCAGCGAGAGTGTGGCGCCGGTGACATAGCCGGCCCGCTCGCCCGCCAGGAAGGCGACCATGTCCGCGATCTCCTCGCCCTTGCCCAGGCGGCCGACCGGGATCTGGCCGACGATGGCGTCGAGCACGTTCTGCGGCACGGCCATCACCATCTCGGTGTCGATGTAGCCAGGCGCGATGCAATTCACCGTGATGCCCTTCTTGGCGTTCTCGAGCGCCAGAGCCTTGGTGAAGCCGATCATGCCGGCCTTGGCGGCCGAATAGTTGGTCTGGCCGACCTGGCCCTTCTGGCCGTTGATCGAAGAGATGTTGATGATCCGGCCCCAGCTGCGCTCGCGCATGCCTTCGATCACCTGGCGCGTCATGTTGAAGACGCTGTCCATGTTCACACGGATCACGTCGCCCCACTGCGCCGGGGTCATCTTGTGGAAGAAGCCGTCGCGGGTGATGCCGGCGTTGTTGACCAGCACGTCGATGGGGCCGAGCTCAGCGGTCACCGCCTGAACGGCGCGTTCGCAATCCTCGAAAACGCCGACATTGCCCTTGACCACCATGATGCCGAGCTCTTCGGCGGCGGCCTTGGCCGCCTCGTCGTTGCCGGAATAGCCAGCCGCCACCTGCAGCCCGTCGGCCTTGAGCCGCTCCACGATCGCGCGGCCGATGCCCCGCGTCCCGCCCGTGACGAACGCCACTCGCGCCATGTCAGTATCCTTCCCGTTTCTAGGTTTCTTGTTCGCCTGACTTCAGACCGCCTCGACGCACATGGCCACGCCCATGCCGCCGCCGATGCACAACGTCGCCAGGCCCTTCTTGGCGCCCGAACGCTTCATCTCGTGCAACAGGGTGGTCAGCACCCGCGCGCCTGAGGCGCCGATCGGGTGGCCAATGGCGATGGCGCCGCCATTGACGTTGGTCTTGGCCGGATCGAGGCCCAGCTCGCGGGTCACGCACAGCGACTGGGCGGCGAAGGCTTCGTTGGATTCGACAAGGTCGAGGTCGGCCACGGTCCAGCCGGCCTTCTCCAGCGCCTTGCGGCTGGCCGGAATGGGGCCGGTGCCCATGATCGCCGCGTCGACGCCGGCGGTGGCCGCCGAGACGATGCGGGCCAGCGGCTTCAGGCCGCGCTTTTCGGCTTCCTCGGCGCTCATAAGCACCACGGCGGCGGCGCCGTCGTTCAGACCCGAGGCGTTGCCGGCGGTGACCGAACCCTCTTTGCTGAAGGCCGGGCGCAGACCCGCCATCGCTTCCACGGTGGCGCCCTTGCGGATGTATTCGTCCTGATCGACCACCGTGTCGCCCTTGCGGCCCTTGATGGTCACCGGGGCGATCTCGTCGGCGAACTTGCCGGCAGCCTGGGCGGCCTCAGCCTTGTTCTGGGAGGCGACGGCGAAGGCGTCCTGGTCCTCGCGGGTGATCTGGAACTTCTCGGCGATGTTCTCGGCGGTCTGGCCCATGTGGTAGCCATTGAAAGCGTCCCACAGGCCGTCCTTGATCATGGTGTCGACCATGGAGAGGTCGCCCATTTTGGTGCCGTTGCGCAGGTGGGCGGCATGCGGCGCCTGGCTCATGCTCTCCTGACCGCCCGCGACGACGATCTTGGCCGAGCCGTCGGCGATCTGTTGGGCGCCCAGGGCGACCGCGCGCAGGCCGGAGCCGCAGATCTGGTTCAGGCTCCAGGCCGGGGTTTCCTTCGGGATGCCCGCGGCGATCGAGGCCTGTCGGGCCGGACCCTGGCCGGCGGCGGCCTGCAGTACGTGGCCAAGGACCACTTCATCGACTTCATTCGCCGAGACGCCCGCTCGCTCGAGGGCCGCCTTGATCGCCACCGCGCCGAGCTGGTGCGCCGGAACGCTGGCCAGGGCGCCATTGAAGGACCCGACCGGGGTGCGGGCGGCGGAGACGATCACGATGTCGGTCATTTCAGATCCTTAACTTTGCTCAATTTTACAAACTTGGGAAGAAAGCGACGAGGCCTCTACCTTCTTTGTGCTGAATTCATGAGACACCGCAACGACCTATTTGCCTCGGCACTGGCGTCTTTTGCTCGCATCCGCGATAGTGCGTTGCACAGATCGCGCGACGGGGTGATCGCGCGGCGGGGAGAGCGTCGGGAACGAGAATGGCTGAAGCGTCAGACACTGGGGATAAAAACGCCGCGCGGGTCGTGATCAAGAAGTACGCGAACCGAAGGCTCTACAACACGGCCTCGTCATCCTACGTCACCCTCGAACACCTGTCGGACATGGTGAAGGAGGGTGTCGACTTCGTGGTCTACGACGCCAAGACGAATGAGGACATCACCCGCCCGGTGCTGGCCCAGATCATCTTCGAGGAAGAGAGCCGCGGTCAGAATCTGCTGCCCATTCAGTTCCTGCGCCAACTGATCCGCTTCTATGGCGACAGCATGCAGGCCTTCCTGCCGAGCTACCTGGAGCTGTCGCTGAACAGCTTCACCCAGCAACAGGAGCAGATGCGCAAGCAGTTCGGCGCCCTGGCCACGCCGAGCCTAGGCGGGGGCTACGATGAGCAGATCCGTCAGAACATGCAGATGTTCGACCGGGCGATGAAAATGTTCTCGCCGTTCGCCTACACCGGCGCGCCCACAGCGACGCCGCCGGCCAAGGCCGAGGAAGCGCCCAAGGCGGAAGCGTCCGACGAGGATCTGGCGGACCTGAAGCGCCAGATGGAAGCCATGCGGGCCCAGCTCGACAAGCTGTCCTCCAAGACCTGACGTCGCCGTCGGAAGGACGTTCTTAACGCCTGCCCGGCAGGATCGACCCGGCATGACCGACCCTGTCGATCCGCCCCGCCGCATCCAGAACACGCGCCGCTATCGTCGGCGCGCGAGCGATCCCGCGCCGCAAGACCTGCGGCCGGGCGAAACCACCGACACGCCGAACCTGCCGATGGCCACGGCCGAGCCGCCCCGTGAGGAGCGCCGCGCGCCGCGTCAGCCGTCTATCGAGCCCAACGCATCGGTCCTGGCTGCCCACCTGATTGGGCAGGAGCACCGTCGGCGCGGCTTGAAGGGCGGCCAGCCCGTGCTGGATGAGGCCCGCATCCGCTATCTCGGCACGGAATATTCGGGCCAGGCGGACCGCCGGCCACGCGCCGGACGCATCACCAAAACGGAAATCTGAGGGCGTCTAGGGACGCCCTCGCCCTTCGAGGCCGCTTCGCGGCGCCTCAGGGTGAGGACGACTGAAGCACCTCGCCTTCCTCATGCTGAGGTGTGAGCGAAGCGAGCCTAGAAGCACGCACCAACGTTGGCGCCGGTCTTGCTTAACCGAAAGCAACCATGTCGCTTTCGGACCGCCCCATGCTCGCGCTCGCCACCAAGATCTTCGACATCGCCGTCGTCGCCGTGATCTTCACCGTGCTGACCTAGCTCAGTCGCCCGGGCCGAAGTCGAGGTCCCGGCGGGACGCGACGATGGTGACGATGAAGCCGGCCAGCACGTCGAGCAGCACCATCAGGGTGATCAGGAAGAACACCGAGGTGGCGAAGGCCGGCGAAAGCAGGAACTCCACCAGGCAAACGATGAACAGCACCATCGACAGCGAGTGGTTGATGATGGCGCTGCGCCGGCTGGTGGTGGATTTCAGCAGTTCGACGAAAAGCACGATCAGTGACGCCGCGAGCAGCAGGTCGCCGAGGCTGACCGGCCAGTTGGCGCCATTCGGCATGTGCACCATGAACATCTCGGCGGTCATGCGGACTTGCGCCGCCTCGGCCGCGAAGCCGCCGCCCGTGGTCAGGGCGATCAGGTTGTAGATCAGAACCGGCAGGACCAGCAGCGGCGCGGCGGCGAGCATGGTCTATCCCCCTCGAAAGCCCCGGCGAAGGTAGACCTGTTTCCGCTCGCGGGTGAAGCGCGGCCTTACGCCTCGTCCCAGCCGCCCGGATTGCGGCCGCGCCGCTGCAACCACATCACCCCGGTCATGTCGCCGAACGAGGCCCAAAGGCGGCCGAGGTTGTTGTACTTGGAGACGCCGGTCTCGCGCGGCCGGTGGTTCACCTTCTGGAACTCCACCTTGTAGCCCTCGCGCAGCATCATCGCCGGCAGGTAGCGGTGCAGGTGGTCGAAGAAGGGCAGCAGCAGGAACGCGTCGCGGCGGAACACCTTCAGCCCGCAACCGGCGTCGTTGGTCTCGTCGTTCAGCATGGCGCGGCGCGCGGCGTTGGCGATGCGCGAGGCGTACTTCTTCGACCAGTCGTCCTGCCGCTTGGCGCGCTCGCCGCCGATCAGCCCGACCTCGGGGGCCGCGGCCTTCAGAGCCTGCGCCAGACGTGGGGCGTCGGCCGGATCGTTCTGCCCGTCGCCGTCCAGCGTGACGACGATCGGAGCGCGCGCCGCCAGAACGCCGGTGCGCACCGCCCGGCTCTGGCCGGCGTTCTTCCGGTGACCAAGCACACGCAGCTGCGGCAGCTCGGCCCTGAGGGCGACAAGGCGGGCCTTGGTGTCGTCGCGGCTGGCGTCGTCGACAAAGATGATCTCGTGGCTCAGGCCCGCGAAGGCGGCCGCGATCTCGCGCGCCAGGGCTGGGGCGGCGCCGCTCTCGTCGAACACGGGGACGACGATGGAGAAGTCGGGGGCGGTAGCGTCTGCAGCGGCCATGGCCCTCAATACCCGAAAAGTCGTCGCGGGCGAGACCGCGTCTCGCTCCTTTGCACGATAAGGATCGTGGTATCACGGCGACGATGAGCCACGCCCACCCGTTGCAGGACAAGTTCGACGACGCGATCTCCGCGCGGATCGATCGCTGGGCCCGGGGGTGGCGGGGTCCGCTGGTGGCCGCATTGATCGCGCTGTTCGCGGGCCTGCCCGGCCTGTTCACCGTGCCGCCGCTCGACCGCGACGAAAGTCGCTTCGCCCAGGCCACCGCCCAGATGCTGGAGACGGGCGACCTGACCAGCATCAACTTCCAGGATTCGATGCGCGCCAAAAAGCCGGTGGGCATCCACTGGTTGCAGGCCGCCAGCGTCAGCCTGGTCTCCGCCGCCGAGGACCGGCAGATCTGGGCCTTCCGAATTCCCAGCCTGCTGGGCGCCATGCTGGCGGCCGCCGCCTGCACCTGGGGCGCGGCCGCCGCCTTCGGACCTCGCACGGGCCTGATCGCCGGCGCCGTGCTGGGCGCCACGGCGCTGCTGTCGACCGAAGCCTTCATCGCCAAGACCGACGCCGTGCTCTGCGGTTTCGTCACCCTGGCCATGGCGGCCCTCGCCCGCCTCTATCTCGCCCAACGCGGCGGGCCGGATGCGGGGCGGCGGGAGCGGCTCCTGCTCTGGGTCGCCCTGGCCCTGGGCATTCTGACCAAGGGTCCGGTCGCGCCATTCACGATCGGCGGCTGCGTCGTCGCCCTCTGCGCCTGGGATCGCGACCTGAAGTGGCTGAAAGACCTCGGCTGGGGCTGGGGACTGATCATCCTGGCGGCGGTTATCCTGCCTTGGTCCGCGGCGATCACCGTGACCACCGACGGCGCCTTCTGGACCACGGCCGTCGGCGGAGACATGGCGCCCAAGCTGGCCGGCGGTCAGGAGACCCATGGCGCGCCGCCCGGCTACCACATGCTGGCCGGCCTGCTGCTCGCCTTCCCCGCCACTCTGCTGCTGCCCGCCGCCGCCGTCGCGGCCTGGCAAGGGCGGCATGATCCGGGCGTGCGTTTCGCCATCTGCTGGCTGGTCCCGATATGGCTGATGTTCGAGATTCTGCCGACCAAGCTCGTGCACTATCCCCTGCCCGCCTACGGAGCCCTCGCCTGGCTGATCGCCGTCGCCCTGCGCGCGCCGCTGGGTCAGCGCGTCCGCTGGATCGGCGTCGGCCTCGGCGTCCTGGCGGGACTGGCCTATGCGGCGATCGCCGTCGTCGGCCTCTCTCGCTACGGCGACGATGGCGACATCACCTGGACGGCGGTGACGGTCGCACTCTATGTCATCGCCGCCTTGGTCGGCGGCTATCTGGTGCTGCGACGCGCGGCGGCCAGCGGCCTGGTGGTCGGCGGCCTGCGCGGAATCCTG
>JAFKGN010000004.1 GCA_017307205.1 Caulobacterales bacterium
GCTGCGCGACAAGGGCGTGCTGAGCGCCGATAAGGTAAACGACATCCAGCGCGGGGCCAGCGCCGACATTCACCCGGACCGCCAGGCGAACGTCTCGAAGCTGCTGGAAGAAGTCTTCCAGTTCAAATGATCGGAGGGGGCTTTTAAGCCCCCAGCATCCGCGCCGCGCGCGGGGCGAAGTAGGTCAAGACGCCGCTCGCCCCCGCGCGCTTGAACGCGCCCAGGCTTTCGATGATGGCGCGTTCCTCGTCGATCCAGCCGTTTTTGGCGGCGGCCATCAGCATCGCGTACTCGCCGCTGACCTGGTAGGCGAAGGTCGGCACGCTGAAGGCCTCGACCACGCGGCGGACGATGTCGAGATAGGGCATGCCCGGCTTGACCATGACCATGTCGGCGCCCTCGGCCAGGTCCAGCGCCACTTCGCGCAAGGCCTCGTCGCCGTTGGCCGGGTCCATCTGATAGGTCTTCTTGTCGAGCTGGCCGGCCGAGAGCTTGGCCGAGCCGATGGCGTCGCGGTACGGGCCGTAGAAGGCCGAGGCGTACTTGGCCGCGTAGGCCATGATCATCACGTCCTGGTGGCCGCCCTTTTCGAGCGCGGCGCGCAGGGCGCCGACACGGCCGTCCATCATGTCCGAGGGCGCCAGGATGTCGGCGCCGGCCTCGGCCTGCATGATGCCCTGTTCGATCAGGCGCTCGATGGTCGGGTCGTTGAGGATCTTGCCGTTCTCAACCACGCCGTCGTGGCCGTGGTCGGTGAAGGGGTCGAGGGCGACGTCGGTGAGGACGCCGACTTCCGGGGCCGCGTCCTTCATTTCCTTGATCGCGCGGGCGATCAGACCGTCCGGGTTAGCGGCGTCGGAGCCCGCGGCGTCCTTCTTGGCGCCGTCGATATGCGGGAAGACGGCGATGGCCGGGATGCCGAGGGCGCGGGCTTCGACGGCCGCGCGGCGAACCTCGGCGATCGACAGGCGCTCGACGCCCGGCATGGAGGCGACCGGAATGCGGCCTTCGCCCTCATGCACCACCAGGGTCCAGATCAGGTCGGACGGGGCGAGGGTGGTTTCGCGGACGAGACGGCGGACCCAGTCGTTCTGGCGAAGACGGCGAAGGCGGAGGGCGGGATAGCCCGCCTGAGGAATGCGGCTCATGCCGCCCCATCGCCGATGCGCCGCTCGGTGGCAAGACGAATGAAGCCAATGGCCGGCGCGAACAGCAGCCAGGCCGCCATCAGCAGCCAGCTGACCCCAGTGATGACCATCAGCGCCACCAGACCGCCGTCGATCCGCACGTCGGAGTCGTCGTAGGCAAGGCCTTCCCAGGCGTCGAGATGATCGAGGCCGAAGTGGATCAACTGGCTGACGCCCATCAGCCCAGCCCAGACGCCGGTGATGATTCCGACGATCCCCAGGGCGAAGGCCACCCAGAAGATGCCGATCTGTCCGTCGTAGTGGCGGCGCAGCACGCCCGTGACCGCATCCCGCTGCGAATAGGCGATGATCACGGCGATCAGGCCCGGAATGCCGAGGAAGAACAGCGATGCGAAAAGCAGGGCGTAGTTGATCAGCGCCAGATTGCGGTCGCCTTCGCCGATCTTCGGCAGGGTCAGCGGCGTTTCGGTCATTCCAGCCTCGCGCAGTCAGATTGACACCGTGCGCCCAGCGGCTCACCTCAGCAAGTAGGGGACCGGCCGCGGGACAAGACCATGGATTTCGCCCTCTCCGAAGACCAGATCGCCATCCAGCAGGCCGCCGAGGCCTTTGCTCGCGATCGGCTGGCCCCGAATTCCGCGCGCTGGGACGAGGAGAAGCACATCCCGGTCGAGGTGATGCGCGAGGCCGCGGCCCTCGGCTTCGCCGGCCTGTATGTGCGCGACGACGTCGGCGGGTCGGGTCTTTCGCGCCTGGACTCAGTGATTGTCTTCGAGGCCTTGGCCGAAGGCGACGTGACGACGGCGGCCTATCTGTCGATCCACAACATGTGCGCCTGGATGATCGACCGTTTCGGCTCGGACGCGTTGCGCCAGCGCTACCTCTCGCGGCTGACGACCATGGAGCTGATCGCCAGCTATTGCCTGACTGAGCCGGGCTCCGGCTCCGACGCCGCCGCCATGCGGACCACGGCGCGGCGCGAGGGCGAGGCGTATGTTCTGGACGGCGGTAAGGCCTTCATTTCCGGGGCCGGCGTCTCGGACCTCTACGTCGTCATGGCCCGCACGGGCGGGGAGGGCGCCGGCGGCGTCTCGGCCTTCGTGGTCGAGAAGGGCATGGCCGGGCTCAGCTTCGGAGCCAATGAGCGCAAGATGGGCTGGAACGCCCAGCCGACCGCCACGGTGCATTTCGACGGCGTGCGCGTGCCGGCCGAGAACCGCATCGGTGAGGAGGGGCAGGGCTTCCGCTTCGCCATGGCCGGGCTCGATGGCGGCCGGTTGAACATCGCCGCCTGTTCGCTGGGCGGCGCCGGCTTCGCGCTGAAAACCGCGCGGGATTATCTGAGTCAGCGCAAGCAGTTCGGCCGGGCTTTGAAGGACTTCCAGGCCCTGCAGTTCAAGCTGGCCGACATGGCGACCGAACTGGAGGCGGCCCGGCTGATGGTTCGGCGCGGGGCCGACGCCTTGGATCGCAGCGATCCGCAGGCGACGATGCTGTGCGCCATGGCGAAGCGCTTCGCCACGGACGCGGGCTTCCATGTTGCGGACGAGGCGCTGCAACTGCACGGCGGCTACGGCTATTTGAAGGACTACCCCCTGGAGCGGATCGTGCGCGACCTTCGGGTTCACCGCATCCTTGAGGGGACCAATGAGATCATGCGCCTGATCGTCGCCCGGGAGTTGTTGCGT
>JAFKGN010000005.1 GCA_017307205.1 Caulobacterales bacterium
TTCGATGTCCACGATGTGGGCGCCGTCGAACACCGGGGTCGCGAAGGGCACGCCCTTGGAGAGGTTGCGGGCCAGTTCGACCAGCTCTTCCTCGTCCTCCGGCAGCTCCTGCTCGGGGCCGTAGATCTCGCGCAGGCGGTTGGTCAGCTCAGCCTTCTGACCGCCGTGCTGCCAGGCTTCCAGCAGGCCGGCGATCTGCTTGCCGAGGCCCGCGGCCGCCCAACCCAGGTGGGTTTCGAAGATCTGACCGACGTTCATGCGCGACGGCACGCCCAGCGGGTTCAGCACCACGTCGACGGCGGTGCCGTCTTCCAGGTGCGGCATGTCTTCGATCGGCAGGATCTTGGAGATGACGCCCTTGTTGCCGTGACGGCCGGCCATCTTGTCGCCCGGCTGCAGCTTGCGCTTCACCGCCACGAACACCTTGACCATCTTCATCACGCCCGGGGGCAGTTCGTCGCCGCGCTGCAGCTTGTCGACCTTGTCCTCGAAGCGACGGTCGAGGCGCTTGCGGGCCTCGTCGAACTGACGGCGCATGGCCTCCAGCTCGCCCATCGCCTTCTCGTCGTCGAGAGCGATCTGCCACCACAGGCCCGGCGAGATTTCAGCCAGCTTCTCGGCGGTGATCTCGCCGCGGCCCAGGCCCTTCGGACCCGACAGCGCGTTCTTGCCGGTCAGCAGCTCGCGCAGACGGCCCGTCATGTTGCGGTTCAGGATCGCGAACTCGTCGTCGCGGTCCTTGCCCAGGCGGTCGATTTCCGCGCGTTCGATGG
Source organism: Caulobacterales bacterium (assembly GCA_017307205.1). GTDB lineage: Bacteria > Pseudomonadota > Alphaproteobacteria > Caulobacterales > Caulobacteraceae > Caulobacter. Next base: position 774 of record JAFKGN010000005.1, read on the forward strand.
CCAGGGCGCGTTCGTCCTTGTCGACGCCGTGACGGTTGAACACGCGCACTTCCACGATCGTGCCGGCGACGCCCGGGGGCAGACGCAGGCTCGTGTCGCGGACGTCCGAAGCCTTTTCGCCGAAGATGGCGCGCAGCAGCTTCTCTTCCGGGGTCATCGGGCTTTCGCCCTTCGGCGTCACCTTGCCGACCAGGATATCGCCCGGTTGCACTTCGGCGCCGATGGCCACGATGCCGGCTTCGTCGAGGTTGCGCAGGGCTTCCTCGCCGACGTTCGGGATGTCGCGGGTGATTTCTTCCGGACCCAGCTTCGTGTCACGGGCCATGACTTCGAACTCGTCGATGTGGATCGACGTGAACACGTCGTCCCGCACGATGCGCTCGGAGATCAGGATCGAGTCTTCGAAGTTGTAGCCGTTCCAGGGCATGAACGCGACGAGCGCGTTGCGGCCCAGGGCCAGTTCGCCCAGGTCGGTCGACGGACCGTCGGCGATGATGTCGCCGGCGTTGATCTTGTCGCCCACGCGAACCAGCGGACGCTGGTTGATGCAGGTGCTCTGGTTCGAACGCTGGAACTTCGACAGGCGGTAGATGTCGACGCCGGGCTTGTTCGGATCGGTTTCCGCGGTGGCGCGGATAACGATACGGGTGCCGTCGATCTGCTCGACCACGCCGGTGCGGCGGGCGATGACCACGGCGCCGGAGTCACGGGCGACCACGTCTTCCATGCCGGTGCCGACCAGCGGCGCATCCGACTGGACGAGCGGCACGGCCTGACGCTGCATGTTCGAGCCCATCAGCGCGCGGTTGGCGTCGTCGTTCTCGAGGAACGGGATCAGCGCCGCGGCGACCGAAACCACCTGCTTGGGCGACACGTCCATCAGGTCGACGTCGGTCTTCTGCAGCAGGCCCGGCTCGCCGTTCACGCGCCCCGGGACCAGGTCTTCAACGATCTGGCCGCCTTCGAGCTTGATGTTCGACTGGGCGATGAAGTGCTTCGGCTCTTCCATCGCCGACATGTAGATGACCTCGCCCTGCGGCTTGCCATCGGTCACGCGACGATAGGGGCTTTCGATGAAGCCGTACTTGTTCACGCGGGCGTGGGTGGCCAGCGAGTTGATCAGGCCGATGTTCGGGCCTTCCGGCGTCTCAATCGGGCAGATGCGGCCGTAGTGCGTCGGGTGCACGTCGCGCACTTCGAAGCCGGCGCGCTCGCGGGTCAGACCGCCCGGGCCGAGGGCCGAGAGGCGGCGCTTGTGGGTGATTTCCGACAGCGGGTTGGTCTGGTCCATGAACTGCGACAGCTGCGAGGAGCCGAAGAATTCGCGGACGGCGGCGGCCGCCGGCTTGGCGTTGATCAGGTCGTGCGGCATGACCGTGTCGATATCGACCGAGCTCATGCGTTCCTTGATCGCGCGCTCCATGCGCAGCAGGCCGACGCGGTACTGGTTTTCCAGCAGCTCGCCCACCGAACGGACGCGGCGGTTGCCGAGGTTGTCGATGTCGTCGATTTCGCCGCGGCCGTCGCGCAGGCCGACCAGGACCTTCAGGACTTCCAGCACGTCTTCCTTACGCAGGACGCGCATTTCGTCGGAGACGTCGAGCTCCAGACGCATGTTCATCTTCACGCGGCCCACCGACGACAGGTCGTAGCGCTCGCTGTCGAAGAACAGGCTCTTGAACATGGCCTCGGCGGCTTCCACCGTCGGCGGCTCGCCCGGACGCATCACGCGATAGATGTCGAACAGCGCGTCTTCGCGGACGGCGTTCTTGTCGATGCGCAGGGTGTTGCGCATGTAGGCGCCGACCGTCACGTGGTCGATGTCCAGCACGTCGACCGTCTCGAAGCCTTGCTCGGCCAGGGCGGCGATCGAGGTCGGGTCGAGTTCGTCACCGGCTTCGGCGTAGATTTCGCCGGTCTGGAAGTTGACGGCGTCGCGGGCCAGGTAGCGGCCGGTCAGGGCCTCCGGCCCGAGCAGCAGCGTGGTCAGGCCGTTGTCGGCGAACTTCTTGGCGTTGCGGGCGCTGATCTTCTGGCCATCTCTTCGCCGGTGTCAGCGTTGATCAGGGCGAACTCCGGCTTCACGCCGCGCCAGCGCTCGGGCTTGTAGGGGGTGGCCCAGCCGTCACCGCGCTTCTCGAACGGCACGACATCATAGAAGGTCGTGAGGATCTCTTCGCCGTCCATGCCCAGGGCATAGAGGAAGGTCGTGGCCGGCAGCTTCCGGCGGCGGTCGATGCGGACGTAGACGATGTCCTTGGCGTCGAATTCGAAGTCGAGCCACGAGCCGCGGTACGGGATCACGCGGGCGGCGAACAGCAGCTTGCCCGAGGCGTGGGTCTTGCCCTTGTCGTGGTCGAAGAACACGCCCGGCGAACGGTGCATCTGCGAGACGATGACCCGCTCGGTGCCGTTGACGATGAACGTGCCCTTGTCGGTCATGAGCGGGATGTCGCCCATGTAGACGTCCTGCTCCTTGATATCCTTCACGGAGCGGGCGCCGGTTTCCTCTTCGGTTTCGAACACGATGAGGCGCAGCTTCACCTTCAGCGGCGCGGCGTAGGTCATGTCGCGTTGAATGCACTCTTCAACGTCGTACTTCGGCTCTTCGAACTCGTACGAGACGTACTCGAGCACGGCGCGCTCGTTGAAGTCCTTGATCGGGAACACCGACTTGAAGACCGCCTCGATGCCTTCGTCGCGGCGCGTGCAAAACGCTCTGCGGATTTTACTATCAACGTTTTTCTACGATCCCGCAACTTCTCGATTTGAGCGTCGATATCAAGGATTGATGATTTCGCAGCCATATGATCGGGTTCCTTTCGTGAGACGATCTCGCCGTTGTCATTTATACTGACTAGAAAACGATAGTTAAATGCGCTACCTTGTGCAAGTCCCCAAAACGTCGATGCCGGAATTCCGGCCTGGGCCGTCTTCCGGAAAAGCGGCATCGGACCTGAGGT
>JAFKGN010000049.1 GCA_017307205.1 Caulobacterales bacterium
GTTCATGGTGCTCTACATGGTCGACGTGACCGGCTTCTTCGCCTGCCTCACGGCGCTGGAGCGGTCGGGCAAGCCGATGGAGACCATCAGCGACATGGCCGGCCTGATCAAGGAACGCCCCGGCATCGCCCTGGCCATGACGGCGTTCTCGCTGTCGGCCCTCGGCCTGCCGCCGTTCTCGGGCTTCTGGGCCAAGTACTTCGTGTTCAAGGCGGCCATGGGCCTCGGCAATCCGTGGGTGGTCACCGGCGCCATCGTCAGCCTGGTGCTGTCGGTCGTCGCGGCCTTCTACTACCTGCGCCTGATCAAGAGCATGTGGTTCGACGGCTCGCAGGGCGCGGTCGACGCTCCGGCTCCGGGCGCGCGTCTGATCGCCTTCGCGGCGGCGGCCTTCAGCTTCCCGCTGGCGCTGTTCGCCCTGAAGCTGCTTGAGCCCTGGGCTCAAGCCGCCGCGGCCGCCTTTGGCCACTGAGCGCGGGCGGGCGTCTAGCCCTGTTCCCCTCGTCGTTTTCGACGAGGTCGACTCCACGAACGCCGAGGCGCGCCGCCGGGCGGAGGCGGGCGACCGCGGTCCGACCTGGCTGTTCGCCCACGCCCAGACCGCCGGGCGCGGCCGTCGCGGCCGCAGCTGGGAGACGGGGCAGGGCAACCTCGCCGCCACACTGCTGCTGACCCTCGACCGGCCCCCGGCAGAGACCGCCCAGCTGTCGTTCGTCGCCGCCCTGGCCGTGGCCGACCTCGCCTGCGCCTATGTGCCCTGCTCGATGGTCAGCCTGAAGTGGCCCAACGATCCGATGCTCGCCGGCCGCAAGGTCGGCGGCATCCTGCTCGAGAGCGGCCCGTCCGCCAGCGGCGGGCAATGGATGGCCGTCGGCATCGGCGTGAACCTCGCCAACCCGCCGTCGGCGCCGGAACGCCCGGCCACCGCCCTGGCGCGGCACATGCCGCCGCCGGCCCCGGAACCGCTCGTCGCCCTGCAGCAACTGGCCGACGCCTTCGAGCACTGGTTCCAGATCTGGCTCAACGAGGGCTTCGCGCCCATCGCCGTCGCCTGGACCGCCAAGGCCCACGGCCTGGGCGAGGCCTGCGTCGCCCGCCTCGGGACCGAGACCGTCGAAGGCTTCGCCGAAGGCCTCGATGTCGACGGCGCCCTTCTCCTCCGCCTCCCTGACGGGCTGCTGCGTCGTATCGCAGCCGGCGATGTCTATTTCGCCTCGCAATCGCCCGCCTAAAGCCCCATCTGCGGGACCGCATGACAAAGAATCAAAAAGACAACGAACTCGTCTTCCTGCCGCTCGGCGGGTCGAACGAGATCGGCATGAACTTCAATCTCTACGGCTACGGCCCGCCCGACGATCGCAAGTGGATCGTCGTCGACCTCGGCGTGACCTTCGGCGATCAGACGACGCCGGGCGTCGAGATCATCCTGCCCGACCCCGAGTTCATCGAGGACTATGCCGACGACATTCTCGGCATCGTCCTGACCCACGCCCACGAAGACCACATCGGCGCCGTCGCCTGGCTCTGGCCGCGCCTGCGCGCGCCGCTCTACGCGACGCCGTTCACCGCCTTCCTGCTGCGTGAGAAGCTGCGTGAGGCGGGCCTTGAGGACGTCGAGATCAACGAGGTCGACCTCGGCGGCTCGGTGCAACTCGGCCCGTTCGACATCGAACTTCTGACCCTAACCCACTCGATTCCCGAGCCGAACGGCTTGGCCATCAAGACGCCGCTCGGCGTCGTGCTGCACACCGGCGACTGGAAGATCGACCCCGATCCGTTGCTCGGCGAGCCGACCGACTCTGACGCCATCCGCCGCCTCGGCGACGAGGGCGTCCTGGCCATGGTTTGCGACAGCACCAACCTCTTCGTCGACGGCGTCGCTGGCTCGGAAGCCGACGTGCGCGTGGCGCTTAACAAGCTGATCGCCGGCCTCAAGGGCAAGGTGGCCGTGGCCTGCTTCGCCTCCAATGTCGCCCGCATGGACAGCGTCATCCGCGCCGGCCAGGCCGCCGGCCGCAGCGTCTGCCTCGTCGGCCGCTCGATGCACCGCATGGCCGCCGCCGCATCTTCGGTCGGTTTCCTGAAGGATATCGAGCCGTTCGTGACGGATGCCGAGGCGCGACACCTCAACGAAGACCAGATCCTCTACCTCTGCACCGGCAGCCAGGGCGAAGGCCGCGCCGCGCTCAGCCGCATCGCCGAGGGCACGCACCCGACGGTCAGCCTGGGGGCAGGGGACCACTGCGTCTTCTCCTCGCGGGTGATCCCGGGCAACGAGATCCCGATCCGCAACCTGCAGAACAAGCTCTCTGAGCGCGGCGTGCGCCTCTACACCGAGCGCGATCACCCGGGCATTCACGTCTCCGGCCACCCGTGCCGCGACGAGCTCAAGGAAATGTACCAGTGGGCCCGGCCGCAGATCGCCGTGCCGACCCACGGCGAGCGCCGGCACCTCGAAGAGCACGCCGCCTTCGCCAAGGATCTGCAGATCGCGCAGACGGTCGCGCCGCGTAACGGCGACATGGTGCGTCTGGCCCCCGGCCGCGCCCAGATCGTCGACGAGGTTCCCGCTGGTCGTCTCTATGTCGACGGCGGCATGGTCACGCCGGAGAACGGCGAGGCCCTGAAGGAGCGCCGCCATGCCGCCGCCAACGGCGTGCTGATGGTCTCCCTCGCGCTGGACGGCCGCGGCCGCCTGGTCTCCGGGCCTCAGGTTCGCTCACTCGGTCTCGCCGGCGACGCCGACGATCCGCTCGACGAAATTCTCGACGAACTGGCCGACGAAGCCGAGCGCGCCCTCAAGGGCGTGAAGGGCGAGGCGCTCGAGATCGACGACGCCATCGAAAGCGCCATCTCCCGCGCCGTGAAGAAAGCCGCCCAACGCGTCTGGGAACGCCGCCCCGTGGTCGAAACGACGGTGCTGCGTCTCTAACCCAAAACCCGCTCATCCCGGCGAAGGCCGGGATCCAAGCCGGGGTTGGTGTTTGATTGCGGACGTCAAACCATAGCGGCGTTTCACATCTTCATTCTCTCCGGCGCCTCAGCTTGGGCCCCGGCCTTCGCCGGGGTGAGCGGAGATTTGGAGCCGAGAGGTTCAGGGTCTAAACCACCCCCATGATCGGCCGCTTGAACCACGTCGGCGTCGCCACCCCGTCGCTGGATGACTCCATCGCCCTCTACCGCGACGTCCTCGGCGCGACCCAGATCACCGAGCGCCGCAGCCTGCCGGCGCAGGGGGTCACCTTCGTCTTCGTCGAGCTCGGCAACGCCCAGATCGAGCTGATCGAGCCCTATGGCGACAATTCGCCCATCCTCGGGTTTCTGGAAAAGAACCCCAAGGGCGGGCAACATCACGTCTGTTTCGAGGTGGCGGATATCCACACCGCCCGCGACGCCATGATCGAGAAGGGCGCGAAAGTGCTGGGCGAACCGCGCATTGGGGCGCATGGAACGCCGGTGATCTTCGTCCACCCCAAGGACATGGGCGGCGTGCTGATCGAACTGATGGAAACCCCGCGAGAAGGCGTCCACTCATGAGCCCGTTCACCGGCCTCGCCATCTACATGACCATCTGGTGGACGACCCTGTTCGCCGTCCTGCCGCTCGGCGCGCGCAGTCACGCCGAGATGGGAATCGATCCGGGTGACGGCGGCGATCCCGGCGCCCCGGTGAATCCGAACCTGAAGCGCAAGTTCATCACCACCACCTGGGTCTCGGCCATCGTCTTTGGCCTGCTGTGGCTGGTGGTGCACTTCAACCTGATTCCGCTGCCGCACCTGCCCTCCGAGGGCTGAGGCGTAAGGTTGACGTAGGGGCGCCTGCTCAAGACTTGGGCGTACCTGATGCGCTCTTCGCTCATGGACTGAGCGATCATGCCCCGGATGCCGCTTCCGCGTGGGAAATCCGCCCATCGGCCGCCAACCGCCTTAGGGTCGGCTCATGGGGTTGGTTCGCCAACCCGCTTCTAGCGTTTTCCCCGACGATCCAACTATTGGCCGCGCAGTCTCTGCGCGGCCTTCTTTTTAGCGCCATTCGTTTGCCAAGCTGCCGGGGCGGGGGCTATCTGACCCCCTCCGTAGTCTTGGGATGCTCGCCGCATGCGCCTGTCGCGTTATTTCCTTCCCGTTCTGAAGGAAGCTCCTGCCGATGCTCAGATCGTCTCGCACCAGCTGATGCTGCGCGCGGGGATGATCCGCCAGGAAGCCGCGGGGATCTACGCCTGGCTGCCGCTGGGCCTGGCCGTGCTGCGCAAGGTCGAACAGATCGTCCGCGAGGAGATGAATCGCGCCGGCGCCGTCGAGCTTCTGATGCCCACGCTGCAACTTGCGGATCTCTGGCGCGAGTCCGGGCGTTACGACGCCTACGGTCCGGAAATGCTGCGCATCGTCGACCGCCATGAGCGCGAGCTGCTGTACGGGCCGACGAACGAAGAGATGATCACCGAGATCTTCCGGTCCTATGTGAAGAGCTACAAGGACCTGCCGACCAACCTCTACCACATCCAGTGGAAGTTCCGGGACGAGCGCCGCCCGCGCTTCGGCGTCATGCGCGGCCGCGAGTTCTTCATGAAGGACGCCTACAGCTTCGACGTCGACGAGCCGAGCGCTCGCGCCGCCTACAACCGCATGTTCGTGGCCTATCTGAACCTCTTCGCCCGCATGGGCCTGAAGGCGGTGCCGATGCGCGCCGACACCGGCCCGATCGGCGGCGACCTGTCCCACGAGTTCATCGTCCTGGCCGAGACCGGCGAAAGCGCCGTGTTCTGCCACAAGGACCTGGTCGAAATGCCCGCGCCGGGCACGGACCTCGACTGGTTCGGCGACCTGCAGCCCATCGTCGACGGCCGCACCGCGCTCTATGCGGCGACCGAGGAAATGCACGACGAGGCTGCCTTCGACGCCATCCCCGAGGGCGACCGCCTCTCGGCCCGCGGCATCGAGGTCGGCCACATCTTCTACTTCGGCGAGAAGTACTCCAAGCCGATGAAGGCCTTTGTCACCGGCCCCGACGGCGTCGACAAGCCGGTCCACATGGGCAGCTACGGCGTCGGCGTCTCGCGCCTGCTGGGCGCCATCATCGAAGCCAGCCACGACGACGCCGGCATCATCTGGCCGGAGAGCGTCGCGCCCTTCGACGTGGTGCTGATCAACATGCGCCCCGGCGACGAGGCCTGCGACAAGGCCTGCGACGAGGCCTACGCCGCCCTGACCAAGGCCGGCCGCAGCGTGCTCTACGACGACACCGACGACCGCGCCGGCGCCAAGTTCGCCCGCGCCGACCTGATCGGCGTGCCGCGCCAGCTCATCGTCGGGCCCAAGAGCCTGGCGGAAGGCAATGTGGAGCTGAAGGTGCGCGCCACCGGCGAGCGCACCACCGCCCCGATCCAGAGCGTCATCGCCGAGCTGTCGCAGGCTAACGCTTGAGCCCCGCGCCGTTCTCCTCCTGGGAGCGCTCGGTCGCCGGCCGCTATCTGCGCACCAAGCGCAAGAACGGCGGCGTGGCGCTGATCTCGATCATCAGCTTCGTCGGCATCATGCTGGCGGTGGCGGTGCTGATCATCGTCATGAGCGTGATGAACGGCTTCAGGCAGGAGCTGCTCAGCCGCATGCTCGGCTTCAACGGCGACGCCTATGTGCAGGGCCCGATGCTCGTCGGGCCGGAGCGTGACGCGGCGGTCGCCCGGGTCAAGACCGTGCCCGGCGTGGTTCAGGCCATGCCGGTGATCGAAGCCCAGACCATGATGATCGGCCCATCGCAGATCAGCGGCGCGATCATCCGCGGCGTCAGCGCGGCTGACCTGAAGTCGATCAGCCTGGTGGCCAACGGCATCAAGCGAGGCTCGCTCGACGGCTTCGGCGAGGGCGAGTACGGCGGCGATCTGGTGGTGCTGGGCGAGGGCCTGGCCCAGACCCTCGGGGTCAAACCGGGCGACCCGGTGACCCTGGTCTCGCCCTCGGGCGCCTCGACCGCCTTCGGCAGCTCGACGCGGCAGAAGGACTACACCGTTGCGGCCGTCTTCAACGTCGGCATGAGCCAGTACGACAACGCCTTCGCCTACATGCCCTTCCAGCAGGCGCAGCTGTTCTTCGGGCGCGACGACGCAGCCGATTTCATCGAGGCCAAGCTGACGGACTCTGATCTCGCCAAGGGTCTGAAGCCCAAGCTCGCCGAGGTCGCCGGTCGCGGCGCGATCGTCACCGACTGGACCGACAAGAACCAGGCCTTCTTCACCGCCCTGCAGGTCGAGCACAACGTCATGCGCCTGATCCTGTTCATGATCGTCGCCATCGCGGCGATGAACATCATCAGCGGCTTGGTCATGCTGGTGAAGAACAAGGGCCGCGACATCGCCATCCTGCGCACCATGGGGGCAGGGCAGGCGTCGATCCTGCGCATCTTCATCATGGCGGGCGGCGCCGTCGGTGTGCTAGGCACCCTGGCCGGCCTCGTGTTCGGCGTGCTGTTCTGCACCTACATCGCCGAAATCCAGCAGTTCGTGGAGTGGGTGAGCGGCACCTCGGTGTTCAGCGCTGACATCTACTTCCTCAGCCACATCCCGGCGAAGGTCGACTGGCGCGAGATCGGCGGCATCCTGTTCTTCACCCTGCTGATGTCGTTCCTCGCCACCCTCGGGCCGGCCTGGCGCGCCTCGCGCATCGATCCGGTGGAGGCGCTTCGCTATGAGTAGCGCCAAGCCCGTTCTGCAGCTGCGCGGCCTGACCCGCACCTACGTCACCGGCTCCGGCTCGCTGCCGGTGCTCAAGGGCGTCGATCTCGATGTCTACCCGGGCGAGATCGTCGGCCTGATCGGCCCGTCGGGCTCGGGCAAGTCGAGCCTTCTGCATGCCGCCGGCCTGCTGGAGCACCCCACCTCAACGAGGCCGCTCGCACCCGTGTGCGCCTGGCCACGGTCGGCTTCGTCTACCAGTTCCACCACCTGCTGCCGGAGTTCTCCGCCCTGGAGAACGTGGCCATGCCGGCCCGCATCGCCGGCAAGTCGTGGGGCGACGCCAGGAAGCGCGCCGAGGAACTGCTCGGCCAACTCGGGCTCGCCGCCCGCGTCGACCACCAGCCGGCCCAGCTGTCCGGCGGCGAGCAGCAGCGCGTCGCCGTCGCCCGCGCCCTGGCCAACAACCCCAAGGTCCTGCTCGCCGACGAGCCGACCGGCAACCTCGACCCCACAACCTCGGGCTCGGTGTTCCAGTCGCTGTTCGATCTGGCCCGCAGCACCGGCGTCTCGGCCCTGATCGCCACCCACAACCTCGAGCTGGCGCATCACATGGACCGCGTCTTCGCCCTGACCGACGGCCACCTGGAGCCCTGGAAGGCGCCCTAGCGCGTTTCGCTGGTTACCCCCGTGCAGTCGATAAATATCAATCCGGATCGGGCGACAGGTTCTGGCCCGGTGATTGGTCGCATGGTCCCGAACTTCGGACATCCAGGTTGCTGGAGCCTAGACGGGAGCAAGGTCTGCTAACGACCCTAAGGCGACTTCGCGACGGTCTGCCTTCGCGGACAACGTTGCCCCGCTAGTTCTAATCGAGCGGCATCATGTTGCTTTGTTGGTGACCAGACCGCTTTCGGCTAGGCCTAATCACTCAACTGAAGCAGTGACTTACCATGGCAGAATTTTTCTCCGCGCTCACAGAAGAGCATCGCGCCTTCATCGCGCGCCAGCCGGTATTTTTCGTCGCGACTGCTGCAGACAAGGCGCGCATCAATCTTAGCCCAAAGGGAATGGATAGTTTCCGCGTCCTTGACGACGTGACCGTCGCATACCTCGACGTCGTGGGGTCAGGAAACGAAACTAACGCTCACCTCCTCGCCGACGGGCGTATCACAGTCATGTTCTGCGCCTTCGACAATCCTGCTCTGATCTTCCGCATCTACGGTCGGGGTCGCCCCGTGCTGCCGCAGGATGACGAATGGACCGCACTTGCGCAGAAGTTCACACTGCTGCCTGGCACGCGGCAGATTTTCGTAATCGATGTGCAGGAAACGCAGACTTCATGCGGCTGGGGAGTGCCGCACATGAAGTTGGAGCGGGAACGTACGACCTTGAGCAAGTATCACGCGGCCAATACAGACTCGTCCTACTTCGCCAAAGAGGAAGTGCGAAAAACGAGCATTGATGGGCTGCCGCTACGCCTTCCAATTGTTGCTCCGAAGTAAGCGGCTCATAGCGCGAGCGCGGCCGGCGTCAGCATCACCGACCGCTTGCCTTCTGGCTCCACCAGAAAAACCGAAGCAAAGGTCCGCAAGCCAGATCCGTCCTTATGCCTCTTTCCCACCCTAAGCGGACATCCAGCGTGAATATAAGCTCGGCGCATGAGCCAAAAACAATCCGATTTGGATGGAATGACCACGAGCGAGCGCCTTTTTCGCGCGGCTTGCTTGATCATTACGACAAGGCCAAGCGTGCAAAGGACGTTCCGGAACTCGAGCGACTATTGAGATCGGTCAATGTGGACGAGCCATCCATAGCGCTTATCGTTGGGAGGCTCTCGGAATGAGCACCAATTCCCCTGACCGCTGTCCGCATTCCATCCTTAGCGGACGGACGCCAGCCGACCCTTTGCGGACGTTTTGTGCGATCTCAGCTCCTATCGCGGCGGAACGACCCCAGCGCTTTCCGGCGTGTCATTAGGTCCGGCGATCCTGCCGTCGTAGTGTGTCTGAAGCGCGGGCAACTCAACCACTTCGCCGTTGGCCTGACGGCGCCAGACCAACGTTGGCGGCGGCTCCGGCAGATAGCGAAGGAGTTCGAAAAACCACTGCTCCCACGTGTCCCAATCAGGCTCCCACTTGCCGTTCGGGCCGATCACCTCGCAGATCATGGCCCAACCTCGAACCTCCCGGTTTGAAGTCGCCGGCGGGTCACGAGAGATGTAATAGCGGCGCGTTGGCGGGCCGTTGTCGTCAGCGATGAAGATATCTTCCTCGGAAGCGCTCATTCGCAGCACGATGACGGCTCGTCCGTCCGCTTTCCACCCATAACTGACCTTCGCCCGCTAGGCGTCAGTTTGCGCCGCCTGCGAATGTGATGCGCGCCACGGCGTCGCCTAAGCGCGAAGCCTCATCCCAAACTCAGTGCGTCCGTTCTTGACGTAGCGTTGCTGTTGACTGTTCCACATTCGTTCCACTAGAACGTACACAGAACAATCAAGGGGGCTCCAATGGTCCGCGTCGCTTATGAATTCCTCTCGCTGGTCTCGGTCGTGAGCTTCGTCGCGATGGTCTGCACCGTCGCTGGTCACGTCGCCTAAGGGCGACTTCAAGCGCGCGGCGGCGCGCGGAAAGCTGTGGGCGCGGCGATGACGGCGGATCGCAACAAGCTCGACTCCGGCTATGGTCCCTGGATGCCCGATCCCGAGACCACGCCCGCCCAGACCGGCTTTGTCCACCTGAGGGTTCGGTCGGCCTATTCGCTGCTCGAAGGGGCCATCAAGGCCGATGCGGTCGGCAAGCTGGCCGCCCAGAACGAAATGCCCGCGGTCGCCCTGACCGACCGGGCCAATCTCTTCGGCGGTCTGGAGTTCTCCGTCCTCACCAAGGACACCGGTGTGCAGCCGATCATCGGTTGCGCCCTGCCGATCACCGGCCTGGGTGAAGGCCCGCCCGAGCGCTGGGCCCGCACCCCGACCATCGTCCTGCTGGCGCAGAACGAGAAGGGCTACCTCAACCTCGCGCACCTCTCGTCGCTGGCCTATCTCGAATCCGATGGGATGGCCGAACCCAGCGTGCCCTGGTCGCGCGTGGTCGAATACGCCGAGGGCATGATCCTGTTGTCCGGCGGCCCGGACGGTCCGGTTGACCCGCTGTTCGCCGCCGGGCGCACCGCCGACGGCAAGGCCGCCCTGGCTGAAATGCAGCGGGTGTTCGCCGACCGCTTCTATGTTGAGCTGCAACGCCACCACGCCGCCGCCGAGGCCGCCGCCGAACCCGCGCTGGTGGCCTGGGCCTACGAGCACGACGTGCCGCTGGTCGCCACCAACGACGTCTATTTCCCCACCGCCAAGATGCACGAGGCGCACGACGCCCTGCTGTGCATCTCCGATGGCTCCTTCGTCGGCCAGGACGAGCGGCGCCGCGTCTCGCCCGACCACTGGTTCAAGCCGGCGGCGGCGATGCGCGAGCTGTTCTCCGACCTGCCGGAGGCGTGCGACAACACCCTGGAGATCGCGCGGCGCTGCGCCTTCATGGTCAAGAAGCGCGACCCGATCCTGCCCAGCTTCCCGACCGGCGACGGTCGTTCGGAAGCCGAGGAACTGGCGCATCAGGCCCGCGAAGGCCTGAAGATGCGGCTGGAGGGCCTGACCCTCGCCGTGCCGGAGGAGGAGTACTGGGCGCGCCTCGAGCGCGAGGTCGGCATCATCCAGAAGATGGGCTTCTCCGGCTACTTCCTGATCGTGTCGGACTTCATCAAGTGGTCCAAGGCGCACGGGATTCCGGTGGGGCCGGGGCGGGGGTCCGGCGCCGGTTCGCTGGTCGCCTGGGCTCTCACCATCACCGGCCTCGATCCGCTGCGGTTCGGCCTGCTGTTCGAGCGCTTCCTCAATCCGGAGCGGGTCTCGATGCCCGACTTCGATATCGACTTCTGCCAGGAGCGCCGCGAAGAGGTGATCTCCTACGTGCAGCAGAAGTACGGCCGCGACCGCGTGGCCCAGATCATCACCTTCGGCACCCTGCAGGCCCGCGCCGTGCTGCGCGACACCGGCCGCGTGATGCAGCTGCCGCTCGGCCTGGTCGACCGCCTCTGCAAGATGGTGCCGAACAACCCGGCCAATCCGGTGACCCTGGCGCAGGCGATCCTGATCGAGCCGCGCCTGCAAGAAGCCAAGCGCAACGACCCGGCCGTCGAGGCCTGCCTGACCGTGGCCCTGCAGCTCGAAGGTCTGTTCCGCAACGCCTCGACCCACGCCGCCGGCGTCGTCATCGGCGACCGTCCGCTGACCGAGCTGACGCCGCTCTACAAGGATCCGCGCTCAGACTTCCCGGCCACCCAGTTCAACATGAAGTGGGTCGAGAGCGCCGGCCTGGTGAAGTTCGACTTCCTGGGCCTGAAGACCCTCACCGTGCTCGACCGGGCCGAGAAGCACCTGCTCAAGCGCGGCGCGGCGGTCGATCTGCAGCGCCTCGCGCTGGACGACGTCCCGACCTACGAGCTGATGGCTTCGGGCCAGACGGTCGGCGTGTTCCAGCTGGAAAGCCAGGGCATGCGCGACACCCTGCGCAAGATGCGCTGCGGCTCCATCGAGGAGATCACCGCCCTGATCTCGCTCTATCGGCCGGGCCCGATGGACAACATCGACGCCTTCGTCGACTGCAAGTTCGGCCGCAAGCCGATGGACACCCTGCATCCCTCGCTGGAGCCGGTGCTGAAGGAGACCTACGGCATCATCGTCTACCAGGAGCAGGTGATGCAGATCGCCCAGATCCTGGCCGGCTACAGCCTCGGCGAAGCCGACCTGCTGCGCCGGGCGATGGGCAAGAAGAAGAAGGAGGAGATGGACCAGCAGAAGGTCCGTTTCGTCGCCGGCGCCTCGGAGAAGGGCGTGCCGGAGAAGCAGTCGGACAGCATCTTCGAACTGGTCGCCAAGTTCGCCGGTTACGGCTTCAACAAGTCGCACGCCGCCGCCTACGCCATGATCAGCTACCAGACGGGCTGGTTGAAGGCGAACGCGCCCGTCGAGTTCTTCGCGGCCTCGATGAGCCTCGATATCTCCAACACCGACAAGCTGGCGGTGTTCTACCAGGACGCCCGCCGCTTCAACGTGCCCGTCCGCGCGCCGGACGTGAACCGCTCGGGCGCCGACTTCGAGGTGGAGGACGGCGAGGTGCTCTACGCCCTCGGCGCCGTCCGCAACGTCGGCCTCCAGGCGATGGAGCACCTGGTGGCGGTCCGCAACGAAGGCGGGCCTTTCCGAGACCTGTTCGATTTCCTGGAGCGGGTCGATCCCAAGCAGGTCAACAAGCGGGCGCTGGAAAACCTGGCCCGTGCCGGGGCGCTCGACAGCCTGCATCCCAACCGCGCCCTGATCCTGGCCGCCGCCGACAGCCTGGCGGCCTACGCCCAGAGCGTCGCCGCCGAGCGCGCGTCCGCCCAGGTCAGCCTGTTCGGGGCCGAGCAGGCCGACGCCGCGCGGCCGCGTCTGCCCAAGGTCGAGGCCTGGGGTCAGGTCGAGCAGCTCGATGAAGAGCTGGCCGCCGTCGGCTTCTACCTCACCGGCCACCCGCTGCAGGACATGGTCGACGTGCTGCGTCGCCGCCGCACCACCATGCTCACCGACGCCGTCGTCGAGGCCGAGGCCGGCAAGGAGGCCTTCCGCATGTGCGGCATGGTCCGCCGGCGGCAGGAGCGGGCAGGGCAGAGCGGCGACCGCTTCGCCTTCGTCTCGCTCTCCGATCCGACCGGCGAGTACGAGGTGCTGTTCCCGCCGGAAAGCCTGCGCAAGTGCCGCGAGGTGCTGGAGCCGGGCAAGGCGGTGGTCATCAAGGTGCGGGCCAAGTGGCGCGACGGCGAGGTGCGCTTCTTCGGCGACGACGCCGAGCCGATCGAGCGCGCCATCGAGCACGCCACGGCCGCCCTGCGCGTGCACGTCTCGACCCAGTCGGCCGAGATCGAGGCGCTGAAGAAGCGGCTGCTGCAGGCCGAGGCCCAGTCCGGCGGCGGCGAGGTTCTGCTGGTCGCCTCGCTCGGCGGCGGGCGCGAGATCGAGATGAAGCTGCCCGGCCGCTACACCCTCAGCGCCTCCTTACGCGGCGCGCTGAAGACCGCCCCGGGGGTCAGTTTCCTGGAAGACGCGTAGCGACGATCCATCCACGTCCTTGGGAGGGGACCACATGGCGATGCAGCAATACGAAGGCGGCTGTCAATGCGGCGCCGTCCGCTTCAAGGCCGAGGTCGACCTCGACGGCCTCATCGTCTGCAACTGCTCGCGATGCGGCCGCACCGGGGCGATGATGGCCTTCACCGCGCCCGACAAGTTCGAGCTGACGGCCGGGGAGGGCGCGACCCGCGAGTACGTCTTCAACACCGGCAAGATCCACCACCCCTTCTGCACGACCTGCGGCATCGAGGCCTACGGCCACGGCGTCGGCCCGCGCGGCCCGATGGTGATGGTCAACGCCCGCTGCATCGACGACGTCGACGTTCACACGCTCCAGGCCAAGCCGTTCGACGGCAAGAACAAGCTCTAGCCGCATGCGCCTTCGCCTGATCGCCCTGGCCCTGGGGTTGACCGTCCTTGGGAGCCCGCCCGCCTGGGCGGCCGCCGACTACGCGACGATCCTCGACCTGCCCAAGGGCACGAAGATCGACTTCACGGTGCAGCGGACACGGTCGGGCGGCTCCTTCCCCCAGCCGATGACGGCGACCTTCCGCTATCGCCAGGACATCGAGCCGACGCGGAAAGGCTATAGGGTCCGTCAGAAGATGACCGGCGCGGAGTTTCCGCCCGAGGTGTCGCCCGCCGAGCGCGCGAGCGCCGAACAGGCCGCCGCCTCGGCCGCCGACATCACTTATGAAGCGGCGGCCGACCTCTCGCCCCTGCGCGTCGAGGACTGGAAGGGCCTGGTCGATCGTTTGGCCACGGCCGCCGGCGCGCGGGACGACCGGCTGGGCGAGGCCACGCGGCGCGCGCTCGGCCGAATGTCGCCTGAGCAGGCGGCGCAGGCGCTGATGCGCGAGCAGCAGATGGCCGCCTCGATGCAGAACGTCGAGCTGGAGCTTGGCCTGAGCCTGAGTGAGACTCAGGACGTGCCCAATCCGCTCGGCGGCGGCCCGCCCATCGCCAGCACCTACTCCATTCGACTGGAGAGCCTGGGCAAGGCCGCCGGGCGCGCGGTCATCACAACCCGTCAGACCCTTGATCCGGAATCGGCGGGCGCGAGTGTGAAAGCGGTGGTGGAAGCCCTGGCGAAACAGGCGCGCGGCGATGCGGCGGTTCCCCTGCCTCCATCCGGTTTTCGGCTCGAACGCACCGTCGAATGCCGCTCGGTCATGGACGTCGCGACCGGCCTGGCGCTGTCGACCGATTGCACCCAGTTGGTGACCACGCTTAATGAGGCGATGCAGTCGGTGCGCCAGACGGACCGGTGGGTGATCACCCAGACCATCGTCACGCCCTGAGGCGTCCCGCTCAACACCCTTGATTTTCTAACGCTTTGCGCCTATTTGCGCCGCCATCACGCACGTGAGGCGTTCGGCGGGCGCGGGTCAATCCCCGCGCCTTGTCCGTTCCGGTCCCTGGAGACGGGGGTTTGCTTCACGGAGGATCGAACCGGAAGAAGGAATTAGGTTCATGGCACTGCCCGACGTTTCTATGCGCCAACTGCTCGAAGCCGGCGCCCACTTCGGCCACCAGACGCACCGCTGGAACCCGAAGATGGATCGCTACATCTTCGGCTCGCGCGCCAACATCCACATCATCGACCTGTCGCAGTCGGTTCCGCTGCTGCACCAGGCCCTGGTCGCCGTTCGCGACGTCGCCGCCAAGGGTGGCCGCGTTCTGTTCGTCGGCACCAAGCGTCAGGCGTCGGACCCGGTGGCCGCGGCCGCCAAGCGCTGCGCCCAGTACTACGTGAACCACCGCTGGCTCGGCGGCACCCTGACCAACTGGCGCACCATCTCGGGCTCGATCGCTCGTCTGCGTGAGCTTGAAGGCGTTCTGGCCGGCGGCGAGAGCGGCCGTTCCAAGAAGGAACTGCTGAACCTCACCCGCGAAGCCGAGAAGCTTGAGCTGTCGCTGGGCGGCATCAAGGACATGGGCGGCATTCCGGACATCATGTTCGTGATCGACACCAACAAGGAAGCGATCGCGATCCTGGAAGCCCGCAAGCTGAACATCCCGGTGGTGGCGATCCTCGACACCAACTCGGATCCGGACGGCATCACCTACCCGATCCCGGGTAACGACGACGCCGCTCGCGCCCTGCAGCTGTACTGCGACCTGGTCGCCGACGCCGTTCTGGACGGCCTGGCCGCCGGCCAAGCCAACTCGGGCGTTGATCTGGGCGCCTCGGTGGCCCCGGTCG
This sequence comes from Caulobacterales bacterium, assembly GCA_017307205.1. Taxonomy (GTDB): domain Bacteria; phylum Pseudomonadota; class Alphaproteobacteria; order Caulobacterales; family Caulobacteraceae; genus Caulobacter. The sequence continues at coordinate 15,037 of JAFKGN010000049.1, forward strand.
AGCCGACCCTGGCCCGCGAACTGACCCCGGAGCCGGTGGCTGAAGCCGCCGCCGTCGAGGTTCCGGCCGAAGCCCAGGCCAACACTGAAGCGGCGCTCGACGCCGCGGCCGAAGAACCCGCCGCTTCCTAAGCGTTTCGGCGGGCGCTTTGCCCGCCGCGTTAGGCCGCCTGGCGGGACGGCCACATCAAACTGTCATGGGCGCAGGGCTATCCGCCTTGCGCCCGCCCACTTGTGAATCGGAGAGATAGCCATGGCTGAGATCACGGCTGCGCTGGTGAAAGACCTGCGCGAAAAGTCCGGCGCCGGCATGATGGATTGCAAGAAGGCGCTCGTTGAGAACGACGGCGACGTCAACGCCTCCATCGACTGGCTGCGCGCCAAGGGCCTGTCCAAGGCCGCCAAGAAGTCCGACCGTGTCGCCGCCGAAGGCCTCGTGGCCGTCGCCGTGCGCGACGACGGGGCCGGCCAGACCGCCGCGGTGGTCGAGGTCAACGCCGAGACCGACTTCGTGGCTCGTAACGAGCTGTTCCAGGCCGCCGCCCGCAAGATCGCGGTCGCCGCGCTCAACGCCGACGGCGTCGACGCCATCAACGCCGCGCCCGTCGAGGGTGAGGAGTCGGTGCAGGCGATGCTGACCAACCTGATCGCCAACATCGGCGAGAACATGATGGTCCGCCGCTCGGCCAAGTTCACGGTCAGCGAAGGCGCCGTTGCGACCTACGTGCACAACGCGGTCGCGCCGGGCCTCGGCAAGATCGGCGTGCTGGTCGCCATTGAAGGCGCCGGCGACAAGGCCGAAATCTCGGCCCTGGGCAAGAAGATCGCCATGCACGTGGCGGCCACCTCGCCCCTGTCGCTGTCGTCCGACGACCTCGACCCGGCCGCGATCGAAAAGGAACGCGCCGTTCTGACCGAGAAGGCCAAGGAAGAAGGCCGTCCGGAAGCGATGATCGCCAAGATCGTCGAAGGCCAGATCGCCAAGTTCCAGCGTGAAGTCGTGCTGCTGAAGCAGCCCTTCGTCATGAACCCGGACCAGACGGTCGAGCAGCTCGTCGCCGAAACCGGCAAGGCGCTCGGCTCGACCCTGACCGTGAAGGGTTTCGTGCGCCTCGCCCTCGGCGAAGGCGTGGAAAAGCCGGTCGACGACTTCGCTGCCGAAGTCGCTTCGATGATGGGTCAATAAGCCCATCGCTTCGTTCTAAAGGGGGCGCGGCCTGTTCTCGGGCCGCGCCCTTCTTTATGCTCGCGTCACCTGTCTGTTGCCTTTGACGACGACTCCTCAGAGAGCCTTGCGCATGCCCTCCGACATCGCCGACCAAAAGACGCCGCTCCGCTACAAGCGCATCCTCTACAAGGTCTCCGGCGAGGTGCTGATGGGCGACACGCCCTTCGGCATCGACATGAACACGGTTCACCGCGTGGCGGAGGACATCAAGGAGATCGTCGACCAGGGCGTCGAGCTCTGCCTGGTGATCGGCGGCGGCAACATCTTCCGCGGCCTCGCCGGCGCGGCCAAGGGCATGGAGCGCTCCAGCGCCGACTACATGGGCATGCTCGCCACGGTGATGAACGCTCTGGCCGTGCAGGACGCCCTGGAGCAGATCGGCGTCTCCACCCGGGTGCAGTCGGCCATCCCGATGGCCACGGTCTGCGAGCCCTACATCCGCCGCCGGGCCCTGCGTCACCTCGAGAAGGGCCGCGTGGTGATCTTCGCCGCCGGCACCGGCAGCCCGTACTTCACCACCGACACCACCGCCGCCCTGCGCGCCGCCGAGATGGACTGCGAAGCCCTGCTGAAGGGCACCAGCGTCGACGGCGTCTACACCGCCGATCCCAAGAAGGATTCGTCGGCCAAGCGGTTCGACACGCTCAGCCACCAGGAAGTCCTGACCCGCGACCTTCGCGTGATGGACGCCTCGGCCATCGCCATGATGCGCGACAACGCCATTCCCATCATCGTGTTCTCGATCAAGGAGCGCGGCAATCTGCTGCGCGTGCTCGCCGGCGAAGGCGTCCACACCCTGATCGCCTGATCCGATCCATCACGAAGGAGAGCCGAAATGGCCGCTGCCGAGAAGCCTGTCCTGTCCCGCTACAAGGACCGCATGGATAAGGCGATCACCGCGTTGAAGGACGAGTTCGCCGGTCTGCGCACCGGCCGCGCCTCGGCCGGTCTGCTGGATCAAGTCATGGTCGACGCCTACGGCTCGCAGGCGCCGCTCAACAACTTCGCCTCCGTGTCGGTGCCCGAGCCCCGGATGATTTCGGTCAGCATCTGGGACAAGAGCGTCGTCGCCGCCGTCGACAAGGCGATCCGCTCGGCCGGCCTCGGGCTGAACCCGGTGATCGAAGGGACCAACCTTCGGATTCCGATCCCGCCGCTGACCGAGGAACGCCGCAAGGACCTCGCCAAGATCGCCGGGAAGTACGCCGAACAGCAGAAAATCGCCGTGCGCAATGTGCGCCGCGACGCCAACGACGACCTGAAGAAGGCCGAGAAGGACAACGCCGTCACCGAGGACGAGCGTAAGCGCATGGAGACCGAGGTTCAAAAGTTCACGGACGAGGCGATCAAGCGCATCGACGAGGCCTTGAAAACCAAGGAACAAGAGATCATGCAGGTTTGAGCGGCCGCTCCGGTACCGCGTTCGAGGAAGGCGACATGCCGACGACGACCGGCCACGCAGCGACCCCGCCGGCCGCGCCCCTGCATGCCGCCATCATCATGGACGGCAACGGGCGTTGGGCGAAGAAGCGGGCGCTGCCGCGCATCCTCGGCCATCGCGCCGGGGTCCAAGCCCTGCGCCGCACGGTCGAGGCTGCGCCGGACTGCGGCGTCGGCGTGCTGACCGTCTACGGCTTCTCCACCGAGAACTGGCGCCGGCCGGAGACGGAAGTCTCCGAGCTGATGGGGCTGCTGAAGACCTTCGTCGACAACGACCTGGAGCAGCTGGCCCGCGAGGGCGTGAAGGTGCGCATCCTGGGCCGCCGCGAAGGCCTCAAGCCGGATATCGTCAAGATCATCGAGCGCGCCGAGAGCCGCACCGCCGAGAACAGTCGCTTCCTGCTGCAGGTGGCGTTCAACTACGGCGGCCAGGCCGATATCGTCGACGCCGCGCGGCGTTTCGCCGAGGCGGTCGAGCGCGGCGAGGCGAGGGCGGCGGACCTCGACGAAGGGGTGCTGGAGCGCGGGCTTTCGACGGCCGGCGTGCCCCATCCCGACCTGATCGTCCGCACCAGCGGCGAGCGCAGGCTCTCCAACTTCCTCCTGTGGGAATGCGCCTACGCCGAACTGATTTTCCAGGATGTGCTGTGGCCCGACTACGGGCCGGAGCATCTGAAGGCCGCGGTGGCCGAATTCAATAAACGTGAGCGCCGCTACGGCGGGACCACGGTCGATGACGTCTACGCCGCCGGCTAAGCGTTTCAACTGGCGTAACCTGGGCATCCGCGCGGCGACCGCAGCGGTGCTGATTCCGGCTGTGGTCGGCGTGGTGTTCGCCGGTGGGCCTCTGTTCCTGCTGCTGGTCGTCATCGCGGTGGCGCTGCTGTCCTACGAGTGGGGCGCCATGTGCGCGCCGCGCACCCCGATCCGGGTCGCCCTGGGCGTCGGCGCGCCGGTGATGCTGGCGGTCGGCCTGGCCTACGCCGGTCGCAATCTCTGGGCCTGGTCGGCAGTGCTGCTTGGGGCCGCGCTCTGCGCCTTCGTCGCCAAGGGGCGCCTCGAACGCCGCGCAGACGCCGCTTACGGCGTCATCTACATCGCCCCGGCCTGCGTCAGCCTGATCTGGATCCGCAACGAGGCCGATGGCGTCTTCTGGACCCTTTTGGCCTTCGCCGTCTCCTGGGCGGCCGACAGCGCCGCCTTCGCCACCGGCAGCGTGCTGAAAGGCCCGAAGCTCTGGCCGCGGTTTTCGCCCAACAAGACCTGGTCGGGCTTCTTCGGCGGCCTCGTGGCCGCCGCGGCGGCCGGCGCCGCCATGGCCATGATCGCCGCCGCCTCGCCCTTTATCGACGCCCGCATCATTCCGCCGGCCGCCGCCCTGGTCGGTCTCCTGGGCGGCCTGGCCACCATGGCCGGCGACCTGTGGGAATCGGCGATCAAGCGCCGGTTCGGCGTGAAGGACAGCGGCGACCTGATCCCCGGCCACGGCGGTCTGCTGGACCGCGTCGATGGCTTCCTGTTCTGCGTCATCGTCATCGCCGTCGCCCGGCTGGTCGACCATCTGGGGTGGGGACATTGAGCGCGATGCGCCGTGTTGTGGTTCTGGGCTCGACCGGATCGGTCGGGGTCTCGACGCTTGATCTGTTCGACAAGGCCGAGGCCGAGGTCGAGGTGCTGGCCCTCACCGGCGGCTGCAACGCCGAGCGCCTGGCCGAGCAGGCCCGTCGTTGGCGACCGTCCCTGGTGGTGATCGCCGACGAGGCGCACTACGGCGATCTGAAAGCCCGGCTGCAGGGCTCCGGCGTCGAAGTCGCCGCCGGCGCAGACGCGGTCCGCGACGCGGCCGCCATGGGCGCCGATTGGGCGATGAGCGCCATCGTCGGTTCGGCGGGCCTGGCGCCAACCCTGGCGGCGGCCCGCACGGGCGCCGTGGTCGCCCTGGCGAATAAGGAAAGCCTGGTCTGCGCCGGTCCGGCCCTGCTGCGCACCGCCAAGGCGGCGGGCGGGGTGGTGATCCCCGTCGATTCGGAGCACTCGGCGATCTTCCAGGTGCTGCAGCCGGGCAATCAGGTGGCGCGGCTGATTCTCACCGCCTCGGGCGGCCCGTTCCGCACCTGGACGCGTGAGCAGATGGCCGAGGCCACCCCCGGCCAGGCCGTCGCCCATCCCAACTGGAGCATGGGCGCCAAGATCTCGGTGGATTCGGCCACCATGATGAACAAGGGGCTCGAGATGATCGAAGCCTCTTACCTGTTCGACACCGCCGGCGACCGCATCGACGTGCTGGTGCATCCGCAGTCGGTGATCCACAGCCTGGTGGAGTATGCCGACGGCTCAACCCTGGCCCAGCTGGGACCGCCGGACATGCGCGCGCCCATCGCCTATGCCTTCGGCTGGCCGCATCGCATCGCCTGGCCGGCCCCCCAGCTGGATCTGGCGGCCATCGGTCAGCTGACCTTCGAGGCCCCAGACGCCGCCCGATTCCCCGCCATCGACCTGGCCCGCGCCGCGCTGAAGGCCGGCGGCGGCGCCCCGGCGGCCATGAACGCCGCCAACGAGGTGGCCGTGGCCGCCTTCCTTGACCGCCAGATTGGGTTTCTTGATATTGCCACGATCGTAGCCGAAACCCTCGACAGCCTGAATGGTGGGGGTGGCGAGTTGCGGCATGGGGCGGACGAAGACGCGCTCGAAAGCGCGATGTTGGTCGACCGAAGCGCCCGACGTGTCGCGTCCGACGTCATCGAACGTCGACGCAGTTGATGGAACCCTGAACGCGGCATGATTCACTTCCTGCAGACCGCCGTATCCTACGTGGTGCCGTTCCTGCTGGTGCTGACCCTGGTCATCACCATCCATGAACTCGGGCACTTCTGGGCGGCCAAGGCTTTCGGAACGGCGATCGAGCGATTCTCGATCGGCTTCGGCAAGGCGATCTTCAGCCGCCGCGACCGCGATGGCGTCGAATGGCGCGTCGGCTGGATTCCGCTCGGCGGCTACGTGAAGTTCGCCGGCGACGCCAACGCCGCCTCGGTGCCCGACACCGACGATCTCGATCACATGCGCGACTGGGTCGTGAAGCACGAAGGCCCCGAGGGGCTGAACAAGTACCTCCACTTCAAGCCGCTGTGGCAGCGCGCCATCGTCGTGGCCGCTGGGCCCTTCGCCAACTTCTTCCTCGCCATCGCCTTGTTCGCCGTCCTGCTGTCCACCGTGGGCGAAACGACGCTGGCGGCGCGGGTCACCAGCGTTCAGCCCGGCAGCGTGGCCGAGCGCGCGGGCTTCAAACCGGGCGACGTGGTCGTCAAGACCGACGGCCGCAAGGTCGACAGCTTCCAGGACGTCCAGCAGTACGTGATGCTGCGCGCCGGGGTGCCGATCACCTTCACCGTCGAGCGTAACGGCGTGCCCCTGGCCATCGACGTCACGCCGGCCCGCAAGCGGGTAGAGACCCCGACCGGCGGCGACATGGAAGTCGGCGCCATCGGCCTGGCCAACCAGCCGCGCCGGGAAGACGTGCGTCACGTCCGCTACAACCCGATCGCCGCGATCGGCGGCGGCGTCGTCCGCACCTGGGATGTGCTGGACACGACCCTCTACTACCTCGGTCGCCTGGTGACCGGGCAGATGTCGGCCGAACAGCTCGGCGGCCCCCTGGGCATCGCCCAGGTGTCCGGCGCCGCCGCCAAGGCGGGCGGGGAGGGCGCTCCCGACGCCGCGCAGTGGATGCTCGGCGCAGGCGTCGCCCTCACGGGTCTGGCCGCGATGCTGTCCGTCAGCGTCGGCTTCATGAATTTGCTGCCCATCCCCGTGCTGGATGGCGGCCACCTGCTGTTTTACGCCTACGAAGCCGTGGCGCGTCGGCCACTGGGCGCGAAGGCCCAGGCGGCGGGTTATCGCGTCGGGCTTGCGTTGCTGCTTAGTTTCATGCTGTTCGCCACATGGAATGACCTGCAGCGCCTGCGCGTGTTCAGTTTCCTCGGCGGACTGTTTTCGTAAGGCGCCCGCCCGACCATGGCAGATGTGATGACCGTTTTCCGCGCCCGCAGCGCTGCGATTGCTTCCGGCCTGGCGCTGATGCTGGGGACCACGGCGCTGACAGCGCCGTCGATGGTCTATGCCCAGGCCCAGCAGTCCGGGGTTGTCGGCTCGATTCGCGTGGAAGGTAACGAGCGTATCGAAGCCGGCACGGTGCTCAGCTACCTGCCGATCGCCGTGGGCGACACGGTGAACGCCGAGCGCCTCGACCTCGCCCTGAAGACCCTCACCCGCACCGAACTCTTCTCCGACGTCTCGATTGGGCTGGAAGGCTCCGAGCTCGTCGTGAAGGTCGTCGAGAACCCCATCATCAACCAGGTGGTGTTCGAGGGTAACCAGGCGATGAAGGAGTCGAAGCTGCAGGACGAAGTGACCATTCGTCCGCGCGGCATCTTCACCAAGGCCAAGGTGCAGGCCGACGTTCAGCGCATCATCGAACTCTATCGCCGCTCGGGCCGTATCGGCGCCACCGTGACGCCGAAGGTGGTCGAGCTGCCGCAGAAGCGCGTCGACCTGGTGTTCGAGATCAACGAAGGCCCGAAGAGCGGCGTGATCTCGGTCAACTTCCTCGGCAACAGCGAGTTCTCCGACAACGACCTCCGCGACGTCGTCGTGACCGAGCAGTCAAAGTGGTACAAGCTGCTCACGAACAACGACAACTACGACCCGGATCGTCTCGAGTACGACCGCGAACAGCTGCGTAAGTTCTATCGCGACCGCGGCTACTACGACTTCCGCGTCGTCTCGGCGGTGGCCGAGCTGTCGCCCGACAAGAACGGATTCGCCATCACCTACACGGTGGACGAAGGCCAGGAATACAAGTTCGGCAAGGTCAGCGTGGAAGCCGAGCTGCAGAAGCTCGACGCCAACCTGCTGACCACCCTGCTGCCGATCCGCGCCGGCCAGACCTACCAGGACCAGGCGATCGAGGACGCCACCGACTCGCTGACCTTCGCGGCGGGCGCCGCCGGGTTCGCCTTCGTGGACGTGCGTCCGCGCCCGACGCCGAACCGCGAAAATCACACCGTCGACGTGGTCTTCCAGGTCCGCGAAGGCCCGCGCGTCTACGTCGACCGCATCGACGTCATCGGCAACGGCCGCACGCTCGACAGCGTAATCCGTCGCGAGATGAACGTGTCGGAAGGCGACGCCTACAACCGTGTGCTGGTCGACCGCTCGCGCAACCAGATCCGCGCCCTCGGCTTCTTCAAAGACGTGACCATCGACGAGGTGCCCAGCGCCGCGCCGGACCGCACGACCCTGCAGGTCAAGGTCGAGGAGCAGCCGACCGGTGAACTGTCGTTCAGCGCCGGCTACAGCTCGATCGACCAGGTGGTGCTCGACCTCGGCGTCACCGAACGCAACTTCCGCGGCCGCGGCCAGAACCTGCGCGCCCGCATCTCGGCCGGTTCGCTCCGCCAGGAAGTGAACCTCAGCTTCACCGAGCCGCGCTTCATGGGCCGCAACCTGGCGGCCGGCTTCGACCTGTATTCGTCGAAGTACGACTTCTCGAACGTCGGCGCCGCCTATGACACGGCGACGGTGGGCGGCACGCTCCGGGTCGGCTTCGGCCTGACGCAGAACTCGTCGATGTCGCTGCGCTATCTGCTCAGCAGCGACGAGGTCGTGATCTCCGATGTCTTCTGTTCGTCCGGCCAGGTCTCGCAAATCCTCTGCCTGCAGCGCGGCGCGCGTCTGACCTCGCGCTTCGGCTACGGTCTGCGGCTCGACAAGCGGAACGATCCCATCAATCCGACGCGCGGCTACTACGCGGATCTCAACCAGGACCTCGCCGGCTTCGGCGGCGACGTGAAGTATCTGCGCACCGAGGCCGACGCCGGCTGGTACCACGGCTTCAACAAGGACTTCATCCTCAGCGCCACCGGCTCGATGGGCTACATCGAAGGCTGGGGCGGCGACACGGTGCGGATCAACGACCGCTTCTATCGCGGCGGCCAGACCTTCCGTGGCTTCGAGACGGCGGGTATCGGCGCGCGCGACACCAACCCGGGCCGGACGGACGCCCTGGGCGCCAAGTTCTACGCCATCGGCACCGTTCAGCTGACGGTTCCGAACTTCCTGCCCGAGCAGTACGGCATCCGTACCGAGCTGTTCACCGACGTCGGCACCGCCGGCCTGCTGGACGACCGCGACAAGCAGTCGTCTGTCGGCATCTTTGATCCTCTGATCAAAGACAACCTCGGATTGCGCGCCTCTGCTGGCCTCAGCATCTATTGGCGCTCGCCCATGGGGCCGATCCGCTTCGATTTGAGCCAAGTTTTGGCCAAAGAAGATTACGACAAGACGGAAACCTTCCGGTTCTCCACCAACACAAGGTTCTAGTTCCTATGACCCTGAAGACCATCGCGGCCGCCGCGCTCGGCGGGACCGCCGCCCTTGCGCTTTCCACCGCCGCGTTCGCCCAGGCTGCCGCGCCGGCCGCCGCCGCTGCTGCGGCTGGCCCGACCACCCACGGCGCGCCGCCTCCTGGCGTCTGCATTTTCAACGCCCAGCAAGCCGTCGCCACCTCGACCGTCGGCAAGTTCGTGCAGACCCGCCTGACGCAGATCAGCGGCGTCGTGAACTCCGAGCTGAACACCGAGCGCACCGCGATCGAAACCGAAGACAAGGCGATCAGCGCCGCCCAGGGTCAGGCCGGCGCGTCGGCCGACGCCCTGGAAAAGCGCGCCTCGGATCTGCAGGTCCGCGCCAACGCCTGGCAGCGTAAGGCTCAGCTGCGTCAGCGCGAGCTGGAAGCCACCCAGCAGAAGGCCATCGCGCGCGTCGGCAGCGAACTGGATCCGCTGCTGGTCGCCGCCTATCAGCAGAAGCAATGCTCGCTGCTGCTCGACCGCGGCGCGACGATCTTCTTCGCTCCGGCGATGGACATCACCCCGGCGGTGGTCACGGCCCTGAACGCCAAGATCACCCAGTTCACCTTCGACCGTGAGCGCCTCGACACCGCGCCGGCCGCGGCTGCCGCTCCGGCCGCGCGCTAGAGCCTTCAGGGCCGGCTTCTGGCCCTTTGATAGGCTTTACGTCTGAAGTTGGAGCGCCCGCGGGCTAACCGCGGACACTTAGCCGTGTCGCACTCCGGCTAGAGATCGCCGCGAAAATCGGCGAGATTCACTCGCGCCCCTGATGATTCCGTCGGGGGCGCGATTTGAAGTCCCGACTCGCATGGCGCGGGCCGGGCGCTCGTAAGGGGGCGCCATGCCGGATCCGCGATTCTTCGAGTCCAAGGGGGCCTTGAGCCTCGAGGCGCTGGCGAAGCTCACCGGCGCCACGCTGAGCGACCCCGCCAAGGCTTCCATCGAAATCACCGTGGCCGCGCCCTTGGGCCGCGCCGGAGCCGACGGGGTCAGCTTCCTGGCCGGCGGCAAGCATCTGACCGGCCTGGCCGCGACCCGCGCCGGCGCCTGCTTCGTCTCCCCGCGCCATGCCGCCGACGTCCCGGCCGGCTGCGTCGCCTTGATCGCCGACTATCCGCAGGCCGCCTGGGCCAAGGCCGCCGCCGCCCTGCACGCGCCGCGTCGCCACCCCGCCGCTGCGCCCGCCATCCATCCCGACGCCGCCTTTGAAGAGGACGTTGAGCTCGGCCCCGGCGTCGTCGTCGGCCCCGGCGCTCAGATTGGGCGCGGCACGCGCATCGGCGCCGGCGCGGTCATCGGTCCGGGCGTCGCCATCGGCCGCGACTGTGATATCGGCCCGCGCGTGGTCGTCGGTTTCGCCCTGGTGGGCGACCGCGTCCGCCTGCACGCCGGCAGCGTCGTCGGCGAGGCGGGCTTCGGCACGGCGGCTTCGCCCAAGGGGCCTGTCGACATCCCCCAACTCGGCCGCGTCATCCTGCAGGACGGCGTCACCCTCGGCGCCAACAGCTGTGTCGATCGCGGGGCCTGGGAGGACACCAGCGTCGGCGAGAACAGCAAGATCGACAACCTCGTCCACGTGGCCCACAACGTGAGTCTCGGCCGCAACTGCCTCCTGGCCGCCTACACGGGCATCTCGGGCAGCGTCACCGTCGGCGACGGGGTGATGTTCGGCGGCAAGGCCGGCGTGGCCGATCACCTGAATGTCGGGGCTGGGGCCGTAGTTGGGGCGTCGGCCTCGGTGTTTAAGAACATACCGGCGGCCGAAACCTGGACAGGGTTTCCGGCGCGGCCGATCAAACGTTGGATGCGGGAGACCGCCTGGGTGTCGCGTGCGGCGAACCGGCGGGGAGGGGAAGGCGAATGAGCAAGGATCAGGGGACGCAGGCCGCGGACGTCAGCGCCATCGACATCGCGGAGATCCTGCGCCGGATCCCGCACCGCTATCCGTTCCTGCTCGTCGACCGCGCGGAGGAATATCGCGCCCACACCTCGATCGTCGGCATCAAGAACGTCACCTTCAACGAGCCGTTCTTCCAGGGGCACTTCCCGGGCAACCCGGTGATGCCCGGCGTGCTGATCGTCGAGGCTCTGGCCCAGGCCGGCGCCGTCCTGATGTCGAAGTCGCTCGAGGTCGACACCGAGGGCAAGACCATCTTCTTCATGTCGGTCGACAACTGCCGCTTCCGCCATCCGGTCCGTCCGGGCGACGTGCTGAAGCTGGAGGTTGAAGTCACCCGCGCCCGTTCCAACATCTTCAAGTTCCGCGGCGTCGCCAAGGTCGGCGACAAGACGGCCGCCGAGGCCGAGTACGCCGCCATGCTGGTGGAGACCCCGACGTCGTGAGCGTGACCATCCACCCCAGCGCCATCGTCGCGCCCGGCGCCGAGCTGTCGGACGGCGTGGAGATCGGCCCCTACTGCACCGTGGGCGGCAAGGTGAAGCTGGGCGAGGGCGTGCGCCTGGTCAGCCACGTGGTCATCGACGGCGCCACCACCATCGGCGCCCAGACCGTCATCCACCCGTTCGCCTTCCTCGGCGGCGCGCCGCAGCACCTGGCCCACAAGGGCGAGGACACCCAGCTGATCATCGGCGAGCGCAACGTCATCCGCGAGCACGTCACCATGCACACCGGCACCCTGGTGGGCACGGGCGTCACCCGCATCGGGTCGGACAGCCTCTACATGGTCGGCTCCCACGTGGCGCACGACTGCGTGGTCGGGGACCGGGTCACCTTCGCCAACAACGCCACGCTCGGCGGCCACGTGCATGTCGGCGACTTCGTGTTCATGGGCGGCCTCGCGGGCGTCCACCAGTGGACGCGCATTGGCCGCTACGCCTTCGTCGGCGCCGCAGCCCTGGTGACGCGTGACGTCATTCCCTACGGCTCCCTGTGGGGCAACCACGCCCACCTCGAGGGCCTGAACCTCGTCGGCCTCAAGCGCCGCGGCTTCTCGCGCGAGTCGATCAACGATCTCCGCTCCGCCTACCGCCTGCTGTTCGCCGACGAAGGCACCTTCCAGGAGCGCCTGGACGACGTCGCCCGCGATTTCGCCGACACCCCCGAGGTGATGGAGATCGTCGAGTTCATCCGCGCCGACGCCAACCGTCCGCTCTGCTCGCCCAAACTAGAGAACTGACTTGAGTAAGCTTGGCATCATCGCCGGCTCCGGCGCTCTGCCCCGCGAAGTCGCCGAGTCCTGCCGCGCCGGCGGCCGCCCGGTGTTCGTCGTCCGCCTCAAGGGCTTCGCCGATGACGCCATGCTGGCCTATCCCGGCGCCGAGTTTGGGATGGCCGAGTTCGGCCACATCTTCAAAGCCCTGAAGTCCGAGGGCGCCAAGTCCGTCTGCTTCGCCGGCGCCGTCGACCGGCCGGACTTCGCCTCGCTCAAGCCCGACATGCGCGGCCTGCTCGCCATGCCCGGCATCATCGCCGCCGCCCGCAAGGGCGACGACGCCATCCTCCGCCAGGTGATGGGCGAGTTCGAGAAGGAAGGTTTCGCCGTCGAGGGCGCCCACCAGGTCGTCGCCGATCTGGCGCTGGGCGAGGGGGCCTTGGGCTCCATCCGCCCCCGCTTCGAACACGACGCCGACATGGCCCGCGCCCTGGAGGTCGCCCGCGCCATCGGCCAGCTGGATATCGGCCAGGGCGCCGTGGTCGCCCGCGGCCTCGTCCTCGCCGTCGAGGCCCAGGAAGGCACCGACGCCATGCTCCGCCGCTGCGCCGAGCTGCCGGCTGCCGTACGCGGCACCCTGGAGGAGCGCTGCGGCGTACTCGCCAAGGCCCCCAAGCCGATCCAGGAGCGCCGCATCGACCTGCCGACCATCGGCGTCTCCACCGTTCGCCGCGCCGCCAAGGCGGGCCTGGCGGGCATCGTCGGCGAGGCCGGCGGCGTGCTGGTGGTCGACCGTGAGGCGGTCATCGCCGAGGCGGACGCCATGGGCCTGTTCGTCTATGGCGCCGCGCCGGCGGCGGGCCATGCCTGAGTCCCAGGCCGACCGCACGCCCTGCATCATGCTCGTGGCCGCCGAGGCCTCGGGCGATAATCTCGGCGCCGGCCTCGCCGCCGCCCTCAAGCGCAAGCTGAAGGGCAGGGTGCGCCTCGTCGGCGTCGGCGGCCCGCGCATGGCCGACGAGGGTGTGCAGAGCCCCTTCGATATCGCCGAGCTTTCGGTCCTGGGCTACGTCGAAGGCCTCATGGCTTGGAGCCGCGTGGTCAAGCGCGCCGACGAGACGGCCGCCCTGGCCGCGCGCGAGAAGCCGGACATCGCCGTCCTGATCGACAGCTGGGGCTTCACCCTCCGCGTCGCCGCCCGGCTGCGGAAGCTCGACCCGAACATCACCCTCATCAAATACGTCGGCCCGCAGATCTGGGCCTCGCGGCCGGGCCGCGCCAAGGTGCTGGCCGGCGCCGTCGACAGCCTGCTGACGCTGCACAAGTTCGACGCCCCGCTGTTCGAGGCGGCGGGTCTGAAGACCACTTTCGTCGGCAACCCGGCCCTGGCCAAGGATTTCAGCGGCGCCAAGCCCGCCCGCCTGCGCAAGGCCATCGGGGCGGCTGAGCACGATCCGATCCTGCTGGTCCTGCCCGGCAGCCGCCCGTCCGAGATCGAGCGCATGAGCGGCCCGTTCGGCGAGGCCGCGGCCCTGCTGAAGGCCGAGCGCCCCAACCTGCACATCGTCGTCCCCGCCGCCGCCACCGTGGCC
>JAFKGN010000178.1 GCA_017307205.1 Caulobacterales bacterium
CGACATCGCCCTTCTTGTAGCGGGCGATGGCTTCTTCACCCGACACGGTCCAGTCGAGGTCGGAAAGGTGGACCATGCCGTCGATGTCGTTGTCGAGGCCGATGAACAGGCCGAACTCGGTCGCGTTCTTGACTTCGCCTTCGACGGTCGAGCCGACCGGGTGGGCTTCCAGGAACGCTTCCCAGGGGTTGTTCTGGGCTTGCTTCAGGCCGAGCGAGACGCGGCGCTTCGAGGCGTCGACGTCCAGCACCACCACATCGACTTCCTGCGAGGTCGACACGATCTTGCCGGGGTGGACGTTCTTCTTGGTCCACGACATTTCCGACACGTGCACCAGGCCTTCAACGCCGGCTTCCAGCTCCACGAAGGCGCCGTAGTCGGTGATGTTGGTGATGCGGCCGGTGAAGCGCGCGCCGACCGGGTACTTGGCTTCGACGCCATCCCACGGATCGGACTGCAGCTGCTTCATGCCGAGGCTGATGCGCTGGGTGTCCGGGTTGATCTTGACGATCTGCACCTTCACCGTGTCGCCGACGGCGAGCACCTGCGACGGGTGGTTGACGCGCTTCCAGCTCATGTCGGTGACGTGAAGCAGGCCGTCGATGCCGCCCAGGTCCACGAACGCGCCGTAGTCGGTGATGTTCTTGACCACGCCTTCGCGGATTTCGCCTTCCTGCAGCTGGCTGACCAGCTCAGTGCGCTGTTCGGCGCGGGCTTCTTCCAGGATGGCGCGACGCGACACGACGATGTTGCCGCGCGGACGGTCCATCTTGAGGATGGCGAAGGGCTGTTCCTTGCCCATCAGCGGGCCGACGTCGCGGACCGGACGGATGTCGACTTGCGAGCCCGGCAGGAAGGCCGAGGCGCCGCCGAGGTCGACGGTGAAGCCGCCCTTCACGCGGCCGACGATGGCGCCCATCACCGGCTCGTTCAGCGCGAACACGCCTTCCAGGCGGGTCCAGGCTTCTTCGCGCTTGGCCTTTTCGCGGCTGATCACCGCTTCGCCCATGGCGTTCTCGACGCGCTCGAGGAAGACCTCGACCGTATCGCCGGCCTTCACAGTGGCCTTGCCGTCTTCACCGACGCCGAATTCCTTCAGGGCCACGCGGCCTTCGGTCTTCAGACCGACGTCGACGATGGCGAAGTCTTTTTCGATCGCCACGATCTTGCCGTGGACGACGGTGCCTTCGGCGAAATCGCGGCCGCCAAAGGCTTCGTCGAGGAGCGCGGAGAAGTCGTCGCGCGAGGGGTTGAGGCTCATGTCATCAGCCATGCGTTGTGTTCAGTCTCGGTTGTGGGACGCGGAATCCGGGATGGAGTCCGTGCGTCGCAGGATGTGGAAGGATTTGTGGCCCGCGGGGACGAGGGAAAGGCGCGGTTGGATTGCCTTCGGACCTAAAGGCCCTACTTGGCGCGCGCCGCCTCGACGATACGGCGGGCCGCATCGAAGGCGGCTTCTATAGTCAAATGGCTGGTGTCGAGCAAGACCGCGTCGGCGGCCTGGGTCAGCGGCGCCGAGGCCCGGCCGCTGTCGCGCTCGTCGCGGATGCGGATATCGGCCAGCACATCCTCGAAGGCCACGGTCTCGCCCTGACCGCACAGCTGCTTCCAGCGGCGCTCGGCGCGGACCTCGGGACGGGCGGTGACGAACAGCTTGGCCTGGGCGGCCGGCGCGATCACCGTGCCGATGTCGCGCCCGTCGAGCACGCTGCCGGGCTCCTGGGCGGCGAACTGGCGCTGCAGGTCGAGCAGGGCGGCGCGGACGCCCGGATGCACAGCCACGCGGCTGGCCGCCTCGCCGGCGGCGCGGGTGCGCACTTCCGGCATCTCCAGCTCCGAAACGTCGAGCGCGCGGGCGATGGCCTCGGCCGCCGCGGCGTCGCCGAGGTCGCCCCGGTTGGTCTGCAGGCGCCAGCCGACGGCGCGATAAAGCAGGCCGGTGTCGAGATAGGGGTAGCCGTAGTGGGCGGCCAGGCGGCTGGCGACCGTGCCCTTGCCCGAGGCGGCGGGGCCGTCGACGGCGATCACGAAGCCCATTGTCAGTTCCCCGAGATATCGCCGCCGAGGCGGCCCATCAGATCCACGAAACCCGGGAAGCTGGTGGCGATCATCCCCGGCTCGTCGACGGTCACCGGCTCGGCCGCAGCCAGGCCGAGCACCAGGTGGCTCATGGCGATGCGGTGATCGCCGTGGGTGGTGACCGTGGCCCCGCCCTTCGGCGCCTTGCCGGCGCCGCGCACGGTGAAGCCCTCCGGCTCCTCCTCGACCTCGACGCCGCAGGCCTGCAGCCCGGCGGCCATCAAGGCGATGCGGTCGCTTTCCTTGACGCGCATCTCGCCGATGCCGCGCATCACCGTCTCGCCCTCCGCGAAGGCGGCGGCGACGGCGAGGATGGGATACTCGTCGATCATCGAGGGCGCGCGCTCCGGCGGCACCACCACGCCCTTCAGCGCCGAGTGCCGGACGACGATGTCGCCCACGCGCTCGCCGCCGGCGATGCGCTCATTCTTTATGGTGAGGTCGGCGCCCATCTCGACGAGGGTGTCGAACAGGCCCGTGCGTAGGGAATTCAGCAGCACCCCTTCGACCGTGACCTCCGAGCCCGGAACAACCAGGCCGGCGACGATCGGGAAGGCGGCGGACGACGGATCGCCCGGCACCGGCACATGGGTTCCGGTCAGCTTCTGGCCGGCCGGCAGGCGGACCGAACGGCCCGTATGCCCATTGGCGCCCGCCACGTCGGCGATCTCCAGCTTGGCGCCGAAGGCCGTC
>JAFKGN010000050.1 GCA_017307205.1 Caulobacterales bacterium
GCAGTCGGCCCAGGCGGCCGCCGCCGCCCTGATCGCCAGCACCGACGAGACCTTCCGCAGCCGCGAACAGCTGTCGCACGCGCGGCTGGAGGCCCAGCTGAAGCCGGTGGCCGAGACACTGGCCAAGTTCGAAGCCCAGGTGCAGGCCATCGAGAAGACCCGCGCCGAGGACACCGGCGGGCTGAAGGCGCAGATCGCCGCCCTTATGCAGGCCTCGCAGAGCACCCAGGACGAGGCGCGCAAGCTTTCCGCCGCCCTGCGCCGAGGCGCAGGCGTGCAGGGCCGCTGGGGAGAGCAGACCCTGCGCAATGTGCTGGAGGCCGCCGGGCTGAACAGCCGCTTCGACTTCGAGGAGCAGTTCAGCGTCGACACCGAGGAAGGTCGCCGTCGACCCGACGTGAAGGTGCGGCTGCCGGGCGGCGGGGTGTTCGTGATCGACGCCAAGTGCTCGCTGAACGCCTTCCTCGACGCCCAGGACGCCACCGACGACGCCGCGCGGGAGTCCGCCCTGGCCCGCCACGCCGCCAGCGTGAAGACCCACATGACCGGGCTTTCCGCCAAGGCCTACTGGGATCAGTTCGCGTCCGAGGGCTCGCCCGACTTCGTGGCTATGTTCGTGCCCGGCGACAGCTTCCTGGCCGCCGCGCTGGACCGGGCGCCGGAGCTGATGAGCGAGGCCATGGCCCGGAAGGTGCTGCTGGTGACCCCGACGACCCTCTTCGCCCTGTGCAAGGCGGTGTCCTACGGCTGGCGGGTGGAGGACCAGGCCAAGAGCGCGGCCAAGGTCGCCGACCTGGGGCGCGAGCTCTACAAGCGGATCAGCGTCATGGGCGCGCATGCCGGCTCGGTGGGCAAGGCGCTGACGGCGGCGGTCGAGCGCTACAACCAGTTCGTGGGCTCGCTGGAAACCCAGGTGCTGACCCAGGCGCGACGCTTCGAAGACCTCGCCGTCGATCACCAGGGCAAGGAGATCGAAGAGGTGAAACAGGTCGAGGCGACACCGCGTTCGCTCTCCAAGCTGAGTGCGACGGAGTCGCCCGCCAGCTTGACGGCCGCCGAGTAGCCTCTTACCTGCCGCATATGGCCATTCGCCGAATTCTTACCGTGGACAACGCCGCCGACCTGGCGGTGCTGAAGCAGGTCTCGACGCCCGTCGAAGGCGTCGACGACGAGCTGCGCGCCCTGATGGATGACATGCTGGTGACCATGTACGACGCGCCGGGCATCGGCCTGGCCGCCGTGCAGGTGGGCGTGCCCAAGCGCGTGATCGTGATGGACCTGGCCCGCGAGGGCGAAGAGCCGGCGCCGCAGTATTTCGTGAACCCGGAAATCCTCACCACCTCGGAAGACGTCCTGCCCTACGAGGAAGGCTGCCTTTCGGTGCCGGAAATCTTCGACGAGGTGGAACGCCCCGCGAAGGTCACGCTGCGCTACCTCAACTACAAGGGCGAGCCGGTCGAAGAAGAGGCCGAGGGTCTCTACGCGGTCTGCATCCAGCACGAGATGGACCACCTCGAAGGCGTGCTGTTCATCGACCACCTCTCGCGGCTGAAGCGCGACCGGGCCATCGCCAAGGTCAAGAAGGCGGCCCGCGCCGCATGACCGGACGCCGGCTCACCTTCGCGGCCCTGATCGCGCTGGTGTTCGCCGGCTTCATCGCCGTTGTCGTGATCGCGCCGGCCATCGGCGTCGACTGCCTGCAAGGCTCCGCCGAGAACTGCGAGTACTAGGCCGGCGGCCTAGCTCGTCTTCGGATTCCCATCGATCTCGTCGCGGGCTTCCTTGCCCGCCTTGCGCGCCTCGCCGGCGGCCTGGTGACCGGCCTGTTTGGCGTTGTCGCCGAGTTCCTTCGCGCCCTGTTTGAGATCGGCGCTGGCGTCCTTGGCCGCATCGCCCGCCTCGGAGGCGGTCTGCTTCAGCTCCGAGGCTGCGTCCTTGGTCGCATCCTTGATGGCCGTGCCGGCTTCCTTCACATCCGGGTCGTTCTTGATGTCGGTGGCGGCCTGCTTGACCTCGCCGCCGATGGCCTGGGCGCCCTCCTTGATCTGCGTCGCGTCCTCGCGCGAGCAGGCGGCGGCGGACAGGCCAAGGGCGACAAGGACGCCGGCAAGGGCGATCGTGGGGGTGCGCATGGCGAAGCTCTCCGGTTCGATTGAGGAAACGGCGGGCGATGAAGCCGGGTTCCGTGGTGGCGCCGACCGGTGGGGACCGCTACATGCCGACCATGCGAATCGCCTTCCTCGGCACTCCTGACTTCGCCGTCGCCAGCCTGGCCGCCCTGCGCGACGCCGGGCATGAGATCGTGTGCGTCTATTCACGCGAGCCGAAGCCGCGTGGCCGAGGCCAGGAGCTGAGGCTTTCGCCGGTGCACGCCTTCGCCGAGCACCACGGCCTGCCGGTGCGCACGCCGAAATCTCTGAAGACGCCGGAGGAGATCGAGGCCTTCAAAGCGCTGAACCTCGACGCCGCCGTGGTGGTCGCCTTCGGGCAGATCCTGGTGAAGGAGGTGCTGGAGGCGCCGCGCCTTGGCTGCTTCAACCTGCACGCCTCGCTGCTGCCTCGCTGGCGCGGCGCCGCGCCGATCCAGCGGGCGATCATGGCCGGCGACAAGGTCACCGGCGTCCAGGTGATGCAGATGAGCGTCGGCCTCGACGAGGGCGACATCCTGGCGGGCGAGACCGTGCGGATCGACGCGCTGGAAACCGCCGGCACGCTGCACGATCGCTTGGCCGCCGTCGGCGCCATGCTTCTGCCCAAGGCGATCGATCTTATCGCCCATGGCGGCGCGTTCCCGACGCCGCAGCCGGCCGAAGGCGTGACCTACGCGAAGAAGATCACCAGCGCCGAGACGCGTATCGACTGGTCGGCGTCGGCCGTGGAGATCGACCGCCAGATCCGCGGCCTCTCGCCCTTCCCGGGTGCGTGGTTCGAGGGACCGGACGGCAAGCGGGTGAAGGCCCTGCTCTCCCAGGTCGAAGACGGCGGCGGCGCGCCGGGCCAGGCGCTGGACGATGAGCTGCTGATCGCTTGCGGCGACGGCGCTGTGCGCCTGCTGGCCGCCCAGCGCGAGGGCAAGTCGGCGCAGGACGCGGCGACCTTCCTGCGGGGCTATCCGATCGCGGCCGGGATCCAGCTCCCCCCGAAAGCGGGCGCCTGATGCCCCGCTACCGCCTCGTGGTCGAGTACGACGGCCGGCCCTATCGCGGTTTCCAGGCCCAGGCCGAGTTGCCCAGTGTGCAGACGGCCATCGAGCGCGCGGTCGAGGCCTTCAGCGGCGAGGCCGTGCGCCTCTCGGCGGCCGGCCGCACCGACACCGGCGTCCATGCCACCGGACAGGTGGTGCACATCGACCTGACGCGCCCCTGGCGGCCGCAGGTGGTGCGTGACGCCCTGAACGCACACCTGGGCCAGGAGCCGATCGCCATCCTCTCGGCCGAGATCGCCGGCGAGGGCTGGCACGCCCGGTTCAGCGCCACCGAGCGACGCTACATCTACCGCATCCTCAACCGCATCCCGCCGCCGGCCCTCGACAAGGGCCAGGTGTGGCACGTGAAGAAGCCGTTGGACGTTGAGGCCATGCACGCGGCGGCTCAGGAACTGGTGGGGCTGCACGACTTCACCACCTTCCGCGACGTTCAGTGCCAGTCGAAGTCGCCGATCAAGACGCTGGATATCGCCCAGGTCAGCCGCCACGGCGAAGAGGTTGTGCTGCATTTCGCGGCCCGCTCATTCCTGCATCGCCAGGTGCGCTCGATGACCGGCTCGCTGGTCGAGGTCGGGGCCGGGCGCTGGTCGCACGAGGACCTCGTGGCCGCCCTGGAAGCAAAGGATCGCAAGGCCTGCGGCACGGTGGCTCCGGCCGATGGCCTTTGCCTCGTCGGAGTTCGCTACGACGGCGAGGTTTCGCGCTAAGCTGCACCCGTCGTCGGGAGGGCGGACGGATGGCCGGTAAGTCTGCACTTAATCATGCGCGACTGCTCGGCGTTCTGCTTGCGGCGTTCATCGGCCGCGTCGCGGCACAGCTGGTGCAGGCCTGGCGCCCGGTAGGCTGGCTGCCGCCGTTCGACGCCTGGCAATCCGGCGCCCTGCCCTATCCCGTGCTGGTGGCCAGCCAGGTTGCGATCATTGTCCTGGCGCTATGGGTGATCCGGGGCGTGGCGACCGGACGGATGCGGCGAAGCACGACGCTCGGCCGGGTGCTGCTGGCGTTCGGCGCGATCTATTTCATCGGCATGGCCGCGCGGCTTGTGCTGGGCCTGACCGTGCTGAGCCACGTCGGATGGTTCACCGCCATCCTGCCGGCGATCTTCCACCTGGTGCTGGCCGGCTTCGTCCTGACCTGGGCCGATTATCACCGGCGGCGGTGAAGCGTCAGACGGCCTCAAAGTACCGCTCGATGAGCGTCCGATAGACCTGCGCCAGGGCGCGCACCTCGGCCGTCGACACCCGCTCGTCCACCGCATGCATCGTCGCGCCGACGAGGCCGAGTTCGACCACCGGGCAAAGGGCGCGGATGAAACGGGCGTCAGACGTGCCACCGGTGGTGGACAGGTCCGGCGTGCGGCCGGTGGCGGCCTGCACAGCCTCCGAGACCAGGGCGGTGAACGGACCTTCGCGGGTCAGGAACGCCTCGCCGCTGATCTGGCTGTCGACACTGACGGTCCCGGCGAAGCCCTCGCCCGCCGCCTGAGCCTCGGCGGCGAACCAGGCGGCCAGATCGGCGCCGGTGTGGGCCGGGTTAAAGCGGATGTTCACGCGGGCAGTGGCGCGGGCCGGAATCAGGTTGGTGGCCGGATTGCCGACGTCGACGGTGGTGACCTCGAGGTTCGACGGCTGGAAGCCTTCGTAGCCTTCGTCGAGGACGCGGGCCTGCAGGCGGCCGAGCAGGGCGATCATCGGGCCGACAGGGTTGGCCGCGCGATGCGGATAGGCGACGTGGCCCTGTTTGCCCTCGACCGTGAACCAGGCGTTGATCGAGCCGCGGCGGCCGATCTTGACCATGTCGCCCAGCTCCGCCGCGGAGGACGGCTCGCCGACGATGCAGTGATCGATCACCTCTCCCTCGGCGGCCAGGGCCTCGACGACCCGCACCGTACCGTCGGTGGCCACACCCTCTTCATCACCGGTGATCAGGAACGACAGGCTGCCCTTCGGTTCGCCAGCCGCCAGCACTTCGGAGACGGCGGCGATCCAGGCGGCGATGCCGCCCTTCATGTCGACGGCTCCGCGTCCGAACAGGACGTCCTCGCTGACCTCTGCCGCGAACGGATCATGCGACCAGGCGCCCGCGTCGCCCACCGGCACCACATCGGTGTGGCCGGCGAAGCAGAGGTTGGGGCTGGTCGTTCCACGACGGGCGTAGAGATTCTCGATCTCGCCGAACTTCATCCGACGGCAGGAGAAGCCGATGCCCTCCAGGGCGCGCTGCACGAGGTCCATGGCCCCGGCGTCGGCGGGGGTGACGCTCGGGCGGCGGATCAGGTCGCGCGTCAGCTCGACCGCATCGATGGGGGTGACGGATGCCATGTCGGCTACCTAAGCTTCACGGCCTGACAGAGCAACCGAGGCCGACATGCCCAAGATCGACATCGACGCCGCCCCGACCCGCTTCGGAACCGCCTACCCGCCTCCGTTCGACGCGCCATGCAAGGGCCGTCAACGCTGGAAGCTGGGCGATGCGGCGGGTCTCGACCAGTTCGGCGTCAACATGCTGCGCCTGCCGCCGGGGCAATGGTCGAGCCAGCGCCACTGGCACACGGCCGAGGACGAGTTCGTGTTCGTGGTCTCCGGCGAGGTGGTGCTGGTCACCAACGCCGGCGAGGAGGTGCTGCGCGCCGGCGACTGCGCGGGCTTCAAGGCGGGGGTCGCGGATGGCCATCACATCCAGAACCGCTCGGACGCCGAGGCGGTGTTGCTGGAAGTCGGCTCGCGCAAGCCCGGCGAGGACGGCTGCGACTATCCGGATCTCGACCTGATCCTGCGGCCCGGCGAAGGAAATTACCGGCACCGGGACGGAACGCCCTATCCGGTGACGACCACACGCAAGCGCTAGAGCAGGTATTCCCGCTCCAGCCGGTAGCGCGAGCCTTCGTGGGTCTGGTGGCTGGAGTAGAGGCCGAAGCGATCGACCTTGAACGGCGGCGATTTCAGCCAGGAATGGCGCTGCAGCCAGTCGGCGACGGCGGCCGGGTCCGGGTGGCTGAGGTAGGCCAGGGTGACGTGAGGCCGGTATTTGCGGGTCTCGGGCTTCAGCCCCGCCTTGCGGGCGGCGCTCTCGCAACGGCCCTGCAGGATATTGAGCGGCTCGCTCTCGGCGACGCCGGCCCAGACGGCGTGGATATCGCGCCCGTCGCCGAACGCTCCGGTGCTCTCAAGCTGCAGCTCGAACGGCTTCCCGCGCACAGCCGAGAGGGCGCTGTCGAAGTCGTCAGCGGTCGGCTCGGGCAGGTCGCCGGCGAACCGTAGGGTGATGTGGAAGGCTTCGACGGGCCGCCAGCGCGCGCCGTCCAGCCCGGACTGGCGGCCCGACAGGTCCTCGCCCAGCTCGTAGGGAATGGCGATGGCGGCGAAGAGACGGATCATACGGCCAGCATAGAACCGGGAGCGCGCGTTGACAGCAAGAGCGGCGGGCCCTAGCCGCGGCGGCATGCAAGCCATCCAATCCCTCGCCGATATCGAAGACCGCTACGACGCCCTGCTGTGTGACGTATGGGGCGTGATCCACGATGGCGCCCATGCCTTCGACGGCGCGGCCGATGCCTTGGCGGGATTCGCCGCTCGGCGCGGGCCCGTACTCCTGATTTCGAACTCCTCTCAGCCCCACGATGTCGCCGAGCGGCTTCTGGACCGTGTGAGCGTGCCTCGGGCGGCCTGGACGCAGATGATCACCTCGGGCGACGCCACCCGCGACCTGCTGGCGGCGCGTCGAAATGACGGCAAGGCCTGGGCGGTGGGCCAGCCGACGACCGGCGCGATCTATCGCGACCTCGGCCTCAGCTTCACCGACGACCTGGGCGAAGCCGCCTTCATCTCCTGCACCGGCCTGCGCGACGACGTGAACGATCACCCGGAAGACTACCGCCCGCTGTTCGCCCCGGCGGCGGCGCGCGGCGTGCCGATGATCTGCGCCAATCCGGACATTCAGGCCATCGCGGCCGGCGTTAAGGTGTGGTGCGGCGGTTCTCTGGCGCGGGTCTACGCCGACCTTGGCGGCGAGGTGGCGATGGCGGGTAAGCCCTACCCTGCGATCTACGATCTGGCCTTCCGCGCCTTGGGGGACATCGATCGCAAGCGCGTGCTGGTGATCGGCGACGGCGCGCCGACCGATATCAAGGGCGCCAATGCCCAGGGCCTCGATAGCCTGTTCATCGCCGGCGGCCTGCACGGCGACGCCTTCGCGGGTGAGGATCTGGCGGCGGAGGCCGAGGCGTTCCTGGCGGAGGCGGGGGTCTCAGCGACCTATGTGATGCGGGCCCTGGCCTAGTCGGCGTCGGCCATCCACGCCGGCGGGGCCTTGGCGGCGGCGGGGACGAAGGCGAGGAGGCGCTGGAAGGCCTTGCGATCGCCCTTCCAGGTTACGGCGCCGGCCTTGATCGCCGCGTCGAGATCGCGGTCCTGGAAGACCAGGCGGTGGAAGACCTCGGGGGTGGCGACGACCGTCGCATCAGCGCCGCCATCGCCCCAGGCCTCGACTTTCAGACGCTGGCGGCCGAGGCGCACATGGAAGACGCGGCCGGAAAGATCGACCTTGAGGTCGAAGCGCGAGCCCTCGACCGGGTGCGAGGCGGCGCGAAGGGCGAAGATGGCGGCGGCGGCGCTGACCTTGTCGTCGGTCGAGGGCGCCAGCGCGGCCCAGGCGCCGAGCGCGGCCAAGGCGGGCTCAAGCTCGCGGCCCCACGGGGTCAATTCATAGGTCCAGAGGTTCGGCGCGCCTGGCAGCTGACGGTGCGCGAGCACGCCGGCCGTGGTCAGGTCGGCGAGGCGCTGGCTGAGCACATTGGGGCTGACGCCGCGCAGATCGGCCTGCAGTTCGCCGAACCGGCGGGGTCCGAACAGCAGCTCGCGGGCGACCAGAAGCGCCCAGCGCTCACCCACCCGTTCCAGCGCCTGGGCGACCAGGCATCCGTCATCGTAGCTGCGCTTGCCCGCCATGGCCGCCTCCCGACTTCGCAATCGGGACTATTCGCTAGCCAAGCCGAACCGGCAAGCCTCAGGCTTGGCAATCCGCGCACTTGCCGTGCGCTTCGATGGTCACGTGGCTGACCGCATAGCCGGCCAGCGCCCCGGCGTCGGCGATGCCCTTGGCGGCGGAGGGGTCGACCTCGCGGGTCGCGCCGCAGCAGTCGCAGATCAGGAAGGCGGCGTCGTGGCCCGCCTCGCCCATGCGGCAGGCGACGTAGGCGTTGAGGCTCTCGATGCGGTGGGCGAAGCCCTGCTTTTCGAGGAACTCCAGGGCGCGATAGACGGTCGGCGGCTTGGCCGGCTTGCCGTCGGCGCCGAAGGCCGCGATCAGGTCGTAGGCCTTGGCCGGCTGGCCGGTCTCCAGCAGCAATTCGAGCACGCGACGACGCGGTGCGGTCAGCTTCTGCTCGGCGGCGGCGCAACGCGCCTCGGCGGCGGCGAGCTCGTGCGCGACCGCCGTGGGGCCGGGCTTGTGGTCGTGTTCGTGATCGTGGTCGCAGTGGGCGGCGTGGGCCATGGCCAAGAGGTAAGCGGCCCGGCGGCGAGACGCAACTAGTCGGCTTTCGGGTTGATCCCGGCGACGCTGTCACGGGGGTCTGGACCATCGGGGCCCGCGCTTTGGCGCGCCCTGGCCCCGGTTCTTTCGGTCTCCTTGTCGGAGACCAGTCCGTCGCGCTGCCCCAGGGGCTGGGCTGCATTGATCTTGCGGCCTTCGGTGTTCAGCTTGTCAGCCATGGCGTTCCTCCTAGGCCAGAAGGAAAGCGCCCGGCGGAAGGCTGTTCCGCCGGGCGCTATACATCGCAAACCGCGCGGGTCGGCTTACTTGCCGAACAGCTTGGCCCAACGGGGCTTGGTGCGGCTCTTCCAGGCGCCGCGGTGATAGGCGTCGGAGCCGATCAGCGGGACGACGGTGGTGGCTTCGGCGAAGACCATCTGTTCGAAGGTGGTCTGCACCTTGCCCCAGGAGGCGGCTTCCTTGAGCGTCGACGACGAGCAGGCGCCGTCGCGGACGTCGGCGACGGTGATCTGGACGGCGTACTTGTGCATCTCGGCCTCGACGCCGAGGATTTCGGCGCAGACCACGGTGTCCTGGGCGAAGTTCTTCGGCACGCCGCCGCCGACCATGAACAGGCCGGTGGAGCCGGCCGCGATCTTGATGTCGGTCAGTTCGCGGAAGTCGGCGATGGCGTCGAGCATCATGTAGGGCTTGCCGGCGGCGGCGCGCTCCTTCTGGTGCTTGACCAGGCCGAAGCCGGCCGAGCTGTCGACGAAGGCCGGGCAGAAGATCGGCACGCCTTCTTCGTAGGCGGTCTGGATCAGGCTGCCGGGCTTCTTGGCGTTACCTTCCGAGAGCCACTTGCCCATCTCCCAGATGAACTCGCGCGAGGAATAGCCGCGCGGCTCGAGACGGTTGGCGATCTCCAGGATGGTGTGGTCGCAGGCCTGGAGCTCTTCCTCGTCGATGTAGGTGTCGTAGATGCGGTCGATGTAGTTGTCGCGCAGCACGTTGTCGTCGACCGGGCCGGCGGCCTGGTAGTGCTTGAAGCCGAGGGCCTCGAAGAAATCCATGTCGACGATCGAGGCGCCGGTGGCGACCACCGCGTCGATCATGCCGAGCTTCACCATGTCGCGGTAGACGTGCATGCAGCCGCCGGCCGAGGTCGAACCGGCGAGGATCAGCCACGGCGAGCAGGCCTTGTCTTCCAGGGCCATGTTGAAGATGTCGGCCGCGCGGGCGGTGTCGCGCGACGAGAACGACATCTTGCGCATGCTGTCGATGATCGGGCGGGCGTCGAACGAGGTGATGTCGACGTGCTCGACGGTGTTGGCCAGCAGTTCGGCCTTGGAATTCGGAGGAACGGGAGCGTTCATCGGTCGGGTTTCCCTGAGAGTTGAGCGCCCGTCCTGAAATCTCGGCCTCGTCCGGACGGAGCGACGGACGGGGCTGTGTCCTTATGCCTAGCGAATGGAAATCGCCAGTGTGTATGCGGCGTTCCCTCGCGTAGCGCCGACGACGATCAGGTACATCCCGTTCGTCGGCATTTTTGCGACGATATGGCGGGCGTCCTGGCCTTCACCGGCGCCGGGCAGGGTCTTGCCGGCGAAGCTCCAGCCCACCTCGTCGTGGCCCATGCGGGCGCCCGGCGCGTAGACCTGAAACACCGCGTTGTTCTCGGGCGCGGCGATATCCAGCTTGATCGTCTGCCCGGCCTTGCCGGCGACGCGCCAGACATCGTTGTCGCCGCGCACGACCGCGCTCTTCAGCGTGGTCGAGGTCGTGCCCTTGACGAACCGCACCTCGGGCTTGAGCGCCGCATGCGCGGAGCCGCCGACCGCCAGGCACAACCCGACGGCGGCGAGAGCCAATATGCGCTTCATACGAACCTCCGGGTGAGCGGCGGTGGCTTAGCGACGACGCTTCTTCTGGCCGGCCTTGCCCTTGGGGCGCGACAGACGGACGACCTTGCGGGCGTTTTCCTCGGCGGTGGTGCGCACCGTCGGGATCGACCGCTTGGCCAGGCCGTACATCGAAGCCATCGGAGCGTCCTCGACGATCGCCGTCTCGGTTTCGCCGAAGCCGTTGAAGCGGGTCGACATGGCCACGCCATAGGCGCCCAGCATGCCGATCTCGATGTAGTCGCCTTCCTGCACGTCTTCCGGCAGCCAGAACGGGCCCTGCATGGCGTCGACGCTGTCACAGGTCGGGCCGTAGAACTTGAAGGGCTTCAGCGGGCCGTCGACTTCCACGGCGTCGCCGGCTTCCGAGCGATAGAGCTTCACCGGGAACGGCCACTTCATGTGCGCGGCGTCGAACAGCGAGCCGTAGGACCCGTCGTTCAGGTACAGCGCCTCGCCCTTGCGCAGCTCGACTTTGGTCAGGATCGAGGAGGCTTCCGCCACCAGGGCCCGACCGGGTTCGCACCACAGCTCAGTGGTGTCGTGCACCATCATCTCGGCGAAGCCGCGGTCGATGCTGTCGAGGTACTCCGACAGATCCGGCGGGGCCATGCCCGGGTAGATCGACGGGAAGCCGCCGCCGACATCGACGACATCGGCCAGCACGCCGGCGCGCACGAGCGCACGGGAAGCCTGGGCCATCGCGGCCTGGTAGGCCGTCGGGCGCATGCACTGGCTGCCGACGTGGAACGACACGCCCATCAGGTCCTGGGTGGCGCGACGGGCGGCCAGCAGCAGGGCCGGCGCTTCGTACGACGGCACGCCGAACTTGCCGGACAGCGAGTAGGCCGCGCCTTCCGCCTCGACGCCCATGCGGACGATGAGGTTCAGATCCTTGGCCTGGCCGGTGGCGTCGATGATCTTGGCCAACTCGTCATGGGTGTCGAACGAGAAGGTCCGCACGCCGTGATCGAAGTAGGCGGCGCTGATCGCCTTGCGGCTCTTCACCGGGTGCATGAAGGCCATGCGCGAGCCCGGGGCGTGTTCCGTCACCAGCTCGATCTCGGCGACCGAGGCCACATCAAAGGAATTGACGCCGGCGTCCGCGAGCTCGCGGATCACCCACGGCGAAGGATTGGCCTTCACCGCGTAGAAAACGTCACCCTTAAATTCGTTCTGGAACCAGCGCGCCGCTACCGCCACCGCGCCCGGTCGCACGAGTGCGACAGGACGTTCCGGCGACCGCTCACGGACCAGGTCCAGGGGTTTATGGTACGTGTGCAATTCACGTAGCCCCCGATAGCAGTTGAACCCAGGCCGGCGTTAGCAGCGCAGATGGACACGGGGTCCGCCGGAACGCGCGGAAATAGGGATATCGATCCGGCTTGTAAAGTGCTGATTTTCCCCTGCGGCGATGGGGTTTGCGACGATTTTTCGAAACAGGATCAATTCACGGCCTTACTGAGCCTCGACTCGAACTCTCAGGATCAAATCGAACGTTGATCTGCAGAGACGAAGTCCCCCGGAATCTAGGCGCGGCGGGTATGCTGAACGGGATCGAAGCCTTGATGCACAGCGTTTTCAGGGGCCTCGCGGCGCGCGCCGCGCGCAGCTCCTAGGAAGCAAGTCGTGGCGAACGACCGCAGCAGCGGGTCAGCACATGCGCGGCCTCCGCGGCGCGCCGAAAAATCTTTCCACAGCCCCTTCCATCAAGGGGTTGCGTGTGTGGTAGGACTCGCCTCCGCATGACGAGCGAAGCCGTTCTTTCGATCCGTGGGGTCGCCAAGACCTTTGGCAAGCGGCGCGCCCTCGACGGCGTCTCGCTGGACGTCGCGCGCGGCGAGATGATCGCCCTGATCGGCCCCTCCGGCTCCGGCAAGTCCACCCTGCTGCGCTCGATCGACGGGCTGCAGACCATCGACGACGGCGGCTCGATCGACGCCTTCGGCGGCAAGGTGCAGGCCAAGGGCAAGGTGAGTGACAAGGTGCGCGACGCGCGCGTGCGCATCGGCTTCATCGCCCAGTCCTTCAATCTCGTCGGCCGGCTGAGCCTGTTCACCAACGTCGCCCTCGGCTCGATGGGACGCATCCCGTTTGTGAAGGGCCTGTTCGGCCTGTGGCCGCGCGAGACCAAGGAGGCCGCCATGGCCGCCCTGGCGCGGGTAGGCGTGGCCGACTACGCCGCCCAGCGAGCCAATACCCTTTCCGGCGGCCAGCAGCAGCGCGGCGCCATCGCCCGCGCCCTGGTGCAAAGGGCGAAGATCATTCTCGCCGACGAACCAGTGGCCAGCCTCGACCCGGTTTCCGCCCGCAAGGTGATGGAGATCCTGCGCGACCTGAATCGCACCGACGGGCTGACGGTGATCGTCACCCTGCACCAGGTCGACTACGCCCTGCGGTATTGCGACCGCGTGGTCGCGCTGAAGGCCGGCAAGAAGGTCTACGACGGCCCGGCCGGCGGCCTCGACAAGTCCAAGCTCATCGACATCTACGGCCCGGAATTCGAAGACGTATTCTGGGAAGGAGCCCCGAAATGATCCGCCAAATTCTCCGGCGCACCTTCATGATGAGCGCGGTCGCGGCGCTGGCCCTGACGGCCGCCGCCTGCGGCGAGAAGTCCGGCGGAAGCGCCGGCGCGCCGCAGGAGCTGGTCTTCTCCGTGCAGCCGGCCGAGGGCGCTGATCTCGCTACCCTGCACTGGACGCCGCTGATCGAGGACCTGAGCCGCAAGACCGGCCTGAAGGTGACCCTGCGCCTGTCACCGAACTACACAACCCTGGTGCAGGCTATGGCGCACAACCAGACCCAGTTGGCGTGGTTCTCGGCCCTCCCCGCCGTGGAGGCGATCAACCGCGCCGACGCCGAGGTGTTCGCGCGCACTGTCGATCTGGAAGGCCGCACCACCTACACCTCGGTGATCCTGGCGCGGAAGGGCAAGGGCCTGACCATCGAGAAGCTGATGGCCTGCGACAAGACCCTGACCTTCGGCATCGGCGACGCGAAGTCGACCTCGGGGACGCTGGCCCCCAAGACCTTCCTGTTCAATCCGAAGGGCGTGACGCCGGAGAACTGCTTCAAGCAGGTGCGGTCCGCCAACCATCAGGCCAACATGCTGGCCGTGGCCAACGGCCTGGTCGACGCGGCGACCAACAATTCGACGGGCCTGAATTTCTATCGCACCGGCACGCCGGAAGCGCAGGCCGCCTTCGCCAAGACCGAGGTGATCTGGGAGAGCCCGACCCTGCCGGAGAGCGCCATGCTCTATCGCAAGGATCTCGACCCGGCGGTGAAGGAGAAGCTGCGCCAGTTCTTCCTGACCTATGGCACGGCCACGGGTCCTGAAGGCGACAAGGAGCGCGCCAACCTCCAGCTGCTGAAGTACTCGAAGTTCGAAGCGGCCGACGACGCCTATCTCGCGCCGATCATCGAGATGGTGAAGGCCGACGCCGCCGCCGAGAAGAAGGCCCAGTGACCGAGCCCGCGACCAGCGCATCCTCACCGGGCGTCGGGGCGATCCCGCCGCCGCCGGTCAGGCCGTTGACCCAGCGGCTGGTCGACTATGTGCTGTTCGGCGGCCTGGCGGTGTTGCTGGTGATCAGCTTCCAGGCCGTGGAGATGGAGCGGCTGCCGCGCCTCTTCACGCAGTCGGGCAATATGAAGGAGATCGGCACGGCGCTGATCCACCCCGACTTCACCCACTGGAAGGCCTACGTCGCCCAGATGTGGCTGACCATCCAGATCGCCATCTGGGGCACGGCCCTGGCGGTGCTTCTCGCCATCCCCTTCGGCCTGCTCTGCTCGCGCAACATCGCGCCCGCCTG
This sequence comes from Caulobacterales bacterium, assembly GCA_017307205.1. Classification (GTDB taxonomy): domain Bacteria; phylum Pseudomonadota; class Alphaproteobacteria; order Caulobacterales; family Caulobacteraceae; genus Caulobacter. The sequence continues at coordinate 14,400 of JAFKGN010000050.1, forward strand.
GATCCAGCAGCCCATGCGCCGGCTGATGGACCTGCTGCGCTCGATCCCCGACCTCGTGCTCGGCACCCTGTTCCTGGTGGCCGTGGGGCTTGGCCCCTTCGCCGGGGTGATGGCGCTGATGCTCAACACCGGCGGCGTGCTGGCGAAGCTGTTCTCGGAAGCTGTCGAGAGCATCGACAAGGGCCCGGTTGAGGGGGTGCGCGCCACCGGCGCCGCGCCGCTGCAGGAGATTGTCTGGGGCGTGATCCCGCAGGTCGCGCCATTGTGGACCAGCTACGCGCTCTATCGTTTTGAATCGAACTCGCGCTCGGCCACCGTGCTCGGCCTGATCGGCGCCGGCGGCATCGGGCAGCTGTTGTTCGACAGCCTCAACGGCTTCAACTACAGCCAGGTCGCGGCGATCGCCCTGGTGATCGTCGTCGCGGTGAGCTTGATCGACCTGCTGAGCCAGGCCATTCGCTCGCGGTTGCTGTAAACTTCGCGACTGACTCGCCCCGCTTCGGGGTTCGGGAGACTTTCAACGATGACGGACGTGAAGGCTTCGGTCGTCGTCGCCGTGCTCAACGAGGCCGAGAACGTCGCCGCCGTGTGCGACGAGATTCTCACCAAGATGGCGCCGGCCGCGCCCTTCGAGATCGTGTGGGTGGACGACGGTTCCACCGACGACACCGCGGCCATTCTGCAAGGCATCGCCGACCGCGATCCGCGCGTGCGCCTGGTCCGCCACGACCGCCGCTGCGGCAAGAGCCAGGCGGTGCGCACGGGCGTGCTCGCCGCGCGGGCCGAGTGGGTCGCCACGCTCGACGGCGACGGCCAGAACGATCCGGGCGACCTGCCGGGCATGTTGCAGGCGGCCTGGAGCGCCCCCGGTGCGCCGCCGCTGGTGGCCGGCATCCGCGTGCGCCGCAACGATCCGGTCTCGCGCCTCGTCGCCACCCGCATCGCCAACGGCCTGCGCTCGCGCGTGCTGGGCGACTACTGCCCGGACACCGGATGCGGGGTGAAGGTGTTCCGCCGCGACGCCTTCCTGCTGCTGCCCTGCTTCGAGGGCATGCACCGCTTCTTGCCGGCCCTGTTCGCCCGCTACGGTCACCCGCTGATCAACTACGAGGTCCAGCACCGCGCGCGGATGCTCGGCGTCTCGAAGTACACCAACTGGGGCCGCGCCTTGGTCGGCATCTGGGACCTGATGGGCGTGATCTGGCTGACCCGCCGCACCCAGGCGCCGCACGCCGTGACCGAAAACGGGCGCCCCGCCGAATGACACCCCAGCGGGAGTTTGGGGAGCGGCAGACCGGCGAGCGCCTCTCGCTGCGCGACCTGGCGCTGCTGTTCCTGGTCGCCCTGGCGCTGTTCCTGCCCGGCTTCACCCAGCTGCCGCCGACCGACCGCGATGAGTCCCGCTATCTGGTGACCAGCGAGCGCATGGCCGAAACCGGCGATGTGATCGACCTACGATATCAGGAGCTACCCCGCTATCTGCAGCCGGCCGGCGTCTACTGGCTGCAATCGGCCGCCACGACCCTGTTCGACAGCCCGAACCACACCAAGGTCTGGGTCTACCGCCTGCCGTCGTTGCTGGCCGCCCTGGCGGTGGTGCTGGCGACCGGGTTCGCGGGCGCCCGGCTGTTTGGCCGCACCACAGGTTTGGCGGCGGCCCTCCTGCTGGCCGGCTGCTTCTCGCTGAACTTCGAGGCGCGCATCGCCAAGACCGACGCCGCCCTGCTGGCGGCGATCACCGCCGCGCAGCTGGCGATGATGCGGGCCTATCTCTCGCCGCTGGCAGGTCGTTTGAACGCGGTGCTGTTCTGGGCGGCGCTCGGCGTCGGCCTGATGATCAAGGGCCCGGTGATCGTGCTGGTGTCCGGGACGACCTTCGCCGCCCTGGCGATCTGGAACCGCGGCGCGTCGTGGGCCAAGCGCCTGAGGCCGGCCTGGGGCTGGCTGATCACCCTGGCCGTCGCCCTGCCCTGGTATGTGGCGATCGGCGTGAAGACCGACGGCGACTTCTACCAGCGCGCCCTGATGAAGAACTTCCTCGGCAAGGCGGGCGACAGCGAGCAGGGTCACAAAGGCCCATTCGGCTATCACTTCGCCCTGCTGATTGTGACCCTGTGGCCGGGATCGCTGCTGCTGTTCCGCGCCGTCGGCTTCGCCTGGCGCGAGCGGGTCTCGCCGCCGATCCGCTTCCTGCTCTGCTGGATCATCCCGAGCTGGATCCTGTTCGAGCTGGTGGCGACCAAGCTGCCGCACTACGTGCTGCCGACCTTCCCGGCCCTGGCCCTGTTGGCCGCCGCCGCCCTGTTCGCGCCGGACGCCAAGCCCTTCCGCTTCGGCAAGGTCGCGTTCTGGCTGCTCGCGGCGGTCTGGCTGGCGGTCAGCTTCGTCCTGACGTTCCTGGCGCCGATCGGCCTGATGCAGACCGAGCATCGGACCAGCATCATCGCCTTCGTCCTGGCCGCCCTGGCTTTCGCCGCCATCCTCGCGGCGCTCTGGCTGCTCGCGCGGCGCAAGCCGCTCGCGGCGGTGGGGGCGATGGCGATCGCCGCCTGCGTGACCTGGAACAACCTCTTCGGCTTCGTCGTGCCGCAACTTGAGACGCTGTGGATGAGCCCGCGCATCGCCGCCGCCGCCCGCGCGGCGCGGGGCTGCGAGACCGGCAAGCTTATCACCACGCCCTACAGCGAACCCAGCCTCGTGTTCCTCTATGGCCGCGACCGCACGGTGCTGTCGCCCGACGGACCGGACGCCGCCAAGCAGCTGGCCGCCGACGCGGCCTGCGGCGTGGCCCTGATCGGCGACGACGACCAGGCCGCCTTCCTGGGCGCCGCTCATGCGCGCGGCCTGCCGGTGCGGCCGATCGACCGGATCACCGGCCAGAACTATTCCAACGGCGACGACCAGACCCTGACGCTCTACAAAGCCGGCCCATGACCGCCGCCCCCTCCCGCAAGCTCGAGCGCCTGCCGCGCCTCGTCGGCTTTGCGATCCTGGGTATCGTGACCCTCGCGGGTTTCGCCGCGCCCTTCCTGCCGGGGCATTTGACGCAGGGCCTCGGCGTCTGGCTTGCGGCCGCCCACTCCAGCCCCTGGGCGCCGCTGGTCGCCATGCTGGGCTTCGCGGCCCTGGCCACCCTCGGCGTGCCGCAGATCGTGCTGATCACCGCCGTGGTCGCCGCCTTCGGACCGTGGTGGGGGCTGCTCTACTCCTGGGGCGGCAAGATGATGGCCTGCACCGTGGGCTTCTTCATCGGCCGCCGGTTCGGCGCGCGCATCCTGGCGGCCTATTCCGGCCCGAAGCTGCAGGACTTCATGCAGCGGCTGACCAAGCACGGCTTCTGGGCTAGCGCCCTGATCCGCATGGTGCCGACCGTACCTTCGGTGCTGATCAATATCGCCGCCGGCGCCACCCCGATCCGCACCACCGACTTCCTGGCCGGCACGGCGCTGGGCAGCGTGCCCAAGATGGCCCTGATGGCGTTCGGCGGCGCGGCGGCGCTGGAAGCGGTGCGTCACCCGAGCTGGGGGGCGGTGGCGGCCCTGGTCGCGGTGCTGGTGTTGTGGGCGGCCCTGGCCTTCGCTTCGAAGCGCTGGCTAGGCAAATCGCGGCCGCCGGGAGAGACCGCCGAACCGTCGATCGGCGACGCCCCCTGATCCTGGCCTAGTCGGCCGATCCGTCCAGCCAGGCGCGGATGCTGCACAGCGCCTTCACATCCAGGCCATCGCTTCGTCCGCCCGCTTCCAGATCGGGAATGACGACGTCGAGCATGCAGACAGCCTCGGATGGGGAGGCCGGAAGGTGCTGCAGGATGATGCGTTCGAGCCTGTCCCGCCCCTTCAGCGTCGGGGGATCGAGCAGAATCTGAGCCTGGGCTTCGGCGAAGGATGCGCGGGGAATAGTCGATCTCCTGGCTGCCACAGGCCGTGCACGGACCGTGGGCGGGATCACCGCAGCTCCTTCTTGAATCGGAAGCTGAATCCGCCTCTCGCAGCCCCGCACAACCCTGACCATTGGACATTGTGGCGCACCCGCTGACGGCGAGCAGGAGCCGGCGCCGAATCCGCCGCACTGCAGGGCGGATTCGGCGGGTAAGATCGCTAGAACTTGAGGCGCGCCCCAAGCGTGACAGCGTTGACCGCCGTGCCGCTGCTGACGTTGCCGCTATAGCCGAACGCATCGAACGACAGGTCATCCTGGCTTAGCTGGAGGTACCGGTAGGTAAGATCGTATGACAGGGTCGGCGAGGCGTGGAAGGTGAACCCCGCCATCGCTTGCCACATCATGCCGTCGCTCTCCACCGACGCGCCTTCCGAGCTGATTGTGGTCCGGCCGTATCCGACCCCGCCGCCGGCATGGAGCACGGCGGGTCCAATCGGAGCGATGGCGTAGATGGCGTTGAGCATGACAGCCTTACCCTCGACGTCGGCCTTGACCGGCCCACCGAAGAGATCCTCTAGATCGCCGTCGTCGTAGTCGTTCTTGACGTAGAGGCCTTCGACCTCGATCGCCCAGCCGCTCGGCATCGAGTTGCCAAACGATGCGCTGGCGAAGATGCCAGGCTCCATGCCGACATCAATTGAACCCGAGCCGCTTCCCCCAGGCCCCGAAACTGAAGCGTCAACTTTGGATTGGCCGACGAGGCCACTACCGCCGGTCAACTGCACGTAATAGCCGGGCTTGGTTTGCACCTGTTGCGCGAGCGTCGGCGCGGCAAAAAACAATCCGGCTACAATGCCGGTGACAATAGCAACTTTCATGGATTTCTCCCCCAATATCCAATGGGAGCATACCTCGGACGAGTTGAGGGTATATTAAAAACACACGAAGCCGACCGACGCTCTTTCTATATATCTAGAGTAAAAACACTCATCGACGAGACTCAGCCCGCCAAACGTCTTAATACTGACTAATGCGATGCCAAGGTCGGCGCCACCTTATTTCAGCGCCAGCACCACCGTTCCAGATACAGGATCGGTCACCCCGAGGCCGTCGCCTAGATCCTCAAGGCAGTCGCGGAAGGAATCGAGCGTGGCCACCATCTGAGGCCTGGCGGCGGCCATGTCGTCCATCGAGTCCCACTCGCCGATGATGCAGTAGGTGCGATCGCCGGTCTTGATGATGTTGGCGTGGCGCATCGCCGGCCACTGCCCGCGGTCGACCTGGCGATGAGCGTTGAGGAAATCCTCTTCGCGGCCGGGCTTTACGCGAAAGCGTACGCAGTTGAACGCGGTCATGACGCTGTCCTCCCTGCTATCGACCCCTTCTGGGCCGACCGAACGATGCGCCCGGTGGCTGAGCCTGACAATTCGAGGAAATTAGGCTCCGCGGGCTAGAAGGTGCGCCGCAGTTGGAGCGCCACCACACGGTAGGGCTGGATCGTGCGAACGTCGTTGCGGGTCAGTGCGCCGGCGTCTCGGGAACCGCGGTAGATATCCCGCGCCAGGGTCTCGCCGCCGATGAGGGCATTGTAGACATCGAGACGGACGGCCAGCCTGTCCCCAGCCTTCCACTCGACGAAGACGTCGGCTTCGGCGGCGCTTTTCACCCGCACGAGCTGGTCGGTACGAAACTGAAACTCGGTCTGGGCGCACTCATACTCGCCGCCCCAGCTCCAGCGCCCGCCGGGCATGTCGTAGATGAAGGCCATGTCGCAGAAGCGGCCCGCTTCGGACGACAGACGGCGGGTCTGGCCCGTGGCCGGATCGGTGACCTGCGAGGCCGCCCAGCCCATCTTGCCGTCGAGGCGGGCGCCGGGCAGGCCGAACTTGTCGAGCGGCAGGCTGAGGGCCGCAACCAGGCGCTGGCGATCACCGACCCCGATGTCGCCAAGGGCGTTGAAGCCGCCGACCGAGAGCTGGTCGTTGACGTTGTCGATGCGGCTGGCGAGGGCTGTGACGCTGAACACCCCGCGCGTCCAGAAGCGGCGCTCGTAGACGGTCTCCAGCACCCACGCGCGGCTCGGCTGCAGGTCGGGATTGCCGGCGTTGATCTGCCCGAGGTCGAGTTGGGCGGAGGAGACAAAGTCGCCGAAATCGAGCTGGCCGACCTCGCGTTCGAGGCGGACACGCCATTGGCGGCCCTCGGCGGGCGACCAGGTGACCAGCACGCGAGGCTTGGCGAAGAAGAAGGAAGTGGCGGTCGAGGCGTCGCCCGACTGCGAGATCTCCGAAACCTCCAACCGCCCCCCTGCGTCAACGGAAAGGCCAGGGCGGCCTTGCCAGGTGACGGTGCCGAAGACCTCGGCGCGCTTTTCCTCGACCTTCACCGAGGCGGATGGCAGGGGAATGTCGACGCCGTTCTCGGCATAGCGGGTGTCGCTGTCGAGGAAGTTGTACGCCGCCTCACCGCCGGCCTCGAAGGTCCAGGCGTCGCGTTTCAGCCGGCCGACAGCGCGGACGATGCTCTCGCCGGCCAGCGAGCTCTCGCCGAAGGTCTCCAGGTCGCCGCCCTGCCGGGTCGCTTCGGTTTCCTCCTCTTTTGAAAGCGTCTGCAGGCCGGTGAGGGCAAGGTCGATCCCAGAGGCCAGGCGGCGATCCAGGCGGCCGCCGAGTTCCAGGCTGCGTTCGTCCTCGTCGTTTTCGGTCACCTGTCCCGATCCGCCGCCGGAAACAGGATTGGTGCGGGTGGCGCCCTGGCTGCGCTCGCTGGAGACCAGGGCGTTGACGCGATACTTGCCGGTGGCGGTGGGCCGCTGCACCGCGGCGCGCAGAGAGCCGGAGGTCACCTTCTCGGTCTGGTCGATGGCGAAGGCCTGCAAGGCCCCGCCCACCGGCTGAATGGTGCGTTCGCCCTCGCCGGCGCCGCGGCCGGTTTCTCGCGCCGCCTGGGCCGAGACCTCGGTTTCGCTGAGGCCGAGGCGCCGCGTCCATTGCAGGCCGGCTATTCCGCCGACGGAGCCATCGCCGTAGGCGCGGGCGCCGACCTCCACCACGCGGTCGGTCTGCGCCTGCGCCTGCAGCACGATGTTGGCCACCACCGGATGGCCCTGCATCTCGACCCCGCCAGCCCCGCCGCGGATCAGCTCGATGCGGACGATATTGGCGGGGCGCAGGCGGCGCAGCACATCCTGCAGACTATCGGTCTTGGTCGTCGGTCGCGCGCCGTT
>JAFKGN010000051.1 GCA_017307205.1 Caulobacterales bacterium
ACGGCGGCCTGCGGATCGGCTTTGGGAGCGGAAGTATCGGTCATCGGTCAGTCTCTGCGGACGGAATGTGGGATCAGGCGGCCGCGCGGAATCCGCCGCCAAGGGCGCGGATCAGGGCGACGTCGAGGCTGAAGGCGGTGGCTTCCAGGTCGGCCACCCGGCGACGGGCGGTCAGCACCTGGCCTTCGGCGGTGAGCACGTCGAGATTGCGCACCAGGCCGGCGCCGTAGCGCTGCTGGGCGACACCGTAAGCGTCCTCGCTGGCGCGCAGGGCCTCGCGGGCTTCGCCGAGCTGGTTGGCGGAAGCCTTCTGGTTCGAGACGGCGTCGGCCACCTCGCGGAAGGCGTTGATCACCGTCTTGTTGTAGGTGGCCACGGCCTCGGCGTAGGCGCCGCGGGCGCCGCGGTAGCCGGCCTCGTTCGCCCCGGCGTCGAAGATCGGCAGGGTGAAGGCGGGGCCGAAGTTGCCGTAGGGCGAGTCCTTGTCGAACAGCAGGTTCGACGGAAGGGCCTGCAGGCCGATGTTCGCGACGAGGTCGAGGTTCGGATAGAAGGCCGTCTTGGCGACATGCTCGCGCTGGGCGGCCGCTTCGACGCGGGCGCGGGCGGCGGCGACGTCGGGCCGGCGGCCCACGAGGTCGGCGGCCAGGTTGGCGGGCAGGCCGACGGCGTGCAGTCCGGCGTTGGCCGGCGGGCTCAGGTCGAGGCCACGGTCCGGACCCTTGCCGACCAGGGCGGCCAGCTGATGGCGCACCACCAGGATCTGGCCGTCGAGGCCGGCGATATCGGCGCGGGCGGTGGCGGCGTCGGAGGCGGCCTGGCTGGCCGGGCCGCGCGTTTCCAGGCCCGCCTGCTGGCGATCGGAGAAGAAGCGGGCCGTCTGCTCGCGCACCCGGACGGCGTCGGCCGCGGCGGCGCGGGCGGCATAGAGACGCTTCAGTTCGGCATAGGCGCCGGCGACCCCGGTGGAGATGGTCAGACGGGCTGCGGCCTGATCGGCGCGGGCGGCGTCGGCGGCCGAGGTTGCAGCGGCCAGGGACGCGCGGTTGCGGCCGAAGAAATCGAGCTGATAGCGCAGCGAGGCGGTCAGACGCGCCTGGTCGTTCCAGCCTTGCGGCAGGAAGGCCTTGAACTCGTCCGGGAAGCCGTTGTTGAGGCTCTGGCGGACCTGCTCGGCGGCGCCGCCGACGCTGACGCTGGGCGACAGGCCCGAGCGGGCCTCGCCGGCGGCGGCTTCAGCCTGGGTGACGCGGGCGGCTGCGACCGCGAGGTCGGGCGAGCCGGCCAGCGCTTCATCGATCAGGCCGTTCAGTTGCGGATCGCCGTAGCCTTCCCACCAGCGGCCAGCCAGATCGGGGGCGTTCGGGCCGGCGAAGGCCTTGGTCGCCGCCAGATCGCTCGAAGCGATCAGGTCCGGCTTCGGGCCGAGGTCCGGAGCGCAGGCGGTGAGGGCGGCCAAGCCGGCCGACACAAGAAGAGTGCGAAATAGGATTTTGTTCTGCGACGCCATGATGGTTCGCGGGCCTCGACAACGGGGGTTGAAAACCGTACGGTACGGTCAAATATTACGCTGTATGTCGCAGTGCAATATCCACGAGACGATTTTTTCATGAGCCCGCCCGCCGCACCGGCAAGCCGCCCGGCCGACACGCAGACAGACACGCCCCGCCAAGCGGAGCGTCGCGCCAACATACTGCAGATTGCTCGTGAAAGCTTTCTTGAGGACGGCTACGCCGCCACCTCGATGTCGTCGATCGCGGCCAAGCTCGGCGGATCGAAGGGCACCCTCTATAATTACTACGCCTCCAAGGAGGAGCTGTTCGCTGCGGTGATGACGGCGCACTGCGCGGTGGCGCGGGCCCGTTTCGAGTCGCTGGATGTGAAGAGCGGGCCGCTTGAGGAGCGCCTGCGCCGCTTCGGCGAAGCCTATCTGGACGTCGTCCTCGACGAAGAATTCCTCGCGGTCCACCGCCTGGTCACCGGCGAATCCGGTCGTTTCCCCGAGATCGGCGCGACCTTCTATGAGGCGGCTGGGAAACGCGGAAAGAGCTGGCTGGCGGTGGTGTTCGCGGGCGAGATGGAAGCAGGCGTGATCCGCGGCGATGATCCCGACAAGGCGGCCCGGCTGTTTCTCGGTCTGTGCCGGTCGGATGTGCATACGCGGCGGGCGTGGAACGTCATTCCCAAGCCTTCGCGCGAAGAGATCGCGGTGCTTGCCGACGAGGCCGCCGCGTTCTTCATGGCGGCCTATCGGGCGCTCTAAGGCCAAGCTTCCCCTTCATTTGTAAGACAAATTCTCCCTCGCTGCTCCGTGGCGAGGGTGTCGCCGCGCGCCTGTGGAAAACGCTGTTCGCTTGACTTTCTGAATACTGTCTATTGTATACCGACTCATCGGCGACGCAGATCGCCGAGGGAGTTGAGACACGTAACCACCAATCAGTCCGGCGGCGTCGCCGCCCGCGACCGCAGCCCGCATGTCTCGCAGCGGGTTCGGCGGCCGTGAACGCTTGTCCGCCGCGCCGCCGCGATCGCACGCGCCGGCGTCAGGCGAAGGGGAGAGAAAAGCAATGTTGAATCAAATGCTCAGGCCCGCCTCGAAGGCGATGCTGGCCTCAGGCGTAGCCCTTGTGGCGCTCGCCGCCGCCGGCCAGGCGTTCGCCCAATCAGCGCCTGCGGAAGACGCCGGGGCGGTCGAGGAGGTGGTCGTCACCGGCTCGTCGATCCGCGGCGTGGCGCCGGTCGGCTCGGCCCTGATCGGTGTCAGCCGTGACACGATCCAGGCGACGGCCCCGGCCAACACCAAGGACCTGATGGCGACCGTGCCGCAGCTCGGCAACTTCGGGGCCAACGCCGAGCAGTCGACCTCGAACCGGTTCCGCACCGCCGGCTTCCAGCCGAACATCCACAACCTCGGCATCTACGCCACCCTGACCCTGGTCAACGGCCACCGGATCGCGCCGACGGGCGGCGAGGCGGTGTTCCCCGACCCCTCGATGATCCCGACCATCGCCGTGCAGCGTGTCGAACTGATCGCCGACGGCGCCTCGGCCATCTACGGCTCCGACGCCGTGGCCGGCGTGGTGAACTTCATCTATCGCAAGCCGGTCGACACGCTCGAGACGCAGGTCACCTACGGCTTCAACGACACGCGCTACCAGAAGCGCAACGCAGCGATCCTGTACGGCAAGACCTGGGACGGCGGCGGCCTGATGGCCGCCTACGAGTACTCGGACAACAAGTCACCCTGGAACACCGAAATCCCGTTCCTCGCCCTCGGCGGCGACCAGACCTCGCGCGGCGGTCGCGACCTGCGGGGCAACAACTGCCTGACCCCGCGCTATCAGGCGGTGACCTTCACGCCCTCCGGGCAGCCGCGCGGCACGGGGACCAGCTACGGCGCCGGTCCGAACTACTCGACCGCCGCGGTCGACCAGCGCTGCGGCGTGCTGAACCAGACCAACGTGATCCCCGATGGTCAGCGCCACGCCTTCCTGCTGACGGCCGAGCACCAGCTGACCGACAGCCTCAAGATTTCCGCCGAGCTCAACCACTCCTACTACGACACCACCTCGATCGGCGGTCGGCAGACGCTCAACATCGTGGTGCCGCGCACCAATCCCTACTTCGCCGGCAATGTGCCGCCGGCCCTGGCCAACGCCAATCAGGTGCTGGTGGTGCGCAGCGGTCTCGGCCTGTTCCCCGCCGGCATCCAGGAGCAGTACGCCGAGTTCACCGGCCTGACCCTGAACGGTGAGCTGGACATCGGCGGCGACTGGAAAGCCAACGCCATGGTCCACGCGTCACGCACGCGCGACTATAACGAGAGCCCTGAGCTCGACCTGCTGAACCTGCAGGCGGCGGCGAACGGCACGACCACGGCCACGGCGCTGAACCCGTTCGCGCCGGCCGGCACGGGCACGCCGGCCTCCGTCCTGGCCTCGATCAACAACGGCTTCGCGCAGATCAACAAGTCCAGCCAGCGTCTGCGGGAAGTGCAGATCAAGGCCGACGGTCCGGTCGTCTCGATCCCGGGCGGCGAGATCCGCGCGGCCATCGGCATCGATTTCCGTAACGACCAGTCGATCCAGCACCAGACGGCCGGTTCGCAGGCGACGGGGTCGAGCTACTTCCGCCGGGTTCGCGACGACAACATCCGCCGCTCGATCTTCGCGACCTTCGCCGAGTTCAACGTGCCGCTGGTCAGCGATCTCAACGCCAAGCCGGGCATCAACGCCCTGACGCTGTCGATCTCCGGTCGCTACGACTACTACGAAGCCTACGGCGGCAAGCTGAACCCCAAGTATGGCGTGGTCTATTCGCCGGTCGAAGGCCTGAACCTGCGCGCCAGCTACGGCACCAACTTCGCCGCGCCCAACGCCGGCCTGCTCGGCTCGATCTTCGGCGTGCCGCAGACCAACTCGAACTACGCCGGCTTCGGTCCGATCGCCGCGGGCCCGCTCAAGGGCACCACGCTCGGCGTCATCAACGTCTACAACATCGGCGGCGGTAACCCGGATCTCGAGCCGGAAGAGGCGACCACCTATTCCTACGGCTTCGACTACACGCCCACGGGCATGTTCGAGGGGCTGCGGTTCGGCGCGACCTACTACTACGTCGACTATACGAACCTGATCTACAAGGCGACGCAGACGGACGTGATCGGCAATCCGGCGTTCGAACAGTACCGGGTCATCAACCCGACCGAGGCGCAGATCCAGGAGGCCATCCGCCTGTATCCGTCGCAGCAGCCGATCACCACGACCTACGACCTGCTGTTCAACTCCAACGCCATCAACATCGGCTCGCGCCACATCGGCGGTGTCGACCTCGATGCGTCCTACCGGCTGAACACCGACAACTTCGGCACGTTCAACTTCGCGGTGAACGCCAACCGTCAGTTGACCTGGGAGCAGCAGGTTTCCTCCGGCCAGCCCTTTGTCTCCAACCTGGGCACCGAGCAGGCGCCCAACTGGAAGACCCGCTACACTGTGCAATGGAACCGCGACGCCCTCAGCGCCGCGATGTTCATCAACTACGTCAGCGACTTCCGGAACCTGAACTCGGTCGGCGGCGTGTTCCAGCAGGTCGACTCCTACACGACGGTCGATCTGACGGGCGCTTACGAGTTCAGGAATCTGTTCAAGGGCGTCACGCTTCAGGCCCGCGCCAGCAACCTGTTCGACAAGGATCCGCCGTTCTACGACGCGGCCAACGGCTACTTCGCCGCCCTGGCCTCGCCGTTCGGCCGGACCATCGACCTGACCCTGCGCGCCAAGTTCTAGCGCAGCCTGTTCTTCCAACGAACGGCGAAGGGCCGCGGTGCAAGCCGCGGCCCTTTTCGCTGCGGGGAGCGCCGCGATTCTCCGCCATCCGATTCTGGGAGGCTCCGACCTGTGTGATTTTTGCCGCTTTCGACGTGTGAAGGCCCGCATCCCCTCCTGTCTTCGCTTTTACAGTCGTGGCGAGTTGGGGGCGGAACGCCTCAATGCCGTCATTTATCTGTGACGATCCGCGCCGATCGGTTTTGGCGAACCGGCGTTTTCCTTACCCTGTAAGGGATTGGGCGGACCAAGGTCCCCTGCGAGGCGATCAACCGGCGCCTTAGTCGGTGGCCGCAATTCACCTAGGGTTGGGCGTGCGCGTCAGCCTCTTCGCCCGCCTGGCGATGCAAAATTGCCATAACGAGGATATAAACGGTCGCTTTCGCGCCACATCGGCGTGGCGACTTTGGGGCGCCGTGAGGGCGTCTTCCGCATCGGTTTCGAGGGCGCCGAGGCAGGCTCGCGGGCGTCGTTTTCGCAACCGTTTGTCACTCGCAAACCCTTGTTCGATCAGGGTTGGAGGAGGCCGGCGGCGACAAACCGTCGCGGCTGTAATCGACTGATTTTGCGCAGAAACGATCGCTTCCTCGGCCGAGCTACGAGCGCTCCACGGCGCAGCTTCAGAGCGCGTCGGAGGGGCGTCAACGAACCTTCGTGAAACGTTATAAAATTCGCCTAAGCGGGCAAAAGGAACGCTGTTCCGCGAGCGTCGAAGGTCGCTGAATCGTTTACGGGGTTGGGATTGCGCCGTTCTGTAACCCGCTTGACACGTCGGGCGGCGTCGATTGTATACGCCACGAAGCGGTGGGCACACGCCGCTGGGAGTTGAGACCCAAGGCCTAAGTAACAAGCTTAAGAAAATTAGAATCGGCGGCAAAAACGCCGAATAACTCAACCGTGCGGTGTTTCGTGCGGGCCAAAAACGCGTGGGGTCCACTCACGCTCAATCAGGACGCGCCGCCGATGTTTGGCGGTGGGAAAAAGGGGAGTGACTTAAGAGTCATGTCTTATTCACAGAAGAAGTGTGCGTCGCTGAAGGCCTTGATGGCCTCCAGCGTCGCGATCGCGGCCCTCGCGGCCGGCAGCCAAGCCTTCGCTCAGGAGGCCGCCTCGGTTGAAGAAGGGGTGGTCACCGGTTCGTCGATCCGCGGCGTCGCCCCGGTCGGCTCGGCCCTGATCGGCGTCACGCGCGACACCATCCAGGCCGTCGCCCCGACCAACACCAAGGACCTGCTGGCCACGGTGCCGGCTCTGGGCAACTTCGGCACCAACGCCGAACAGTCGACCCCGAACCGCTTCCGCACCTCGGGCTACTTGGCCAACATCCACAACCTCGGCATCTACGCCACCCTGACCCTGGTCAACGGCCACCGCATCGCCGCGACCGGTACGGAAGGCACCTATCCCGACCCGTCGAACGTTCCGACGATCGCCATCCAGCGTACGGAAATCATCGCCGACGGCGCCTCGGCCATCTACGGCTCGGACGCCACCGCCGGCGTGGTGAACTTCATCTACCGCAAGCCCTTCGACGGCATCGAAGCCCAAGCCACCTACTCGTTCGACGGCGAAACCCGCTACGAGAAGAAGAACTTCGGCGTCATCGGCGGCAAGACCTGGGACGGCGGCGGCCTGATGGTCGCGTATGAGTACTCGTCGAACCTGTCGCCGCTGACCAGCGAGATCGACTTCCTCGCGCTCAACGGCAACCAAACCAGCCGCGGCGGCCGCGACCTGCGGAACGTCACGGGCTGCGTCACCCCGGTGATGCGCGCCGTGCAAGCCAACGGCGTGCCGGTCGGTGCGACCTACGGTTCGTCGGCTTCGGGCTTCAGCACCAACCAGGCGAACTTCCGCTGCCCGACCCGCCTCGTGCCCAGCACGATCATCAGCGACGGCGAGCGCAACACCTTCCTGGCCACGATCGATCACCAGCTGACCGACAACGTGAAGATCTGGGGTGAACTGAGCTACGGCCACATCGAGAACGAGTCGATCGGCCAGCGCCAGAGCTTCAGCGTGCTGATGCCGAACACCAACCCCTACTTCACCGCCGCCAACGTGCCGCCGGCGCTGCTGGGTCAAGATCGTATCTCGATCGCCCGCAGCGGCAACGGCCTGTTCGGCGACACCTACAAGGGCGGCGCCACCGGCACCCTGACCACCCTGGTCACGGGTCTGGACATCGACCTCGGCGCCGACTGGAAGGGTCAGGTCTCGCTCGACATCTCGCGCACCCGCGACACCAACGGTCGTCCGGGCAGCGAGCTCGACACGCGTAACCTGATCGCGGCCCTGGCCGACACCAACGCGGCCACCGCGCTGAACCCGTTCGGCACCGCGGCCCAGAACAACCCGGCCACGCTCGCCAAGATCGACAACGGTTCGGGCCAGCTGAACTGGGGTCAACAAGGCCTGCAAGAGCTGCAGTTCAAGGCCGACGGTCCGGTGATGGAACTCCCGGGCGGCACCCTGCGCGCCGCCGTGGGCACCTCGTTCCGCGCCACCCAATCGAACCAGCTTCAGCTGGGCGGTTCGCGCAACCCCAACGCCGGCTTCGACGGCGTTGTGCGTGACGACCATCCGCGTCAGCAGGTCTCGGCCGCGTTCTTCGAACTGAACGCCCCGCTGGTCGGCGCCGCCAACGAACTGCCGTTCGTGAAGGAACTGACCCTGTCGGTTTCGGGCCGCTACGACTACTACGACAAGTACGAGGGCACGTTTAACCCGAAGTACGGCATCGTGTACTCGCCGTTCGAGGACCTGAAGTTCCACGCCAGCTACGGCACGAACTTCAACGCTCCGAACGTCGGTCTGCTGGGCTCGCTGTTCGGCCAGCCGCAGTACAACACCAACCCGAACAACGTCATCGGTTACGGCCCCTACAAGGGCACGACCCTGACGAACATCAACCAGTACACCCTGTCGGGCCAAGGCGGCGGCAACCTGACGCCGGAAGAAGCCAAGACCAAGTCGTTCGGCTTCGAGTACAACCCGGGCTTCCTGCCGGGCCTGCGCGCCAGCGTGAACTGGTACAAGGTCGACTACTCGAACCTGTTCTTCAAGATCACGGGCGCCGACCTGATCACCAACCCGGCGTTCGCAGCCTACGCGGAGTTCTACCCGACTCCGGAACGTATGGCTGAGATCATCGCCCAGTACCCGCCGTCGAGCCCGATCACGGTCTCCACGTTCGAGTACATCCCGCACACCGAGGCCGTGAACCTCGGCACGCGGATCTACGAAGGCATCGACTACGACATCAGCTACCGGTTCAACACGGACAGCTTCGGCACCTTCCAGGCTGGCTTCACCGCCAACCAACAGCTGAAGCTCGACCAGCAAATCCTGGCCGGCTCCGCCTTCCAGGACCGCCTCGGCACGCAGGACGCGCCGAAGTGGAAGACCCGCGTGAACTTCGGCTGGAACCTCAACAACCTGACGGCCGCGGTGTTCTACAACTACCAAGGCTCGTACACGAACACCGCCTCGGTGATCGTGCCGCAGCAGAAGGTTGAAGCGTTCAAGACCGTCGACGCCACCCTGTCGTACGAGTTCCCGAACGTGGGCCTCGGCTTCGTCAAGGGCGTCACGCTGCAAGGCCGCGTGGTCAACCTGTTCGACAAGGACCCGCCGTTCTTCGACAACGCCGACGGCTACAACGGTACGTACGCTTCGCCTTATCCGCGCAGCTACGACCTGACGCTCCGCGCGAAGTTCTAAGACTCGGAAATAGGGGCGGGCGCTTCATCGAAGCACCCGCCTTTCGGAAGGGCCGCCGTGGCGACACGGCGGCCTTTTTCGTGCGCGGCAGCCCCTTTCGGCCCACATCGTCGACAAAAAGTTTTCGACGGCTTGTCAATAAAGCTTCTTAGAACGACGCCTCTAACCTTTGTTCGGCGAACTGCAATTACTTGCAGGATTTCCGGCCGCTAACCCCGTTTTTGACACCCTTGCATCCCCGCCCTGCGGCGGGCTGTCGCGGGTGTGTCTGAAAAGTCGCTGCATCGTCAGGGTCCTGTTACCCGCTTGACACGCTCTTGGGCCGTCAATCTATATCGCGCCTCAACGACGGGGAGACACCGTCGAGAGGAACAAAGGGTTTCCAACTTCATCAGAGCGAGCGCTCATCAGGCCCTCTCCCATTGGGGCCTGAGGCGGCGAGTTCCTTGCTCAGCAACGGATTCCATGGCCGCGGACGCACGTCTGCGGGCAAGCGGCGGAGTCGTCTCTATCGGCGGCCCGAAAACAATAACGAGGGGATACAGTAGTTCATATGTCGAATACTTATCGTAATAGTTCGTCGCTGAAGGCGATCATGGCCTCGGGCGTCGCGCTCGCCGCCGTGCTGGCCGCCGGCCAGGCCTTCGCGCAGGACGCCGCGCCGGTCGAAGCGCCTGCGACGACCGTCGACGAAGTGGTCGTCACCGGCTCGTCGATCCGCGGCGTGGCCCCGGTCGGTTCGGCCCTGATCGGCGTGTCGCGTGATCAGGTCAACGCCGTCGCTCCGACCAACGTCAAGGACATGCTGGCCACCGTGCCGGCGCTCGGCAACTTCGGCGCCAACGCCGAACAGTCGACCCCGAACCGCTTCCGCACCGCCGGCTTCATCCCCAACATCCACAACCTGGGCGTCTATGCGACCCTGACCCTGCTGAACGGTCACCGCGTCGCCGCCACCGGCACCGAAGGCACGTTCCCGGACCCCTCGACGGTTCCGACCATCGCCATCCAGCGCACGGAAATCATCGCTGACGGCGCCTCGGCCATCTACGGCGCCGACGCCGTGGCCGGCGTGGTCAACTTCATCTACCGCAAGCCGTTCGACGGCATCGAGACCACCACCACCTACAGCTGGGACGGCGAAACCCGTTACGAGCGCAAGAACTTCGGCATCATCGGCGGCAAGACCTGGGACGGCGGCGGCGTGATGCTCGCCTACGAATACTCGGGCAGCAAATCGCCGCTGCAGACCGAAATTCCGTACCTGGCCCTCGGCGGCGACCAGCGCTCGCGCGGCGGCCGCGATCTGCGCGGCACCACCTGCCTCAACCCGACGCTGCGCGGCATCAACACCAACGGCGTGCCGGTCGGCACCACCTACGCCTACCCGAACTTCTCGACCTCCGTCGCGGACCGCTCGTGTGGCGTGCTGTCGCCGCAGACGATCATTCCCGACCTTGATCGCCACGGCGTCCTGCTGACCGCCGACCACCAGCTCACCGACACCGTCAAGGTGTGGGGCGAACTGAACTACGGCCACCAGGAAACGGAATCGCTCGCCGGCCGACCGGCCCTGAGCGTCAACATGAACCCGGGTTCGGCTTTCTATAACGACAGCACCGTCCCGGCCGCCCTGCGCGGTCAGTCGGTCTCCGTGATCCGCAGCGGCGTCGGCCTGTTCTCCACGCCGGTCACCAACGCGGCCAGCGGCACTGTGACCACCGCCGCTGTCGGCCTGGACATCGATCTGGGCGCTGAATGGAAGGGCACGGTCTCGCTCGTCAGCTCGGCGACGCGCGACTACTGGGAATCTCGCGAACTCGACTACGTGAACCTGATCGCGGCGGTGAACGACCCCAACCCGGCGACCGCCCTGAACCTGTTCACCAACGCGGCCGGCAACAACGCCGCGACGCTGGCCAAGATCGACAACGGCGCCAAGCAGCGTAACTGGGGCGCCCAGCGTCTGCAGGAGCTGCAGTTCAAGGCCGATGGTCCGGTGTTCGCCATCCCCGGCGGTGACGTCCGCGCCGCCGTCGGCGCCTCGTTCCGCACCGAGCAGATGAACCAGCTGCAGACCGGCGGCGTGGATGCGCCCGGCTCGGGCTTCTACCAGATCGTTCGTGACGACCACCTGAACCGGAGCGTCCAGGCGGTGTTCACGGAAGTGAACGTGCCGCTGATCAGCGACCTGAACGAAAAGTCGTGGGCCAAGGCCCTGACCCTGTCGATCTCGGGCCGTTACGACCACTTCGACAGCTACGGCGGTCAGTTCAACCCGAAGTACGGCATCGTCTACAAGCCGATCGAGGACCTGAGCTTCCACGCCAGCTACGGCACCAACTTCTCGGCTCCGAGCCTGGGCATCATGGGCTCGCTGTTCGCCCAGCCGCAGTACAACACCAACCCGAACGTCGTGATCGGCTACGGCCCCTACAAGGGCACCACGCTGACCAACATCAACCAGTACACGGTTTCGGGCGGCAACCCCGACCTGCAGCCGGAAGAAGCCGTCACCAAGTCGTTCGGCTTCACCTACACGCCGAGCTTCCTGGAAGGTCTGCGCGTCGGCCTGAACTGGTACAACGTCGAGTACTCGAACCTGATCTTCAAGATCACAGGCTCGGACCTGATCCAGAACGAAGCCTTCTCGAAGTACACGGAGTTCTTCCCGACTCCCGAGCGCATGGCTGAGATCATCTCCCAGATCGCGCCCTCCAGCCCGATCACGGTGTCGACCTTCCAGTACGTGCCGTACACGCAAGCCGTTAACCTCGGCACGCGGATCTTCGAAGGCCTCGACTACGACATCAGCTACCGGCTCAACACCGACTCGTACGGCGTCTTCAACTTCGGTATCAGCGCCAACCAGCAGCTGAAGCTCGACCAGCAGGTCCTGCCGGGCCAGCCGTTCCAGGATCGCCTCAACACGGTTGACGCCGTGAAGTGGAAGACCCGCTACAGCATGGGTTGGAACCTGGATCCGGTGACGGTCAACCTGTTCGTCAACTACACCAGCGGGTTCGACAACATCACGGTCACGCCGTTCCAGAAGGTCGACTCCTACACGACTGTCGATCTGACCGGCGCCTATGAGTTCAAGAACCTGCTGAAGGGCGTGGTCCTGCAAGGCCGCGTGGCGAACCTGTTCGACAAGGATCCGCCGTTCTACGACTCGGCCAACGGCTACTACCCGAACCTGGCCTCGCCGTTCCCGCGCAGCTTCGACCTCACGGTCCGCGCGAAGTTCTAAGCTTCCAAGCCGATCAAGGCCCATCCTTCCAGGGTCTCGATCAAGACTGGCCGCCGTGGCGACACGGCGGCCTTTTTCTTTGCGTGACGCCGAGCTGGGCCTTAGAGCCCGGTCATGATCACCGACCTCTACTTCTACCTGGCGGCCATCCCGGCGGTGATCATCGTCGGCCTGTCGAAGGGCGGCTTCGCCGGCCTCGGGGTGCTGGGCGTGCCGATCCTCGCCCTCGTGGTCTCGCCGGTTCAGGCCGCGTCGATCCTGATGCCTATTCTGCTGGTGCAGGATGCTGTCAGCGTCTGGAACTTCCGCCGGGCGCTGGATGTCGGCACGCTCAAGCTGATGCTGCCCGGCGCGGTGATCGGCATCACCGCCGGCTTTCTCCTGGCCGCGTACGTCAAGGTCGCCGCCGTCGAGCTGGCGATCGGCGTCGTGGCCTTGGCCTTCGGCGCGCAACGGCTCTGGGCGAGCCGCGCCATCACGCTCGCGGTCAAGGACGGACCGCACCCCTGGGTGGGTTTCGTCTGCGCGGTGGTCTCGGGCTTCACTAGCCAGATCGCCCATGCCGGCGGCCCGCCGTTTCAGGTCTACGCCCTGTCGAAGCGCTTCCCTCGCGATGTGTTCATCGGCACCAGCGTGGTGTTCTTCGCGACGGTCAACTGGCTGAAAGTGCCCGCCTATTTCGCCCTCGGACAGTTCACGCGAGAGAACCTTCTGACGTCCCTGGCGCTCGTGCCCGTGGCGATCGCCTCCACCTTGTTCGGCACCTGGGTGGTGCGCCGCGTCTCGACCGATCGGTTCTTCACCATCGTCTACATCCTGCTGCTGCTGCTCGGGGCCAAGTTGGCGTGGGATGGAGCGCAGAATCTGCTGAGCTGAGGCTGACCGGCCGTTTGCGCCGCTCGCGCCGTGCTGTCAGTGTCGCCGCAACGCGCAGGAATCGCGCGCCTTTTCGGGGGGATGCATGCTGCGCCGGCTGAAGAGCCTTTACGTCCAGGTGCTGATCGGGGTGGCTCTGGGCGTCCTCGTCGGCGCTCTGTGGCCGGAGTTCGGCGCCTCGCTGAAGCCCCTGGGCGACGCCTTCATCAAGCTGGTGAAGCTGGTCATCGCCCCGGTGATCTTCTGCACTGTCGCCGGCGGCATCGCCCACATGAGCGACATCAAGACCTTCGGCCGGGTGGGCGGCAAGGCGCTGATCTACTTTGAAGTCGTCTCGACCCTGGCGCTCGCCGTCGGCCTTCTGGTCGGCCGCACCATCCAGCCGGGCCGCGGATTCAACATCGACCCCAGCACCCTCGATCCCTCCATCGCCGCGGGCTACGCCGAAAAGGCCAAGCACGGCGAGGGGATCGCCGAGTACCTGCTGCACCTGATCCCCGACACCTTCTTCGGCGCCTTCGCCGAGGGCAACCTGCTGCAGGTGCTGGTCGTCGCCGTGCTGGTCGGCTTCGCCTGCACGCGGCTGGGCGAGTTCGGCCACAAGACCGCCGGGGTGCTCGACCAGATCGCCAAGCTGTTCTTCGGCGTGATCCACCTGGTGGTCCGCCTGGCGCCGCTGGGCGCCTTCGGGGCCATGGGTTTCACCATCGGCAAGTACGGCGTCGACAGCCTGGTCCAGCTCGGCGCCCTGGTCGCCACCTTCTACCTGACCGCCATCCTCTTCGTGGTGGTGGTGCTCGGCGCCATCGCCGCCTGGGCGGGGTTCTCGATATTCAAGTTCCTGGCCTACATTCGCGAGGAGCTGCTGATCGTCCTCGGCACCTCGTCCTCCGAGTCCGTGCTGCCGCAGATGATGGAGAAGCTGGTCCGGCTCGGAGCCAGCAAGCCGGTGACCGGTCTCGTCATCCCGACCGGCTACAGCTTCAACCTCGACGGCACCAACATCTACATGACGCTGGCGACCCTGTTCCTCGCCCAGGCCACCAATACCGAGCTCAGCCTGACTCAGGAGCTGACCCTGCTCGGCGTCGCCATGCTGACTTCCAAGGGCGCCAGCGGCGTCACCGGCGCGGGCTTCATCACCCTGGCCGCCACCCTGGCGGTGGCGCCGCAGGTGCCGATCGCGGCCCTGGCGGTGCTGGTCGGCGTCGACCGCTTCATGAGCGAATGTCGCGCGCTGACGAACCTGGTCGGCAACGGCGTCGCCACCCTGGTGGTGGCCCGCTGGGAAAACCAACTGGATCGCGAGAAGCTGCGGCTCGAGCTTGATCGCGGGCCGCGCTATGTCGAGGCGGCGCGCGAGAACGAGAGCGTGATCGGGCCGTCCACCGAGGCGGACGGTCGATAAGTCACCTTGTAGTCATGCCCCAGAGACCCACCGGCCATCGAATAGCCAAGGTTGCCGGTGAGGGCAGGGGGCCACAGTTCGAGAATCTCATGACCCTGCCCAGAGCTGTTCCTCTTCTCGGCCTGCTGCTCGCCGGTTGCGCCACGGCGCCTCAAGGGCCTCCGCCCGGTCCGCCGCCGGTGAGCGTGTTCATCAGTCCCGCGGGCGAGCCGTTCCGACCAGACGCCGGGAGCCCGCCGCCGGTCGCGCGCTGGCGGGCGCAGGTCGACGCCGATCACGACGGCGTCGTCACCCGCGAGGAACTGGCCAAGGACTTCGACCGCTTCTTCACCCTGCTCGATGTCGAGAAGGACGACAGCCTCATCGGGCCGGAGCTGACTCGCTACGAGCGCGAGATCGCGCCGGAAATTCTCATCGGGGCCGGCATGCCGCCGATGCAGAGGCCCTCGACGGGCACCAGCGCCAAGCGCCGGCGCGCCGAAGCCGCCGCGATCCGGCAAGGCGCCGCCATGTTCGGCCTGCTCAATGATCCGCAGCCGGTGATGTCGGCCGACGCCGATCTAAACCGCCGCGTCACCCGCGCCGAGTTCGCCCGCAAGGCAGGACTGGTGTTCGGTCGGCTCGACCGCAACGGCGACGGCAAGCTGACCGCGGATGAGCTCGAGCTGCCCGGAGCGGGCGGTCCGGGACGCTAAGCGCCCGCAAGCTGAAGCTTCACGCCGGGCCGCCTCACGGCCTATGCTCAGCCCATGGGGCGGGGCGAACATATGGATCGGCGAGCGATCCTCTGCGGCATGGCGGCGCTGACACTGGCCGGTTGCGGCGACGACGGCCTCGGCCGCCTGGCCTCCATCGGTCGCGGCCGGGTGATCGAGGTGCGTTCCGGCGATGTGCTGGTGCTCGATGACGGCGCGGTGGTCCGCCTGGCGGGGATTGAAGCGCCTTATGGTTCCGCGCCCGGCGCCCAGGAGGCCCGCGTCGCCCTCGATGGCCTGGCGCTGGGTAAGACGGTGGAGCTGCTGTCCGGCGGCGGCCTGACCGATCCGGCCGGTCGCAAGACGGCGCATCTACGGCGCACGGAGGGGCGCCTCTGGCTGCAGGGCGCCATGCTCGACGCGGGTATGGCTCAGGTCCGCACCTTCGCCGACAACCGCGCGCTCGCCGCCGACCTCTTGGAGCACGAGGCCAAGGCCCGCATCGCCAAACGCGGTCTTTGGAGCGACGGCCGCCTCAAGGTCTGGCTGCCGCAGGAGGTCTCACCCGTCCAGCGCGGCTTCGCCGTGGTTGAGGGCAGGGTGGGGCGCGTGCGCCGCGTCGGCCAGGGCTTCGATCTCGATCTTCTGGAGGCCGGCCGCATGGTCAGCGGCGAAGTGCCGGCGGCTGCGGTGGAGAGCTTCACCAGCGCCGGCAAGGCGCCGCCGGAGCTTGCCGGCAAGCTCATCCGCATTCGAGGGACGCTGCGTCCCGGCGGCCAGATCTGGTTGGATCACCCGGAGGCGGTGGAAGTGGTGTCGGCGCGCTAGTGTCCCGCTGACACCCCGACGAACACCCCGGCCGGCGGGCGGTCGAGGAGCACCAGCAATGGCGTGTTGCGGAATGGGGCGCAGCCTTCGCCCTCGGCCGCGACCTCCAGCATGTCGCCGTACCAGGTGACGCCCAGCGTGGGCTTGGGCACGGGATAGACCGACCGGACCAGATAAGGCTTCGCGTTGGGCTTGGCGGCCTGCAGTCGGGCTTGGCTGACCCCCGTGAAGCGGGCGGCTTCCGCCAGGCTCACCGGGGCGGCGGTCACCGCGGCCAGCTTGGCGCTCGCCGCCGCCTCGTCGGCGGTCACCGGATGGATCAGGTCAGCTGCGAGCTGAACGGCGGGCTTGCTCCAGTCCACCGCCGGCTGGCTATCCGGCCGCCAGGAAGCGACGGCGGAGGCCTTGCAGCTGTCCTCGTCCTGCGGCGCGGGCGCACTGCCCGGCATCGCCTGCAGCGCCTTGAACATCTCCAGCGGGAAGGGCGGCGGGGCTGCGGCGGTCTGAGCGAAGGCGCCGTTCGCGATGAGAAAGGCTGAAACGCTCGCGGCGACGGCATAGAGCGTACGGGTCACCAACATTCGATCCTCAAGTCGACAGCACGGGCATTCTTAGAGAGCCGACATCGTCGTGGCGACCACTCGTCGTGGTGGCTTTGAGAGATAGATGACGAGGGGCTGTTTAATCTCGTCCGTGCACCCAAGGCTATATCCGAACACGTAGAGGATATCGCCATGCCAAGATCCGGCGGCCTTTCCTCCCCGGTTGGGGATCAGGCCGCGAACAAGGTATGGCCGCAACCGGGAACCAGCGGGGATACGCGGTACGATCGTGAGATAGCCGTCTACTTCTTCTGCGCTGAGCGGCTGAAAGGTGTCACGCGCCAACCGGGCGTTTGCCTCCGCTACCTTCAAGCTCACCATAGCTTGGAGGTCGTTTGGCACGAGCGTGTAGGGGAGGCGAGTGATCGTGGGCCCTTCCGCGTCGGGCAGGTGCCATGCATCGAAGCGAGGTGGTCCGCATCGAGTCTGAGCCGTTGCCGCCGTGGCGGAAGCCAACGTCGAAGACGCCAAAGCCAGAAGAATAAGCAGTCGTGCAGCTACGCTCATGAGGCGAAGCTCGCCGAAACGCTGGCGTCTGTAAACGAAAACGCCCGGCCGTCGCGGGGACGGCCGGGCGTTTCAGCATCGAATGGAGAAGGAGCCTTAGGCGGCCTTCTGCAGCGACTTGGTCAGGATGCCGACGGCGGCGTCGCGATCGATCTTCTCGATGGCGGCGACTTCGCGGGCCATGCGGTCCAGGGCCGATTCATAGAGCTGGCGCTCCGAATAGGACTGTTCCGGCTGGTTCTCGGCGCGGTGCAGGTCGCGGACCACTTCGGCGATCGAGATCAGGTCGCCCGAGTTGATCTTGGCTTCGTATTCCTGGGCGCGGCGGCTCCACATGGTGCGCTTAACGCGGGCGCGGCCCTTCAGGGTGGTCAGCGCCTGCGACACGACATTGGTCTCGGCCAGGGCGCGCAGGCCCGAGGCGACGGCCTTCTTGGTCGGCACGCGCAGGGTCATTTTCTCGTGGTCGAAGGTGATGACGTAGACTTCAAGGGCAAAGCCGGCCACTTCCTGGGTCTCGATCGCCTGCACCTTGCCGACGCCGTGGGCGGGATAGACGACGCTATCGCCGACCGAGAAAGCCAGACCGCTCTTGCTCATCGTATGTCCTTCCGTATCGCGCCGTCCGGGCGCGCTTTTGGAGCCGTTCATTTCCCTCTGATCGCCCGACCGAAAGCGCAAAGGCCGCCCTCCGCGGAAATAGGCGCGCGGGGCCTTCGAGGATCGGTTGGGATTGCAGGGGGCCGACGCCCAGGACGGGCAGGTCGGTCGCCGAACGACTCACTCCTTCGACAAGGACGAGGCGATACAGGTATCCAATAACCGCCACGTCTTTTGTGACGGTAACACAAAATTCAGGCGAAAGAAAGGTTTGCGTCGCCTTCACGTTGGCGGCGCGCCCGAATTCTGGGCCTTAGTTGCCCTTGCCGGGCTTTTCGCTGAAGTACTTCTCGAACTTGCCGGTCTCGCGCTCGAACTCTTCGCGGTCGGCGGGCGGCTCGCCCTTCACCGTGATGTTCGGCCACACCCGGGCGTACTCCGAGTTGATCTTCAGCCACTTGCCGTCGGCCTCGTCCTCGGTGTCGGGCTTGATGGCGTCGACCGGGCACTCGGGCTCGCAGACGCCGCAGTCGATGCATTCGTCCGGATTGATGGCGAGGAAGTTCTCGCCCTCGTAGAAGCAATCGACGGGGCACACCTCGACGCAGTCCATGAACTTGCAGCGGATGCAGGCGTCGGTGACGATATAGGTCATATCAAGGTGATTTCGCGGAACGAAGGCTTTGGCGCGGCGGGGTTTTCGGGGCGCAGGGGCGCCTTGTCAACGTCAGCTTTCCTCAAGACCCGAATAGAGGGACCGCGCCTCCTCGGCTGGACCGCGTCTTTCGCCCGCCGCTTCGACCTTCACGGCGATCAGTCGGCCGCCCAGGGCGAACACCACGCCGTCGCCGGGCTTCAGGGTGCGGGCTGGCTTGTCGAGGCGGGTTTCCGCCCCGCCGCGCACCAAGCGAACGCGGCCTTCTTCGATGAAGCGGGCGGCCATCGACCGGGTCTTGAAGAACCGCGCCCGCCACAGCCAGACATCGGCGCGCACGGCCTCGGCGGCGACTTCGGTCACGCGGCCCGGTCCTGGGCGGGAAGTAAGGGCATCAACCGCATCGTACAGGAAAACATCGAAGCCAGATCATAGACCGGCGAGCGGAGCTTCCGCGAGCAAATCCCACGCACTTGCGCTTGAGCGCGCACCCGCTCAGCGTCATCGTCAAGATCAGGAGCCATAAGCGGTTCGCACGAATCTCATCGGGACTCAGGAGGGCAAATTGATGGACCGCAGAACCTTCGGCCGTGTCGGCCTCATCACCTCGGCCGCCGCCCTGGCGCTGACCGCCGCCGCGTCCGCCCAGACGCCGCGCCGACCGGCGGCTCCCGCTCCCGCGAGGCCGGCCGCTGCGCCCGCCGCGACGGTTCAGAAGGTTACCGGTCCGCGCACCGTCTACTGGATGGACGCCACCACCGAGTCCGGCTTCGCAGGCATGGGCGCAGCGGCGGCGGCGGGCGGAGGCGGTCGTCCGGGTCTCGGCGGCATGATGTCGATGATGCGCGGCATGGCGGCGGGCGGCGGCGGCAGCCACAAACTGTTCCTGCGCTTCGCCTCCAACGACGGGCCGGGCACGCCGGCGACCACCGCCAGCCACATGACCCCGCCGGGCGCCGCCAGTGAAAACCCGCTGCAGCTCGGCTACACCGCCCCCACGCCGGGCCGGCCGGTCCCCCGTGATCCCAGCGAGCCGCCGCCGGTCGAGCGCCCCAAGGGCAAGATCCTGCTCTACAGCGGCTGCGGCCCGCACGTCGCAGCCGGGCAGCCGACGGTCATCGACCTCAGCAAGATTACCGACCCGGCCACCATCGCCACGCTCAGCGCTGCCATGTCGCCGTCGCTGGGCCTGGAGTCGTCCATCCCGCCGCTGCCCAGCAACTACAAGTCTTACGCCGACGGCCCGCGCAGCCAGAGGGTCGTCGAGTATCCGCTCACGGGCTCGATCCTCGGCGACCACGTGGTGAAGTCCAACGCCGCGCCGGACATCAATTTCAACCTCGGGCCGGGGAAGGATTTCCTGCCGCCGTTCAACGTCACCGCCTCGGCGGCCGCGCCGGATGGCTCGATCCCGCTGACCTGGCAGCTGAACCTCAACGTCCGCGCCATCGGCCTGACCGCCATGGGCGCGCGGCAGGACGGCAGCATCGTGATGTGGGCCAACTCGGCTCGCGCCATCGGCTGGGTGACCACGGCCTCCGGCTTCCTCACCGCCAACGACATCACCAAGCTGACCGGCGACGGCACCCTGCTGCGCGGCTCGACCACCACCTGCACTATCCCGGCCGAGGTGTTCGGCCCCGGGGCAGCGGGCGGTATCTACAACATCTACGGCTACGCCCCGCCGACCGACATTGCCTTCCCGCCGCGTCCGGCCGATCCGAAGGTTCCGTGGGACATCCAGTGGACCACCAAGGTCCGCTACCGCACCCAGCACACGGCCATGCTCGGCATGGACATGGCGGCCATGGGCGCGGCGATGGGCGGCCCGGGGGCGCCTGGCCCGCAGGCTCCGGCGGCGCCCGCCATGCCCGGCATGGGCGGCCTGCTCGGCCGCGCCATCGGCGGAGCGCTCGGTCGATGAGCTTATTGCGCGGCGCCGTCTTCGCGACGGCGGCGACCGTCGCACTCGGAGGCGTCGCCGTTCAGGCCCAGGTCGATCCCTTCGCCACCGCCATTGAGGCGGCTCGGCGTCAGGGCCAACAGCCGCCCGCGCCGCCCGCGCCGCCGGCGCCGTCCGTTCCTGCGCCCGCAGCCCGGCCGACGATACCGCCGCCACGACCGATGACCGGGGCCGATCCGCTGGCGGTTCTGCAAGGCGCCGCGCCGCAGGCCCCCACCGCGTCGTCGTCAGCGGGACGTCCGCCGTTCCGGTCCTTCTGGCCGCCGCCCGCGCCCTATACGCCGCCGTCGCAGATGTCCCAGGCGCCGACCAAGGTGGCGCCCGGCACGCCGGACTCCGCTTCGAAGAAATCGTACGGGCCGATGACCGCCGAGGGTAAGACCGCCTGGACCTGGTCCGAGTACGAACTCCAGACGCTCAGCTGGGGCAACGCCCTGCCGGCGACCGGCAGCGCCGGGGCGGCCGATCAGCTGAAGACCAACATCAACAACTCGCCCGTCCGCCAGAAGTGGATAACCACTTTCGACGGGTGGATTCGCGCCACCTACCAGCCGAAGGGCGCGGTCACGG
>JAFKGN010000179.1 GCA_017307205.1 Caulobacterales bacterium
GGCTTCGGGCCAAGCGGAGGGGGCTAGTGGCCCCCGCCGCCGCCGCCGCGGCGTTGCGGCTTAGGCGCCAGCCAGATGCCGGCCGCCGAGACGCCCATGCAGATGGCGATGATGAAGAAGATGTGGTTCGTCGCCACCATCACCGCCTGGCTTTCAACCAACCGGTCGAGCAGCGGCGTGACCATGCTGGGCGCGACGCCGGCCGACGAGAGCGCCTCGGGGTGGAGGTCGCCGACCAGGTTGGACCGGGCGCTGATCGCCGAGTCGCCCCAGGTCGTGGTCATCAGCGAGGCCGCGACCGCGCCGGCCACCGTCCGCACGAAGGTGATCATCGCCGCGCCGTTGGCGATGTCCTTCATCGGGATGGTCCCCAGGGCCACGGTCATCAGCGGCAGGAAGAACAGCGGCATGAACATGCCCTGCACCAGCTGCGGCAGGCTGACCTGCCAGAAGGTCATGTCCTGGGTGAAAGTGGTCCGCCACAGCATGATCACCGTCAGCCCGGTCAGGCCGAAGCTGACCAGGGCGCGCGGATCGAACTTGCCGACCAGCCGTCCGACGATGGGCGCCATGATCACGGCCAGCACACCGTTGAAGGCGGTGGCGTAGCCGGCCCAGGTGGCGGTGTAGGCGAGGTTGGTCTGCAGCCAGAGCGGGATGATCACCGCCGAGCCGAAATAGACCCCGAACACCAGCGCCATGGTCACGGTCGAGACCGATAGCGAGATGTTCTTGAACACCCGGATGTCGACGATCGGATGCTCCTCCGTCCACTCCCAGATGCAGAAGGCGAAGAAGCCCACGATCGCGGCGACCAGCAGGGCGCAGACCTTCCATGAGCCGAACCAGTCCTCGGTCTTGCCGATGTCGAGCATGGTCTGCAGCGCGCCGACCCAGAAGATCAGCAGCAGCAGGCCGACCACGTCGACCTTTCGAGGTCCTGAGGGAGTTTCGTGCGGCGCCAGCAGGCGCCAGCCGAAGAACACCGAGGCGATGGCCACCGGCACGTTGATATAGAACACCCACGGCCAGCCGTGATTGTCCGAAATCCAGCCGCCTAGCAGGGGGCCGACGATCGGCGCGACGATGACGGTCATGGCCCAGAGGGCGGTGGCCATGGCGTGCTGGGCCGGCGGCACGATGCGCAGCAGCAGGGCCTGCGACAGCGGCATCATCGGCCCGGCCGACAGGCCCTGCAGGATGCGGAAGAAGATCAGGGCGTTCAGCGACGGCGCCAGGCCGCAGAGGGCCGAGCTGACGCCGAACAGCGCCATGGAGACGAAGAACACCTTCACCGAGCCGAACCGGGCGGCGAGCCAGCCGGTCAGCGGAATGGTGATCGCCTCGGCCACCGCGAAGAAGGTGATCACCGAGGTGCCTTCGTTCGGCGAGGCCGCGAGGGCGCCGGCGATGTGGGGCAGGGCGACGTTGGCGATGGCGGTGTCGAGCACCGCCATGAAGTTCGCCATCGCCAGGATGAATCCGGCGAGGATCAGCATCCCGCCGTGCAGTTGGGGCGCCGTATCGACGCCGGAGGCGGCGCCGGCCTTCGCCGCGGCCTCCATTGCGTCGGGTTCGGCCGTGGTGGGGCCGGCCATGATCAGCCGACCTTGATCTTGGCGCTCATCGACAGGCCGACGCGCAGCGGGTGTTCCGCCAGCTCCTTCGGGTCGATGGCGATACGGACGGGCACGCGCTGCACGACCTTGATCCAGTTGCCGGTGGCGTTCTGGGCCGGGATGGCGGCGAAGGCCGCGCCGGTGCCGCCGCCGATGCCGATGACGGTGCCGTGGTACTCGACGTCCTTACCGTAGAGATCGGCCTCGAGGGTCGCCGTCTGGCCGACGCGCACCTTGCGCAGCTGGCCTTCCTTGAAGTTGGCGTCGACGAAGGCTTCCTGGATCGGCGCCACGGTCATCATGATCGTGCCGGCCTGCACGCGCTGGCCGACCTGGGCGTGGTTGTTGGCGATCACGCCGTTGATCGGGGCGCGGATCACGGTGCGCTCCAGGTTCACCTTGGCGATGTCGTAGGCGGCCTTGGCGGCGGCGACCTCGGGGTTGGCGTCGATGCCGCCGCCGCCGCTGAGGGTCTGCTGCTGCTCGAAGCCGGCCTGGGCGGCCTTGCGGTTAGCTTCCGCCTGGGCGAGCGCGGCCTGCTTGGTGCGGACGGCGTTCTGGGCGTCGGCGAGCTCCTGGCCCGACACGGCGCCCGAGGCGGCGAGGCCCTGGCGGCGCGAGAGGTCGGAGCGGGCCTGCTCCAGTTCGGCCTGGGCGCGGGCGACATCGGCCGAGCGGGCGTCGATCTGGGCGAGGGCCGAGCTGTCGCCGGCGAAGTAGCCGCGCACGCGGCTCTGGGCGCGCCGGTATTCGGCGGTGGCCTGGGCCAGGGCGAGGCGGGCGTCCTCGGGGTCGATGGTCATCAGCACGTCGCCGGCCTTGACGATCTGGGTCTCGTGGATTGGCACGGTGAGGATCGAGCCGCCGACTTGCGGGGTGATCTGGGCCACGGAGGCGCCGGCGTAGGCGTTGTCGGTGGTCACATAGTGTGACCCGACCACCACCTGATAGCCGCCGTAGCCGATGGCGGCGACGGCGACGACGCCGCCGAGGATGGCGAACATGCGGCTGCGCTGGCGCTTGCGAACGGCGGCCTGCGGATCGGCTTTGGGAGCGGAAGTATCGGTCAT
>JAFKGN010000180.1 GCA_017307205.1 Caulobacterales bacterium
GGGCCCTATGGTCCGCCGACTTTTTTCTGGGCGATCCCAGAGCTGCTTCGAGACCGCACCCGCGCATGGCTTCCGCCGCCAAACCGCTTCAAAAGCCCAAGTCCTTCCAGGGCCTGATCCTCACCCTGCACGACTATTGGAGCAGCCGCGGCTGCCTGATCCTGCAACCGCATGACGAGCAGGTGGGCGCCGGCACCCTGCACCCGGCCACCGTTCTGCGCGCCCTCGGCCCCAAGCCGTGGAACGCCGCCTATGTGCAGCCCTCGCGCCGCCCCAGCGACGGCCGCTACGGCGACAATCCCAACCGCCTGCAGCACTATTATCAGTACCAGGTGATCCTGAAGCCGAACCCCGAGGACATGCAGGACCTCTACCTCGGCTCGCTGGAGGCCATCGGCCTCGACCTCAAGCTGCACGACATCCGCTTCGTCGAGGACGACTGGGAAAACCCCACGGTCGGCGCCTGGGGCCTTGGCTGGGAAGTCTGGTGCGATGGCATGGAGGTGTCGCAGTACACCTACTTCCAGCAGGTCGGCGGCCTCGACGTCAGCCCCGTCGCCGGTGAGCTGACCTACGGCCTCGAACGCCTGGCGATGTACGTGTTCGGCGTCGACAACGTCTACGACCTGCCGTTCAACGATCCGGACAGCCCGCTCGGCGCGGCGACCTACGGCGACGTGTTCCTTGAGAACGAGCGCCAGTTCAGCCAGGCCAACTTCCACGGCTACGACGTCGCCACCCTCAAGCGTCAGTTCGAGGATATGGAAGCCCGCGTGCCCGAGATGTTGGCCCAGTCCTACGAGGGCCGCGCCCTGGTCCTGCCGGCCTACGACATGGTCCTCAAGGCCAGCCACC
Source organism: Caulobacterales bacterium (assembly GCA_017307205.1). GTDB lineage: Bacteria > Pseudomonadota > Alphaproteobacteria > Caulobacterales > Caulobacteraceae > Caulobacter. The sequence continues at coordinate 856 of JAFKGN010000180.1, forward strand.
TGTTCAACCTGATGAACGCCCGCGGCGCCATCGCCGTCGCCGAGCGCGCCAGCTACATCGGCCGCATCCGCGATCTCTGTAAGGCCTGCGCCACGGCCTGGGTCGAGTCCCAAGGGGTCAACCAATAATGCCCCAGCTTCTCGTCGAACTGTTCTCCGAGGAAATCCCCGCCCGCATGCAGACGCAGGCGGCGAAGGACTTCGAACGCATGGCGCGCGAACGCCTGGCCGAGGCCGGGCTGCTGCCCGAGGGCCTCAAGGCCTTCGCCGGCCCGCGCCGGCTCACCCTCGTCGCCGAGGGACTGCCCGTCGCCCAGAAGGACCGCCACGAGGAGCTGAAGGGGCCCCGCGTCGGCTCGCCGCCCCAGGCTATGGAAGGCTTCCTGCGCAAGGCCGGTCTCACCCAGGACCAGCTGACCGAGCGCGACGGCGTCTGGTTCGCCCACGTCCATAAGGCCGGTCGCCCGACCGTCGAGATCGTCGCCGAGATGGTCGAGGCCATCGTCCGCGGCTTCCCGTGGCCGAAGTCGATGAAGTGGGGCGTGGGCACGCTGCGCTGGGTCCGCCCGCTGAAGCGCATCCTCTGCGTCTTCGATCGCGAGATCGTGCCGATCAATATCGACGGCATCGAAAGCAGCGACCTCTCCGAGGGACACCGCTTCATAGGACAGCGGGAAGTCTTCCGCGCCCGTGACTTCGACGAGTACCGCGAGGCCCTGACCGGCCACTACGTCGTGCTGGATGTCGAGGAGCGGAAGGCCCGCATCCTCGAAGGCGCCCGCACCCTCTGCTTCGCCCGCAACCTCGAACTGGTCGAGGACGAGGGGCTCTTGGAAGAAGTCGCCGGCCTCGCTGAATGGCCGACACCGATCCTTGGCGACATGGATCCGGTCTTCCTCGACCTGCCGCCGGAGGTGATCCGCACCTCCATGCGCACGCACCAGAAGTACTTCGCCGTCCGCAAGCCGGGCGAGCCGGGCCTCGCGCCCCACTTCCTGGTCGTCGCCAACATCGAGGCCCCCGACGGCGGCAAGGAGATCGCCCGCGGCAACGCCAAGGTGCTGTCCTCGCGCCTCTCCGACGCCCGCTTCTTCTGGGACGAGGACATCAAGGTCGGCTTCGACAAGTGGCTGGAGAAGCTGAACGGCGTCACTTTCCACGCCAAGCTCGGCACCATGGCCGAGCGGGTTGAGCGCATCGTCGCCCTGGCCAAGGAGATTGCGCCCCTGGTCGGCGCCGATGTGGCCAAGACCGCCGAGGCCGCGCGCCTCGCCAAGGCCGACCTGACCAGCGAGATGGTCGGCGAGTTCCCCGAGCTGCAAGGGCTGATGGGCGGCTACTACGCCCGCGCCGCCGGCCTCGACCCCGAGGTCGCGGCCGCCATCCAGGACCACTACCGCCCGCAAGGCCCCAGCGATGCGGTCCCGACCGCCCCGGTCTCCATCGCGGTCGCCCTGGCCGACAAGCTCGACACTCTGGTCGGCTTCTTCGCCATCGACGAGAAGCCCACCGGCTCGAAAGATCCCTTCGCCCTGCGCCGCGCAGCGCTCGGGGTGATCCGGATCATTCTCGATAACGGCCTGCGTATCCCGGTCCATCCGGAGTTGACCGCCTTCTTCGCCGATCGCCTGAAGGTCCTCCTCCGCGACCAGGGCAAGCGCCATGATCTCGTGGACGCCGTCTTCGCCCTCGGCGACGACGATCTCGTCCGCATTGTCGCCCGCGTCGAGGCGCTCGACGCCTTCCTCAAGACCGAGGACGGAGCGAATCTGCTGGCCGGCTATCGCCGCGCGTCGAACATCCTCAAGGCCGAGGAAAAGAAGGGCCCGCTG
>JAFKGN010000052.1 GCA_017307205.1 Caulobacterales bacterium
GATCGGCGACGACGGGGCGCCGGTGGGCGCGCCGGCCGCGGCCGGCATGAGCCGCACTCTGATGACCGCCTTCGCGCGGCAGCTGCACGGCACGGCCAGCTTCGAGACGCCTGAAGGCGGCGGCGTGATCGCCCGTCTGAACTTCCCGACACCGAACCCTTGAGCCCCAAGGGCTCGGTGCGGCTCAGCCTAGCTCGGCCTTGTCGCAATAAGCCCGGAACTCGACCGGCTGCGGCACGTTTCCGAGACGCCTATTCATTTCCTTCGGAGACAACCCGATGCGCAAGCTCGTCATCCTCGCCGCTATCGCCACCAGCATGCTTGTGGCCGCCTGCAACACCGTCGAAGGCGCCGGTCGCGACGTCTCGGCCGCCGGGGCCGCTGTGACCGACACCGCCCGCGACGCCGCAAACTAAGCGCCGACTCTTTCGAGTCCGAGGGCCCCGCCGTTCACCGGCGGGGCCCTCTGCATTTCAGGCTTGGCCTTGACCTCGCCACAAGCTTGGCTTTTCCGTCAGGACATCTCCTCTCGCGAAAGGCTCGCTGTCCCATGCGCAAGTTCGTCGTCCTCGCCGCCCTGGCCGCCAGCCTGGTGGTCACCGCCTGCAACACGGTCGAGGGCGTGGGCCGAGACGTCTCGGCCGCCGGCCGCGCGGTCGCCGACACCGCGCGTGACGCCAAACGCTAGACGGTTTTATCGGTGGCGTATCGCGTAGGCGATACGCCAATCAACCGTCGAAACATCGTCGAGAAGGCCGCCGGACTGTCGTAGCCGAGGTCGAGGGCCACGGCCGTTACCGACCGGCCTTCCGCCAGCCAGGGCAGGGCGGCCAGAACGCACGCCTGCTGCCGCCATGCCCCGAAACTGAGGCCGGTCTCGCGACGGAACCGACGGGTGAAGGCCCGGCGGTCCATGCCCAGGCGGGCCGCCCAGGCGTCGATGGTGTCGTGCGGCGCGGGGCGCTCAATGAAGGCCTGGCAGAGCGCGGCCATGCGGCGATCGGCCGGCATCGGCGTCGCCAGGGGGACGCGCTCGGCGCGCTCCAGCTCGGTGATCAGCAGGGCCACCACCTTTCCGTCGCGACCGGCCTCGTCGTAGAGCAGCGGCGCCTCGCTGGCGGCGATCAGCAGATGCCGCAGCAGCGGCGTGACCGCCAGCACCATGCTGTCGTCGCCGATCCGGCGCGAGGCCTCCAGATCCAGCAGCACGCTGCGGGTCGAAACCTCGCCGACCATGCGCACGGCGTGGGGCGTGCCGGCCGGCGTCCATACGGCTCGTTCGGGCGGTGCGACCCAGGAGCCGGCGGGCGTGGTGATCACCACCGCCCCCTTGGCGGCATAGAGCAGTTGACCGCGACCGTGCACGTGGGTCGCCAGCTCGAACGACGGCGGATAGTCCTTGCCGACCGAGACCAAAGGCCGGGGCACGCCGTCATAATCGTCCGGCCGGGTCCACTCGTGCGCCACTGTCCCACTCGCGAAAGATTTCGTCCCGACGCGGAATGCGGGACAGGCGCATGTCGCCTACTGCGGCGATCTCTGCAAGCGTCGCCCCGTGGAGCCGCCGATGTCGCAAATCGAAGTCATGCCCGCCAAGCCGGCTGTTCAGGCCGAGACCACGGTGTTCGCCGTGATCTTCGCGGTGAGCTTCTGCCACCTGCTCAACGACATGATGCAGGCGCTGCTGCCGGCCATCTATCCGAACCTGAAGACGGCGCTCGGCCTGTCATTCAGCCAGATCGGGATGATCACCCTAGTCTACCAGCTGACCGCCTCGATCCTGCAGCCCCTGGTTGGTCTCTATGCCGACAAGCGGCCGACGCCGATGGCCTTGCCAGGCTGCACCCTGTTCTCGCTGGCGGGTCTGGTGGTGCTGTCGGTCGCCCATACCTACGGCCTGCTGCTGGTCGGCGCGGCCCTGCTCGGCATGGGCTCGTCGGTCTTCCACCCTGAATCCTCACGCGTGGCGCGGATGGCGGCAGGCGCGCGCAGCGGTATGGCCCAGTCGCTGTTCCAGGTCGGCGGCAACGCCGGCTCGGCGCTCGGACCGCTGGCGGCGGCTGTTGTCGTCATGCGCTGGGGCCAGTCGAGCCTAGCCTTCTTCGGTCTGCTGGCGCTACTGGCCGGAGCCGTGCTGTGGCAGGTCGCCGTCTGGTATCGCGACCATGGCCTCGCCCGCCTGGCCGAGGGTCGCAAGCGCCGTATCGAGGCGGCCCTGCCGCGCGGTGAGGCTCGGCGCGGCCTGCTGATCCTGTTGGCCCTGGTGTTCTCAAAGTACGTCTACCTGGCCAGCATCACCAGCTACTTCGCCTTCTATCTGATCCACCGCTTTGGCCTGTCGGTGGAGAACGCCCAGCTGCACCTCTTCGCCTTCCTCGGCGCAGTGGCGGTCGGCACCTTCGCGGGCGGCCCGATCGGCGATCGTATCGGCCGTAAGGCGGTGATCTGGGTGTCGATCCTTGGCGTCCTGCCGTTCAGCCTGCTGCTGCCGCACGCCAGCCTGGCGTGGACCGGGGTGCTCAGCGTGATCATCGGCCTGCTGTTGGCCTCCGCGTTCCCGGCCATCGTGGTCTTCGCCCAGGAGTTGGCGCCGTCGAAAATCGGCATGATCTCGGGGCTGTTCTTCGGGTTCTCGTTCGGCATGGGCGGCCTTGGCGCCGCGGTGCTGGGCGAGGTGGCCGACCGCTGGGGTGTCGAGACGGTCTACTCGATCTGCGCCTTCCTGCCGGCCATCGGCTTGCTGGCGGCGTTCCTGCCTCGGTTGCGGAAGAAGGCGGCCTAGGGGGCTTTCTGGCCTAGGCTGCTTTTTGGAAAGCCGGGTCGCGGGCGAAAACGCCGCGTCGGCCCGGCATCGGACGCAGGGCCTCGGGCGCGTCGTCCGCCGTCTCGTCGACGCCGAGCATCAGCACGCCATCGGGGGCCAGCGCCGCGGCCAGGCTCTGCAGCACCCGCGCGCGCGCGACCGGGTCGAGTCCGCTGACGACGTTGCGGGCCAGGATCACGTCGAAGCGGCCGAGGGCCGTCAGATCGGCGATCAGGTTGATCCGCTTCCAGCGGACCCGCTGGCGGATGCGGGGCGAAAGGCTCCACATCTCGTCGGTCTTGTTGAAGTGCTGCAGCAGAAGGCGGATCGGCAGGCCGCGCTGCACTTCGAACTGCGTGTAGAGCCCGCTCTGAGCCTTTTCGAGCGCACGCTCTGATAGGTCGGAGCCGAAGATCTCCACCGGCGCGGCGGTCGCCAGGGCGTCGGTCATCATCGCCAGGGAATAGGCCTCCTGGCCGGTGGAGCAGGCGGCGCTCCACACCCGCAGCGGTTTGGCGCCGCGTTCCCGCGCTAGACCCGGCAGAATCTCATCCCGCAGCAGGGCGAAGGCTTCGCGGTCGCGGAAGAAGGCGGTCTCGCTGAGCGCCATCGCCTCGACGATGGACCAGATCATCCGCTCCTCGCGGCGGGCGCGAAGGGCGTCGAGCATGTCCTCCACGGCGCCGAAGCCCTCGCGCCGCGCCAGGGCGCCGAGGCGGCTTTCGATCAAATAGGTCTTCTCGCGATCGACCTTCAGGCCGGCGCGGGTGCGGCACAGGGCGGCGACGAGATCGATGTCTTCCGATCTCACAGCAGCCCGGCCTCGGCGAATTTCGCCTCGATGATGTCGCCGTCGAACGGCTTCATGATGTACTCGGCGGCTCCGGCGTCCAGGGCTTCGCGAATGCTGTTGGGGTCGCTCTCGACGGAGCAGAACACTACCACAGGGTCATCACCGCCCGGTTCCTTGCGCAACTGACGCAAGAAATCGACGCCGTTCATCAGCGGCATGTTCCAGTCGAGCAGCACCGCGTCGGGCATGGCCGCGCGACACCAGGCGAGCGCCTCCATTCCGTCGGACGCCTCGGCGATCTCGAAGCCGATGTCCTCCAGAATGCGGCGGGCCACCTTTCGGATCACCCGGCTGTCATCGACCACGAGGCAGGTGCGCAACGCTCTGCGAACTCCTTCAAACTCAGGCCCGGTTGTCGGACGAGGTTGGTTAAGGAGCGGTATGGGCCGGGGCGATTATCCCCAGCCGAGCTCGCTATTTCGGGGGATAATCAGACCGGAGCGCGGGCGGTGAACACGATCTGCTCTTCGCCGGGCTCGAAGCTGACCGAACCGCCGTTGGCTTCGAGCATGGACTTCAGATAGGCGGCCTGAATCCACTGCCCGGCCAGGCCGTCGCCGACCGGCTCGCCGCGCAGCCCGGAGACCACTTCGGCGCGCATGCGCGCACGTTGTCCGGCCGCCGTGATGGTGATGGCGATTTCGCCGTTGTCCTCGCTGGCGACGAGCGTGGCGAGGCCGCCGGCCGGCAGCACGCCGCCGGCGATCTGGGCCAGGTTCAGCACCGTGCGCGCCGCCACCTTGCTCAGCGAGGCCGGCTCGACCTTCCACTCCAACTGGGCGCGGACGTGGGCGAAGACGCCCTGCGCCAGGTTCTCCAGCTCTCGCGAATCAAAACGTTCGGCCGAGGATGAAGCGCCGAAGGCCACGCGGCAGAACTGCAGGTGATCGACCAACTTGCGGGCGCTGGCGGCGATCAGGCCCATGGCGTCCTCGCGCATGTCCTGCGCGGCCGGGTCTTCCAACAGGTCGAGGCCGGAAACGATCGCGCTGGCTGGGCTGATGAAGTCGTGACAGAGCCGCGCGGCCACCATGGCGGCGAGGTCGAGCGCGGGCGGAGCCTCATACTCGGTCGCTTCGATTTCGGGGGTGTCGGTCATGGCGAGGGCGGCTTCGGTCATGGGGCGCGAGTTTTGGCCTGATTTGGAGCTTTGGCAAACGAAGCCACACCCCTAAGAGCAACTGGTTATGGACCCCTTTCTCGAACCCGGCGCCCTGGTGCGCCATCCGACGCAGGCCGACTGGGGGCTCGGTCAGGTGCAATCGGTGGACGGCTTTCGCGTGACGGTGAACTTCGAGGAGGCGGGCAAGCGTACGATCGACGCCCGCCAGGTGACCCTGGTCTTCGTGGCCGACGACCCGCGAGACGCCCGATGAGCCGCGCTGACGACATCGGCGCCGCCCTGGCCGCCATCTGCGAGGAGGCCTCCTCGGTCATACTGCCCCTGTGGCGAACGGGCGCCGAGGTGTTCGCCAAGGCCGACATGAGCCCGGTCACCGAGGCTGACCGGCGAGGCGAGGTCCTGATCGCCGGGCGCCTGCGCGAGCAGTTCCCCGGCGTCCACATTGTCGGCGAGGAAGACGTGGCCGAGGCGGGCGGGCCCGAGCTGCTCGGCGACCGCTTCTTCCTGGTCGACCCCGTCGACGGCACCAAGGCCTTCGTCCGCGGCGACCCGAACTTCACGGTCAACATCGGCCTCGTGGTCGATGGCCGCCCGGTCGCCGGCGCCATCTGCGCCCCGGCCACTGGGGAAGTCTGGCATACGCACGGCGACGGCGCCGTCCGTCGCCGCTTCGGTCAGACGGAGGTCGAATCGATCTCCGTCCGACCCTGGCCGACCGAGCCCCTGGCCCTGGTCAGCCACACCATGAAGCCGGAAGCGCTGGAGCGGCTGAAGGCTGACTTCGGCGTGGTGCACGCGACACCGATGGACAGCTCGATCAAGCTCGTCCGCATCGCCGAGGGCGCTGCCGACCTCTACAAGCGTACCGGTCCGACCATGGAGTGGGACACCTGCGCGGGGCAGGCGATCCTCGAGGCGGCCGGTGGTCGTTTCACCGGCCTCGACGGCGGCCTCTTCGCCTACGGCAAGGTCGAGGAAAAGCTTCTGAACCCCGGCTTCATCGCGCGGGGCGGGGCCTAGTCGGGAGAGAGATTTGGCGCAGGCCGCATCGCCAGGGTTTCCGACGGCGGTCGTCGCCTGGGTCGACCTGCTCGGCTATGGCGCGGCCATCGCCCGCGCCGGGTTCGATCCCGCCCACCCTGAAGCCAAGCTCGCCATCGGCCGCCTGCGCCGCTTCCATCGCCTCGTCGCCGAGCACAGCAAGCGCGCCTTTCCCACCCTGGTGATGAATGACGGCGCCGTCGCCTATCGCGACCTGTCGCCCGGCGACGCCTCGGTGACCGCCGACTTCCTGCGCGACGCCTGGCGCCTGTTCGCCGCCGTCAACGCCGCCGAGGCGCGTGACGCGTTCCCCGGCGCGCGGATGGTGATCGCCGCCGGGTTTCGCATGAAGGGGCGTCGGGCGGGCCTCGACGCCGACGAGCTGCGTCTGCGGGCGCTGTTCGAGAGCGTGCAGGCCGGGCGGCTCTCGGTGGAGCAGGCGTTGCAGCGCGCGGGGCGGCTGCGGTCTGCCTTCGATATCGTGCCGCCGCTGCAGGCCAACTTCGCCTTCACCAAGGCCTATGTCGCCGAGCAGGCCGGCTCGGCCGGCGGGCTCGGCGGCGCGCGATGCTTTCTGGACCTGACCCTGCTCGGTCGCTCTCGCGACGGGCTCGATCTCGGCGAGACGATCACTTGGCGTCACCCCAAGCTGGGCCTCGCGGCTGAGTTCGCGCCGCTCAACGCGGAGCCGTTCGTGGGCCTCGGCGAGACGCCGCCTGGCGTGCGCGACGGGCGGTCAGTAGCTCGGGCCCTGGCGGCGAAAGCCTAGGCTTTCAGTCCCAGCACATCCTGCATGTCGTAGAGCCCCGGGGGCTTGCCGGGCAGCCAGGCGGCGGCGGCCAGGGCCCCGCGCGCGAACAGGCCGCGATCCGTGGCGGAATGCGAGAGGGTCAGCACCTCGGATTCGCCGGCGAAGCTGACGCTGTGCTCGCCGATAATCCCGCCGCCGCGCAGCACCGAAAATCCGATCGTTCCTGGCTTGCGAGCGCCGGTGACGCCGTCACGCACCCGCTCGGCCACGTCGGACAACGCCACGCCGCGGCCGGCGGCGGCGGCGTCGCCGAGCATCAAGGCGGTGCCGGAGGGCGCGTCGATCTTGCGGCGGTGGTGGGCTTCGAAGACCTCGATATCCCAGTCGGCGGCGGGCAGGGCGCGAGCGGCCTGGGCGACCAGGCCCATCAGCATGTTCACGCCGAGCGAGAAGTTGCCGGAGCGCAGGATGGGAATCTGCGTCGCCGCGTTGTCCAGCCGCGCGAGCTCCTCGTCGGTGAAGCCGGTGGAGCCGATGACCAGGGCAGGGCCGCCGCAGGAGGCGCAGGCCTCCGCCAGTTCGGCCGAAGCGGCGCCGGTGGTGAAGTCGATGACGACCTCCGCCGCCATCAGCGCCGCCTGGCGCGCGACCAGCCCCTCAGCCTCCACGCCCTCGCGGTCGAAGCGGGCGGCGACTCGCACGGCTTCAGAGCCTTGCGCGGCGGCGTTCACGGCCTGGCCCATGCGACCCAGGGCGCCGGCGATGGCGATGTTTACGATTTCAGTCACGGGCAGCTCCTTACCGCCTGCTTGCGGCAGGCGCGCGAAGCGGTCAATGGCGCCGTTTCTCAGCCCTTGAGTGTTGTGACGCGGCGCCGCCGTCGCTAGACCGGGGTTATGTCGACGTACAATTCCGAGGGTCTGCGATGAGCGACGCCGAGAAAAGCTCGTTCACCGACGACGAGGCGATAGACTTCCACAAATATCCGACGCCCGCGAAGATCGGCGTCGCGGCCACCAAGCCGATGTCGACCCAGCGGGACCTCAGCCTCGCCTATTCGCCCGGTGTGGCCGTGCCCTGTCGGCGCATCGCCGAGGACCCCGAGGCGGCCTACGACTACACGTCCAAGGGCAACCTGGTGGCGGTGATCTCCAACGGCACCGCCATCCTCGGCCTCGGCAATCTGGGCGCCCTGGCGTCCAAGCCTGTGATGGAGGGCAAGGGCGTCCTCTTCAAACGCTTCGCCGATGTCGACGGCATCGACATCGAGGTCTCGACCCAGGACCCCGACGAGATGATCACGGTGGTCAAGAACATCGGGGTCACCTTCGGGGGCATCAACCTCGAGGACATCAAGAGCCCGGAGTGTTTCCGCATCGAGGCCGAGCTGCAGGAGCTGCTCGACATCCCGGTATTCCACGACGACCAGCACGGCACCGCGATCATCGTCGCCGCCGGGCTGATCAACGCCTGCCACATCGCCGGCAAGCGGATCGAGGATGTGAAGGTGGTGCTCAATGGCCCAGGCGCGGCGGGCATCGCCACCATGGACCTGATCAAGGCCATGGGCGTGCGCGGCTCCAACGTCATCGCCGTCGATCTCAAGGGCGTGGTCTATCGCGGCCGCACCGAGGACATGAACCAGTGGAAGAGCGCCCACGCGGTCGAGACCGACAAGCGCACCCTGGCCGAGGCTGTGGCCGGCGCCGACGTGCTGATCGGGCTTTCGGCCAAGGGCGCCTTCACGCCCGAGCTGATCGCCACCATGGCGCCCAACCCGGTCATCTTCGCCATGGCCAACCCCGATCCGGAGATCACCCCGGAAGAGGTCAAGGCCGTACGCCCCGACGCCATCATGGCCACCGGCCGGTCGGACTACGACAACCAGGTCAACAACGTCCTGGGCTTCCCCTACATCTTCCGCGGCGCGCTGGATGTGCGGGCCCGCCGCGTGAACCACGAGATGAAGATCGCCTGCGCCAACGCCCTGGCGATGCTGGCCCGCGAGGACGTGCCGGATGAGGTGGCCGCCGCCTATCACGGCCGCCAGCTGAAGTTCGGCCCCAGCTACATCATCCCGACGCCGTTCGACCCGCGCCTGATCTCCTATGTGCCGCCATTCGTCGCCCAGGCGGCGATGGACACGGGCGTCGCCCGCAAGCCGATCGATGACATGGACGCCTACCGCGCCCGCCTGGCGCGGCGGCTCGACCCGACCGCGTCGTTCCTGCAGCGCATCTCCGGCGCGATCATGGCCGCGCCGCAAAAGCGCATCGTGTTCGCGGAAGGCGAGGACCCCTCGGTCATCCGGGCCGCCTACGCCTTCGAGGCGCAAGGGCTCGGCAAGGCCATCCTCTGCGGCCGCGAGAACCTTGTGCACGACAACATGCGCCTGGTCGGTCTGAACCCGGATGAGGTGAAGATCGAGATCGTCAACGCGCGCGTCTCGCACCGCAACGCCGAGTACGTCGACTATCTATGGGGGCGTCTGCAGCGGCAGGGCTACCTGCGCCGCGACGTGCAGCGCCTGATCAATCAGGACCGCAACTCCTTCGCCGCCTCGATGGTGGCGCTGGGCCACGCCGACGGCATGGTCACCGGCGTGACCCGCAACTTCGACGCCGCGCTCGACGACGTTCGCCGGGTGATCGACCCGGCTCCGGGCGGGCGGATCATGGGCATGTCGGTGGTGCTGGCCAAGGGACGCACTCTGTTCATCGCCGACACCAACGTCACCGAACTGCCGGAGGCGACCGAACTGGTGGAGATCGCGCTGGAAGCGGCCCGCGCCGTGACCAGCCTGGGCTTCAAGCCGCGCCTCGCCTACCTCTCGTACTCCAGCTTCGGCAACCCGACCCTCGGCGCCCGCGCTGAGAAGGTGCGCAAGGCCGTGGCCATGCTCGACGAGATGAAGGTCGACTTCGAGTACGAGGGCGAGATGGCCGCCGACGTCGCCTTGGAGAGCGAGAAGCGCGGCCTCTATCCGTTTATGCGCCTGACCGACGACGCCAATGTGCTGATCATGCCGGCCGTCCACTCGGCCTCGATCGCCACCAAGATGGTGCAGTCGATCGGCGGGGCGACGGTGATCGGACCCGTGTTGCTCGGCCTGTCGAAACCGGTGCAGATCGCGCCGCTGTCGGCCTCGGTTTCGAAGATTCTCAACATGGCCAAGATGGCCGCCTACGACGGTCTCGTGGGCGGGGTGACCCGGGTCGACTAGGCGTCAAAGAACCGTCGAAGGCGACGCCTAGAACCGGCCCCAGCATTCCAGGGGCGGACTATGAATCGCGTGCAGATCGATCGTCGACGGCTGTTGCTACAGGCGGCGGCCCTGGCTGGGGCCTCCCTGACCCCCGCGGCGCTGGCGCCCCGCGCCTTCGGCCAGGCTCCTGCGGATGACCCATTCACCCTCGGCGTCGCCTCGGGCGAGCCGACGGCGGACGGCGTGGTGATCTGGACGCGCCTGGCGCCGCGTCCGTTCGAGCCGGACGGCGGCATGCGCCCGGAGTCGGTTCCGGTGCGCTGGGAAGTGGCCGAGGACGCCGGCTTCCAGCGCATCGTGCGGCGCGGCCAGGCGCTGGCGGGTCCAGCGGCGGGCCATGCGGTGCACGTCGAGGTCGATGGTCTGCGACCGGCCCGCGAGTACTGGTATCGCTTCACCACGGCGGCAGGCGCGAGCCCGGTCGGCCGCACCCTGACCGCCCCGCCGGCCGGCGCTGATGTCGAGCGTCTGAAGATCGCCTTCGGCTCCTGCCAGCATTTCGAAGCCGGCTACTACGGCGCCTACAGCCACATGGTGGAGGATCACCCGGACCTGGTGCTGTTCCTCGGCGACTACATCTATGAGAACGGCCCGAACCCGCAGCCGACGACGCGCAAGCACAAGAACGCCGAGGTCTTCACCGTCCCGGACTATCGGATCCGCTACGCCACCTACAAATCCGACCCGTTGCTGCAGCGTGCGCACGCCGCCGCGCCGTGGATGGTGATGTGGGATGACCACGAGGTCGACAACGACTACGCGGCCGATCAGTCGGAGTCGTTCAACGCCGAATTCCCCGACGGCGCCGCGGGCTTCCTGCGCCGCCGGGCGGCCGCCTACCAAGCATATTACGAGCACATGCCGCTGCGGCGCACGGCCATGCCGGTGGGGCCGGACATGCTGCTCTATCGCACCCTCAACTGGGGACGGCTGGCTCAGTTCCAGTTCGTCGACGACCGCCAGTATCGCAGCACGAGACCCTGCACGCCGGTCGGCGGCGGCAACGGCAAGACCGCGCCCGACTGCGACGCCCGGCACGACCCGAAGCGCTCGATGCTCGGCATGAAGCAGGAGGCCTGGCTGCTGGGGGCCCTGTCGGCCTCGAAGGCCAAGTGGAACGTTCTCGCCCAGCAGACCCTGTTCGCGCCGATGGACATGCGCGCGACGCCCGAAGGCCCGTCGCTGTGGAACGCCGACAACTGGGACGATGCGCCGGCCACTCGCGAGCGCATCGCCGGCCGCTGGACGGAGGCCAAGGTCTCGAACCCGCTGGTGCTCGGCGGCGACATCCACTGCTTCGCGGCGGCCGAAGTCCCGGCGGCGCCGGGCGGGCCGTCCGTGGCGCCGTCCTTCGTCGGCGGCTCGATCACCTCGTCCGGTTCGGCGGCGGCCGCGAGCCAGCGCCTGATGGCCGCCAATCCGCACATCAAGCTGCATAACGGCACGGTGCACGGCTACGGGCGGGTGGAGTTCGACCGCGGTTCGACCCGCGTCACCTTCCGCGCCCTCGACGATATCCAGCGTGAGAACAGCCCGGCTTCGACCCTGGCGAGCTTCGCCGTCGAGAACGGCCGCCACGAGGTGGTGAAGGCCTGAGAAATCCCAAGGCGGGCTTCAATTATCCTGCATAGGGCATAAGCGATGGGCGGGCGTAGCGTCCGCCCCCTCATCGGAGGAACAAGCCATGACGCTGAAGCTGAACGACGTCGCCCCGGACTTCACGGCCGAGACCACGGAAGGCCCGATCCACTTCCATGAATGGCTCGACGGCAAGTGGGCCGTGCTGTTCTCGCACCCGAAGGATTTCACCCCGGTCTGCACCACCGAACTCGGCACGGTCGCCCGGCTGAAGCCGGAGTTCGACAAGCGCGGGGTCAAGGTGATCGGCCTGTCGGTCGACCCGGTCGACAACCACGCCAAGTGGGCCGACGACATCGCCGAGACTCAGGGGACGAAGGTCAACTTCCCGATGATCGGCGACACCGACCTTAACGTCGCCAAGCTCTACGGCATGCTGCCGGCCGACACCGAGGGCGGCTCGGAAGGGCGCACGGCGGCGACCAACGCCACGGTGCGCACGGTGTTCATCATCGGCCCTGACAAGACCATCAAGCTGATCCTGATTTATCCGATGACCACCGGCCGGAACTTCGACGAGATCCTGCGGGTGATCGACTCCATGCAGCTGACCGCCGCCCACAAGGTGGCGACGCCGGCCGACTGGAAGCATGGGCAGGACGTGATCATCGTGCCGGCCGTCTCCGACGAAGCCGCCAAGGAGCTGTTCCCGGCCGGTTGGACGACCCACAAGCCTTATCTGCGGACGACCAAGCAGCCGGGCTGACCGGCCGCTACTTCGGGCTGACCGCCATCGCCTCGACCTCCACCAGGAGGTTGGGGCGCGCGAGCCCGGCGACATAGACCAGCGTCGAAGGCGGGACCGCCGCGCCGAACACCGCGCGTCGGATCGCGCCGGCGCGCTCAGGCGTCAGCGGCTGGGTCAGATAGGTGTTCAGCTTGATCAGATGCTGCGGGCCCGCGCCGCCGGCCTGCAGGATAGCCGCTACGTTGCGCAGCGCTTGCTCGTACTGGGCCTCAACCCCTTCCGCGACCGTACCATCCTGGCGATTGCCGATCTGACCGGCGACGACCAGAAGCTTCGCGCCCGGCGGGGTGACGGCCAGGTGGCTGTAGGCGCCGATCGGGGCGGCCACGGCGGGCGGGTTGCTGAACGCGGGCAGGCCGTCGACGGCGTCGATCATCGGACCATCCTCAAGAACAACCCCTCTCCCTGGGAGGGAGAGGGGCGGAGAGACGATACTTTAGCCTGAACCGATCAGCCGTGCAGGTCGAAGCGGTCCAACTCCATCACCTTGGCCCAGGCGGCCACGAAGTCGTCGACGAACTTCTTCTCGGCGTCGGCGCTGGCATAGACCTCGGCGAGGGCGCGTAGGACCGAGTTGGAGCCGAAGATCAGGTCGGCGCGGGAGGCCGTCCATTTCAACTCGCCGGTGGCGCGATCGCGACCTTCGAAGACGGTCTTGGCCGCGTCGGTCGGCGCCCACTGGGTGCGCATGCTCAGCAGGTTGACGAAGACGTCGTTGCTCAGCACGCCCGGCCGGTCGGTGAACACCCCGCGGTCGGACCCGTCGGCGTTGATATTGATCGCCTTCAGGCCGCCGAACAGGGCGGTCAGCTGCGGCGCGGTCAACGTCAGCAGTTGGGCCTTGTCGATCAGGGCTACCTCAGCCGGCGCGTTAAGGCCCGCCTTCTCGTAGTTGCGGAAGCCGTCGGCCGCCGGCTCCAGCACCTTGAAGGCGGCGATCTCGGTCTGATCCTGCGAGGCGTCGGCGCGGCCCGGGGTGAAGGGCACGGTGACGTTGTGACCCGCCGCCTTGGCTGCCTGTTCGACGCCGACGGCGCCGGCCAGCACGATCAGGTCGGCCAGCGACACCTGCTTGCCGTTGGCGCTGTCGCCGTTGAAGCGAGCTTTGGCCTCTTCCAGCACGCCGATCACCTTGGCCAGCTGCTCGGGCCGGTTGACCGCCCAGTCCTTCTGCGGCGCTAGGCGTACGCGGGCGCCGTTGGCGCCGCCGCGCTTGTCGCCGCCGCGGAAGGTCGAGGCCGAGGCCCAGGCCGTCCCGACCAGTTCCGAAACGGTCAGGCCGCTGGCCGCGATGGTGGCCTTCAGGGCGCCGATGTCGGACTCGTTGATCACCGGTGTCGAGGCGGTCGGGATCACGTCCTGCCAGATCAGTTCCTCCTTCGGAACTTCCGGACCCAGGTAGCGCGAGCGCGGACCCAGGTCGCGGTGGGTCAGCTTGAACCAGGCACGGGCGAAGGCTTCCGCGAAGGCCTGCGGATCGTCCAGGAAACGGCGGGAGATCTTCTCGTACGCCGGGTCGACCCTCAGCGAGAGGTCGGTGGTCAGCATGGTCGGCTTCTTCTTCACCGACGGATCGTGGCCGTCGGGGATGACCGCCTCGGCGTCCTTGGCCTCCCACTGGATGGCGCCGGCCGGGCTGCGGGTCTGCACCCACTCGTGCTTGAACAGCAGTTCGAAGAAGTCGTTGCTCCATTGGGCCGGAGTAC
This sequence comes from Caulobacterales bacterium, assembly GCA_017307205.1. GTDB lineage: Bacteria > Pseudomonadota > Alphaproteobacteria > Caulobacterales > Caulobacteraceae > Caulobacter. The sequence goes on from JAFKGN010000052.1 coordinate 13,929, forward strand.
GGGTCCAGGTCACATCCAGGCCGCTGCCGATGGCGTCGCCGGCGAATCCGGATTTGTAGCTGTTCGCCCAGCCCAGACCCTGGGCCTCGATGGAGGCGGCCTCAGGCTCGGGTCCCTTGTGGGACTCGGGGCCGGCGCCGTGCGTCTTGCCGAAGGTATGTCCCCCGGCGATCAGGGCGACGGTCTCCTCGTCGTTCATCGCCATGCGCCCGAAGGTCTCGCGGATGAAGGCGGCGGCCGACAGCGGGTCGCCGTTGGCGCCTGGGCCTTCCGGATTGACGTAGATCAGGCCCATCTCGGTGGCGCCCAGGGAGGCGTCGAAGTCCTCCAGCGGGCGGTGCTTCAGCCACTCGGTCTCCAGGCCCCATTCGACGTCCTGATCCGGCTCCCAGGTGTCCTCGCGGCCGCCGGCGAACCCGAAGGTGCGAAAGCCCATGGTCTCCAGGGCGACGTTGCCGGTCAGGATCATCAGGTCGGCCCAGGAGATGGCCTGGCCGTACTTCTGCTTGATCGGCCACAGCAGGCGGCGCGACTTGTCGATGTTGACGTTGTCCGGCCAGCTGTTCAGCGGGGCGAACCGCTGTTGGCCCCGACCGCCGCCGCCGCGGCCGTCGGCCAGGCGATAGGTGCCGGCGCTGTGCCAGGCCATGCGGACGAACTGCGGGCCGTAGTGGCCGAAGTCGGCGGGCCACCAGTCCTGATTGTCGGTCATCAGCTTGCGCAGGTCGCTCTTCAGCGCCTGGTAGTCGAGCCCCTTGAAGGCCTCGCGGTAGTCGAAGCTCGGGGCCAACGGGTTCGACCGCGCCGAGTGGTGGTTGAGCAGATCAACGCGCAGCTTTTCGGGCCACCAGTCGTGGCGGGCGCGCGGCGTCGGCTTGTCGCCGTGGGGGAAGGGGCATTTGGCTTCATCACTCACGGCGTCTTCTCCTTGGTTGGATGCGCGCCCTGGAGCATGCGGGCGTCTTGTGACGAAGACTTGCAGCCGGGCGCGGCAGAGCGCCAATCGATAGTTCCTGAATCTTCAATAGGCCGCCTCTATGAGGGCGTCATCAGGCTCGAACGGTGGTCGGCGCGTCTTTGCTTGTGCGGCAAGGCAAATCCGCAATGTGACCGAGAGTTAATCCACCTGTCCGGCTTGTAACTTGAGATGAACAGGCGCGGCGGTCAGACCTTCCCCACCAGGGGGAATGGTGATGACCAAGACGATGCTGTTGGCGGCGGTGGCCGCTCTTGCACTCGCCACGCAGGCAGCGGCTCAGACGCCGGCCCCACCGCTGCCTGTCGCCGACGGCGCGCCGGAGGACGCCGGGCAACGCGCGCTTCTGGTCTTCAAGCCTGAGTTCTTCGCGACGCTGCGCCCGAATACGGCGCAGGACATGGTCAACCGGCTGCCGGGCTTCATCCTCGACAACGGCAACGGCGCGCGCGGCTTCGAGGGCGCGGTCGGCAACGTGCTGATCAACGGCAGCCGCCCGGCCTCGAAGAACGACACCAGCTCCAACGTGCTGGGGCGGATCCCCGCCGATCAGGTCGACCACATCCAGCTGATCCGCGGCGGTGCGCCCGGCATCGACATGCAGGGCTACGCCGTGGTGGCCAACGTCATCCTCAAGAAGGGGGTCAGCCGCCAGTCGATCATCAACTGGAACGCCGTGCTGTTCGACGGCGGGCAGGATGTCTACGGCGGCAGCTACCAGTTCACCTCCAACAACGGCGACCGCAGCTGGAGCGTGACGCTGAACGACAGCACCTCGACCAGCGACTCCAACGGCGCCGGAACCAACATCCGCCGCGACGGCGCGGGGGCGGTGCTTCGCGACGACGCCTACCTCGATGACGGCTACGGCGGCGGGCGCTCGATCCGCGGCAACTTCGTGGGGCCCGTCGCCGGCGGCAAGCTGGAGGCGACGGCGCGCTACGGTGTCAATGACTGGCACGACTGGCAGGAATTCACGTCCCGCCTGCCGGCTCAGCCGGCGTTGCGGCGGAGCGCCTTCAATGAGGATACGACCTCCGGCGAACTGGGCCTGACCTACACCCGGCCGCTGGCGCCGGGATGGACGCTGGAGAGCCGGGCGATCCACTCCTTCGAGTCGTTCGAGCGCGTGGCGACCGGCGACGAAACCCTGGGCGCGACCGCCTCGCCGCAACAGCGGTTCATGGCGGATGGCGACTCCTCGGAATCGATCGTTCGCGCTTTGCTGCGCCGCGACTCCAGGAAGCTGACCCTCGAGACGGGCGGGGAAGCCGCCTACAACATGCTCGACGTGACCCAGGCGTTCACCATCGGCGGCGTCGACGTGCCGCTGCCGTCCGCCTCGGTGAAGGTCGAGGAGATCCGCGGAGAAGCGTTCGGCAAGGCGACCTGGCGGCTCAGCACGAAGCTGGCGCTGGAGGCCGGCCTTCGGCTGGAGACGTCCACGATCAAGCAGTCGGGCGACGCTTCCAACGAGAAGAGCTTCTTCTACGCCAAGCCTCGTTTGCAGGCGACGTGGACGCCCTGGACCAACAACCAGTTCCGGCTGCGCTTCGAGCGCGAGCTCGGCCAGCTGGATTTCGAGGACTTCGCGGCCTCGTCCGACCTGAACAACAGCACGGTCTATGGTGGCAACGTGAACCTCGTGCCCGAGCAGCGGTGGGTCTCGGAGCTGACCTACGAGCGTCGGTTCTGGGGTGAGGGCGTGGTGTCGGTGGGCTATCGCCACGACAAGATCGTGGGCGTGATCGACCGCCTGCCGCTGCCCGGCGGCATCTCGGCGACGGGCAACATCGGCGACGGCACGCTGGATCAGCTGGCGGTGAACATCATGGTCCCGACCTCGCGGTTGGGCATCAAGGGCGGCCGCTTCACCTTCAAGAACGAGTGGAACGACACCCACGTCACCGACCCGACCACGGGCCGGGAGCGGCCGATCACCCGTGTGCGCCCGACCCAGGCCAACATCGGCTTCCAGCAGGACATCGACAGCCGGAAGACCCAGTGGGGCATCAACTGGCTGCCGCTGCTGGGGCAGGGCACCTACGACGTCGACCAGAGCAACGTCTGGCGCGGCTCGGACTATTACGAGGCCTTCGCCGAGTACAAGCCGACCCCGAGCCTCGCCATCCGCGCCCAGCTGAACATCTGGAACGACTTCACCATCCGCCGCACCGTGTTCGCCGCCCGCACGCCTGAGCGGCCGGTGACCTATGTCGAGGATCGGTCCATTGATCCGCGCACCTTCGTGTCTCTGCGGGTACGCAAGACCTTCTAGACAAAGCTTCACTGGCTTCCGCTCGCCGCTGGCGCGATAGTCTGCGGCAACAAGGGAGGGTTGCGATGGAAATGCTGGTTCCCACCGTGCTGGTGATCCTGGCGCTGGTCGTCGTGTTCGGGGCGATCAAGATCGTGCCCCAGGGCCGCGAGTTCACCGTCGAGCGGTTCGGCCGCTACACCCGCACCCTGAAGCCCGGCATCTCGTTCCTGACCCCCTTCGTCGAGGGCGTGGGCCGGCGCATCAACATGATGGAACAGGTGCTCGACGTTCCCCAGCAGGAGGTCATCACCAAGGACAACGTCGGGGTGAAGGTCGACGCCATCGTCTTCATCCAGGTGATGGACGCCGCGGCCGCCGCCTACCGCATCACCAATCTTGAACTGTCGATCGCGCAGCTCGCGATGACCAACCTGCGCACGGTGGTCGGCTCGATGGACCTCGACGAGGTGCTGAGCCAGCGCGACGCCATCAACTCGCGCCTGCTGTCGGTGATCGACGACGCCACCACGCCCTGGGGCGTGAAGGTCGCCCGCATCGAGATCAAGGACCTGCAGCCGCCGCCGGACATCACCAACGCCATGGCCCGCCAGATGAAGGCCGAGCGCGAGCGTCGCGCGGTGATCACCGAGGCTGACGGCGAGAAGCAGGCCGCCGTCACCCGCGCCGAGGGCGCCAAGCAATCGGCCATCCTGCAGGCCGAGGGCCGCCGCGAAGCCGCCTATCGCGACGCCGAGGCCCGCGAGCGCGAGGCCGAGGCCGAAGCCAAGGCGACGGCCATGGTCTCCGAGGCGATCTCCAAGGGCGACGTCAACGCCCTGAACTATTTCGTCGCCCAGAAGTACGTCGAGGCCTTCGCGGACCTCGCCCGCTCTCCGCAGCAGAAGACGGTGATCGTGCCCGCCGATTTCGCGGGCCTGACCGGCACCGTGGCCGGCGTGGCCCAACTGGTGAAGACCCTGTCGGCCGAGACGCCGCCCAAGGCCGCGCCGCCGCGATCCGCCCAGCGCGGATCGGCCGTGCCGCCGACCGATCAAGGCTGACGCCGATGATCGACTTCGCCGTCAACCATCCGGCGCTGGCCTGGCTGGCGGTCGCCGCTGTCCTGCTGGCGATTGAGGTGGCCACCGGGACGGGCTGGCTGTTGTGGGCGTCAGGTTCGGCCGGCGCCGTCAGTCTCGCCACGCTGGCGTTCTCCTTCGGCCTGTCCTGGCAGATGGTGCTGTTTGCCGTGCTCGCGGTGGTCACCAGTCTGCTGGGGCGCCGTTTCCTGCCTCGTCATAGCCGCGAAGCGGACGACATCAACGACAACACCGGCCGCATCGTCGGCCGTCAGGCCCGCGTGGTCATCGCCTTCGAACACGGCCGTGGCCGGGTAAGCATCGACGGCAAGGAATGGGCGGCGGGCGTGGTTTCCGGCGAGGATCCTTCGGTGGGCGACTTGGTCGAGGTCACCGGCGCGTCGGGCGCCGAACTCAGCGTGCGCGGTCTCTGAAACGAAAAGGGGCCGGCGTGAGCCGGCCCCCAAAGCGATCTTCGTAGAGGCCCGCTGTCAGGCCAGGGCCTTGCCGTAGAGCTTGCCGAGCTCGCCCCAGGCCTTCTCGGCCGAGGCGGCGTTGTAGGCGCCGCCGCCGGGCACGCACCAGCCGTGATTGGCCGGATAGACCTCGACGGTGGCGGTCTTCTTGGCGTCGTCGAAAGTCTTCTTGAGGACGTTCTTGGCTTCCGGGTCGGTCTTGTCGTCGTTCTCGGCGACGGCGACCAGGTAGGCGGCATTGGTCTTGGCGATCAGCAGGTGGGGGCTCGAGGCCTCCTTGGTCACCAGGCCGCCGCCGTGGAAGCTGCCCACGGCCCCGATGCGGTTCGGCACGGCCGCCGCGGTGCGGAAGCTGAGCGGGCCGCCCATGCAGTAGCCCTGCACCCCGGCCTTCTTGGTCTTGTCGACCTGCGGCTGGGTGTCGAGGAAGGCCAGGAAGGCCTTGGCGTCGTTGTCGACGCCCGCGTCGTTGATCGCCGAGCGGAAGCCGAACAGCTTGGCGCGGCCTTCCGGGTTGGAGAAGTCGTAGTTGGCGGCGACGATATCGGCGGCCTTGGCCGAGCGATAGAAGGGGTTCGGCACCAAGACGACGTAGCCCTGGCTGGCCAGGCGGCGACCCATCTCGCGGAACACCGGACGCAGGCCCATGATGTCGGCCCACACCAGCACGGCGGCGTGCTTGGCGTTGCCTTCCGGATAGAACAGGGCGGCGTCGGCCGTGCCGTCCGGCGTCTTGATGGTGACGTCCTTCTCGACCACCTTGGCTTGGCCATAGGCGACGGTGCCGGCCATGGCCGCGGCGGTGGCGGTGATGGCGGCGAAGCTGCGACGCGTGATCTTCGGCGTCGACTTCATCCGTTCAAGCGTGTCGTGGTCGCACATGGGGGCCTCCCGGCTCGTGTTCGTTGTGGCGCGGAGAATGCGTCGCACCGCCAAGGATGAAAAGCCCATGGCGGCAAGGTTTTCGGAGCGACAGTGCGCGCCATCGACAGTCGCGCGTGAGGGTGATAACCGCTCGCAAAAGGGGCGTCGCAGAACGTCAGCGGAGACGCATGTCGATCATCGAAGATGAAGCAGGGGCGGTGCGCCTCAGCGGCCTGCGCATTGGCGACCGGGGCGTGATCGTCGGTGTGCGCGCCGAGCCGTCCTCGACCGTCGGCGCGATCGACTGCGCCGAGCTGGAGCGGCGTCTGCTGGAGTTCGGTTTCGTGGAAGGCGCCCGTATCGAGATGCTGCACGAAGGCGCCTTCGGCCGTGATCCGGTGGTGGTGAAGTTGGACGACATGCGCGTCGGCCTCCGTCGGCGGGAGGCGCACGGCGTGCTCATCCGCCTTGAACGGAGCGCCGGTTGAGCGCCCCCGCCCGGGTCGCCCTCGTCGGCAATCCCAACTGCGGCAAGACCGCCCTGTTCAACGCCCTGACCGGTGCGCGCCAGAAGGTCGCCAACTACGCCGGCGTCACCGTCGAGCGGAAGGAAGGCCGGCTGACCACGCCAGGCGGCCATGAGGTGATGGTCGTCGACCTGCCCGGCACCTACTCCCTGCGTGCTCGCAGTCCGGACGAGGTGGTCACCCGCGACGTGGTGCTCGGCCGCCAGGTCGGCGAGCAGGCGCCCGACGTGCTGGTCTGCGTCGCCGACGCGACCAACCTGCGGCTCGTGCTGCGTCTGGCGCTCGAGCTGAAGCTGACCGGCACGCCGATGGTGCTCGCGCTGAACATGTTCGACATCGCCACGCGCCAGCGGCTGCGCATCGACGTCGATCGTCTGTCGGTGGAACTCGGGGTTCCTGTGGTCACCACTGTCGCCACCCGCAAGCGCGGGCTCGACGATCTGTTGGCCCAGGTCGACACCGTGGCCCTTCAGGCCCGCGCGCAGGACACCTGGCACGAGCCGACGGCGACCGAGCTGCGCGCCGCGCACCGCG
>JAFKGN010000053.1 GCA_017307205.1 Caulobacterales bacterium
TCAGGATCGGGCACGGCCCCTTGCCGCCGGCCCCGCACTGATCGGCGAGCCGGCTGAGCGCGGCGCGCGCCGCCTGTAGTTCGGCGATCTTTTCATCCAGCGCCGCCACACGTGAGCGCGCCATGGCCCGGGCCTGGGCGCGATCGTCGCGGGCGTCCAGGGTCAGCAACTCGCCGATTTCCTCCAGGGTGAAGCCCGCCGTCTGCGCCGCGCGGATGAACCGTAGGCGCTTCACCTCCGGCTCGCCGTAGCGGCGCACCCCGCCATCGAGGCGGTCCGGCTCCGGCAGCAGGCCCCGGCGTTGGTAGTAGCGGACAGTCTCCACCCCGACGCCGCCCTCGTCGGCGAGCCTGGCGATGGTCAGCGTTTTCATCTGTTGACTCCGTACCATGGTACGGACCGTACAAGGGTGTGGAGACCGGCGCAACGGAGGCGCCAGACCATGACCGACCCTGCCGCCAAGGCCGCGACGCTCTACCGGATGGTGATGCCCGAGCACGTCTGCCCCTACGGGCTGAAGGCGCTGCATCTCCTCAAATCCCGTGGCTTCAACGTCGACGACCGGCATCTGACGACCCGCGAAGCGACCGACGCCTTCAAGGCCGAGCAGGGCGTGAAGACCACGCCGCAGGTGTTCATCGAAGGCCAGCGAGTCGGCGGCTACGACGATCTGCGCCGCCACTTGGGCCTGCGTGTCGCTGTTCCCGGCGAGACCAGCTACCGACCGGTGATCGCCGTCTTCGCCATGACCGCGTTGCTGGCCCTGGCCGCCAGCCAGATGGCCTTCGGCTCGCCCTTCACTGTCGCGGCGGGCGAGTGGTTCATCGCCTTCTCGATGGTCGTGCTGTCGATCCTCAAGCTGCAGGACGTCGAGCGCTTCTCGACCATGTTCCTCAACTACGACCTCTTGGCCCGTCGCTGGCCGCCCTATGGCGTGATCTATCCTTTCGCGGAGGGCGCGGCCGGTCTGCTGATGGCGGCCCAAGCCTTCACCTGGCTGTCGGCTCCGGTCGCCCTGTTTATCGGCGGCGTCGGCGCGGTCTCGGTGTTCAAGGCGGTCTACATCGACAAGCGCCAGCTGAAGTGCGCCTGCGCCGGCGGCTCTAGCACCGTGCCGCTCGGCTTCGTCTCCCTCACCGAAAACCTGATGATGGTCGCCATGGCCGCCTGGATGTTGCTCGCATGATCTCCCGCCTCGCCCTCGCCGCCGCCCTCCTGCTCGCGCCCGCCGCCGCCTTCGCCCAGGACCACGACATGTCGGCGATGCCCGGCATGGATCACAGCCAGATGGACCATTCCCAGATGGACCACGGCGACATGGCCGGCATGAACCACAGCATGAGCGGCATGCTCGGCGACTACGGCATGACCCGCGACGCGTCCGGCACCGCCTGGCAGCCCGACAGCGCCCCGATGATGGCGATCATGGGCCAGGCCGGCGGCTGGTCGACCATGCTGCACGGCTTCGCCACCGCCGTCGCCGACCGCCAGGGCGGCCCACGCGGCGACGACCAGGCCTTCGTCGCCTCGATGATCGGCTTCATGGCCCAGCGCCCCGTCGGCGGCGGAACCCTGACCCTGAAAGCCATGGGCAGCCTCGATCCGCTGATGGGCAAGCGCGGCTATCCCCTGCTGCTGGCCAATGGCGAGACGGCGGACGGCAAGACCAAGCTAGTCGACCGCCAGCATCCGCACGATGCCTTCATGGAGCTGGCCGCCGTCTACAGCCGGCCGATCTCGGAGGGCGTCTCAGGCTTCGTCTACCTCGGCCTACCGGGCGAGCCGGCGCTCGGCCCCGCCACCTACATGCATCGCTTCTCGGGCCTGGCGAGCCCGGAAGCGCCCATCGATCACCACTGGCTCGACTCCACCCACGTCACCTTCGGCGTCGCCACCGCCGGCCTCGTCTGGCGCGACGTCAAGCTGGAGGCCTCGCGCTTCACCGGTCGCGAGCCGGACGAGAAGCGCTGGGACATCGAGCGTCCGCGCATGGACAGCTGGTCCGCCCGCGCCAGCTGGAACCCGACGGCCAACCTCTCGCTGCAGGTCAGCCACGGCCGCCTGAACAGCCCCGAGTCCCTGCATCCGGAGGAGGACGTGAGACGCACGACGGCCTCGGCCAGCTGGGGCCGGTCGTTCGGCGACAATAGCCTCTGGCAGACCACGCTGGCCTGGGGCCGCAACGACCCCACCGGCGGCCACGACAGCCACGTCACCGATGCCTGGTTGCTGGATGGCGCCGTCCAGTTCGGCCGTAACACCCTGTTCGGACGGGCCGAGCGCGTGGAGAAGGACGAGCTGTTCGGCGGAGACCCCGCCCTGGAGGGCCAGGTGTTCACGGTCGGCAAGCTCAGCCTCGGCGCCTATCACAGCGTGCCGTTGGGCCCGGTGGCGCTGGACCTCGGCGGACTCGTCAGCCGCTACGACCTGCCGGCGGCGATCAAGCCGGCCTATGGCGATCCGACCAGCTCGATGCTGTTCGCCCGCTTCCGTGTCACCGGCTGATCGAACAGCGGCGGCTCACCGCGAACTATGGTTAACTGCGCGTTGACCATAATCGCCGCATGAGATCGCCATGGCCCTGCCGCCTGTCCGCACCGCGATGACGCCGCAATCGACGGCCCCGGCTCGTCCGGCCGTCGACACCGCGCGCGCGGCCGCTCAACGGGCGTTCTTCCAGGCGGCCATGGGCGGTGTCGAGGCCCCGATCACACCGAAGCCGCGCCCCGTCGATCCGGTGCAGGCCGCCAATCGCTTCACGCCCCAGGCCAGCCAGCGCGCCAGCATTCCCGACGAGCCGCCGCAGCGCCTCCTGCGCCCCGGCTCGTTCATCGACATCAAGGTTTAGCCGAAGCTAGGGCTAGCCAATGGGCGGAGGCGGCGGTTCGCCGGCCTCCGGGTCGTCCTGGTCGGCGTACTTCATGAAGAACGGCACCTGGCTGAGGCTGAAGATCAGCGTCAGGATCATCAGGCCCGGCATGCGGAACGGCACCCAGATGTCGTTCGAGAAGTTGCGCCAGACGATCTCGTTCAGCCCGGCCAGGAACAGGTAGAAGATCCCGTAGCGCACGGCGAGCTTGCGCCAGGCGTCGAGGGGCATCTTCACCGCCTCGCCGAGCAGCAGCTTCAGCGGGTTCTTACCCATGGCGACGCCGCCGAGGAGCAAGGCGCCGAGCGCGGCGTTGATCGCGGTCGCCTTGATCTTCACGAACCGGTCGTCGTGGAAGGCCAGGGCCAGGCCGCCGAACACGATGCCCGCCACCGCCGCGAAGGCCGGCAGCGGCGCGATGCGGCGTTCGACGATCAGGCCGGCGGCCAGGGCGATCAGAGAGCCGACCACCAAGGCGCCGGACGCCTTCATCATGTCCTTGGTGACGAAGTAGGTGACCAGGAAGGCCAGGGGCGCGAGGTAGTCGACGCCGTAGCGGAACCAGCCGCGCTGCTTGTCGGTCATAGTCATCAGGCGGAAAATCCTTCGTCCAGGCCAACCAACGAACGCGAGAAGGCCTTGGCGTCGAAGGGCTGCAGATCGTCGATGCCCTCGCCGACGCCGATCAGCACGATGGGGCTGTCGGAGGCCTGGGCCACCGGCACCAGCACACCGCCGCGCGCCGTGCCGTCCAGCTTGGTCATCACCACGCCGGAAACGCCGACGGAGTTACCGAACACCTTTTCCTGGGCCAGGGCGTTGCGGCCGACCGTGGCGTCGAGCACCAGCAGAGTCTCATGCGGGGCGTCGGCGTCGACCTTCTTGACCACGCGGATGACCTTAAGGAGCTCGTCCATCAGGCCTTGCTTGTTCTGCAGCCGGCCGGCGGTGTCGATCAGCACCACATCGTAGTTCTCGGCCTTGGCGCGCTCGACGGCCTCATAGGCCAGGGCGGCGGCGTCCGCGCCGGTCTCCTTGGACATGAAGTCGGCCCCGGCCCGGTCGGACCAGATCTTCAGCTGCTCGACGGCGGCGGCGCGGAAGGTGTCGCCAGCGGCGATCAGCACCTTGGCCCCGCGGCCGGTCAGGTCGTTGGCGATCTTGCCCAAGGTCGTGGTCTTGCCCGAGCCGTTGACGCCGATGAACAGCACGACGAACGGCTTCGGACCGCTCAACGGATCGAACCGGCCCTGGCGTGGGATCAGCTCGGCGGCCACGGCCTCGGCCAGGGCTTCCTTGACCTCGCGCTCGTTGGATTCCTTGCCGAAGCGCAGGGCCTTGAAGCGCTCGGTGATGGTCTCGGCGGCGGCCGGACCGAGGTCGGCCTCGATCAGCATCTCCTCGAGCTGATCGAGTTGCTCCTGGTCGAGCGGCTTGCGAACCCCAAAGGCCTCGGCCACCTGGTCGCCCATCGCCTTGGACGAGCGCGAGAGCCCGTCGGTCAGCCGCTGGAACCAGCCTTTTTTCTGCTGCGTCATGGGCGCTGCTCATAGCGGGATGGGACGATCCGCGCCATCGCTTGACTTACACATTAGCATATACTAATGCATTAGTCATGACTGATGCATTTCCCATCGAGGCGGTGTTCCGCGCTCTGTCCGATCCCACTCGCAGAGCCGTCTACGAACGGCTCGCTCGCGGCGACGAGATTACCGTGGTCGACCTCACCGAAGGCAGCGGCGTCACCCAGGGCGCCGTCTCGCAACACCTGAAGACCCTGAAGCTCGCGGGTCTCGTCACCGAGCGCCCGGAGGGCCGCAAGGTCTACTACCGGGTGCAGCCCGACGGCCTCGCGCCGCTGTTCGACTGGATGGACCACTACGCCGTCTTCTGGCGCGACCGCCTCGGCGACCTGCGCGCCCTCCTCAAGGATCTCGATCCCCCCAAGGACCCCGTACAATGACCGACACCGCCCTGATGCCCGAAACCCGCAACATCGTCGTCGACGAGACCGTGCCGCATGCGCCGGACGTGATCTGGCGAGCCCTCACCGACGGCGATCTGATCGGCCGCTGGCTGATGGCGCCGCGCGGCTTCGCGCCGGTGGTCGGAACCGAGTTCACCTACCAGACCACGCCCGGCGGGGCGTGGGACGGGGTGATCCACTGCAAGGTGCTGGAGGTGGTCGCTGAGCGCCGCCTCGCCTACGCCTGGAAGGGCGGCCATCCGGACAATGTGACCGGCTACGGCGCTCCCCTCGACACCATCGTCGCCTTCACCCTCACTCCCGGGGACGGCGGCACGCGTGTGCAGCTTGTGCACTCCGGCTTCGTCCTTCCGCGCAACGCCGGCGCTCACGAAAACATGGGCAAGGGCTGGCGTCAGATCGTGCCCCGCCTGGGCGAGATCGCCGGGGAGGCCTGAGTCATGGTCGAGCCATATACCGGCGGCTGCGCCTGCGGCGCGATCCGCTACGAGGTGGTCGGTGAGCCGATCGCCATGCTCGATTGCCGCTGTCGCCAGTGCCAGCGCGAAAGCGGCACGGGCCATGCCTCGCATCTGACCTTCAAGGACGCCGCCGTCGCGGTGACCGGCGAGGCCTCGCTGTGGCGCATGCGCGGCGACGGCGGAACGTTGAAGGAGCGGGCGTTCTGCCGCGATTGCGGTTGCCCGACCCACATGACCTTCCCGGATACGCCGCAGTTCTTCGTCGTCCGCGCCGCCAGCCTCGATGCGCCGGGCCGCTACCAGCCGCAGTTCACCACGTGGGCGTCTGCCGGCCATGCCTGGGATCCGGTCAATCCCGCTTTGGCGGCTTTCGAGACGATGCCGCCCGCGCCATAAGGGGCGCATGGAAGCGTTGCTGGCCGCCCTGCCCTGGCTCGACTACGGCGCCGTGCTGGTGTTCGGCGCGGCCGGCGCCCTGGCGGCGGCGCGGCAGGGACGGGACATCGTCACCTTCGTGTTCTTCGCCGCCGTGGCCGGCGTGGGCGGCGGCACCCTGCGCGATGTGCTGATCGACGCCCCGGTCTTCTGGGTGCAGCGGCCGGACTACCTGCTGCTCAGCCTCGCGGGCGCCGCGGCGGTGTGGTTGTTCGGTCCCGGCAAGGGCGGCCGCATGACCCTGCTTCTTTGGCTCGATAGCCTGGGCATGGCCGCCTATTGCGTGGTCGGCGCCGCCAAGGCCCTGTCGCTGGGCGTCCACCCCGTCCCGGCGGCGGTGATGGGGGTGCTGACCGCCACCTTCGGCGGCATCGTGCGCGATATCCTGGCCCACGAACCCAATGTGCTGCTGCGCAAGGAAATCTACGTCACCCCCGCCATGCTCGGCTCGGGCCTGTTCACGGCGCTGAGCGTGGCGCACGTCCCGTTCTGGCCCTCGGCCCTGGCCGGCTTCGCGGTCGCCTTCGCCGTGCGCGGCCTTGCCCTGCAGTTCGGCTGGAGCCTGCCCGGCTTCCGCAAGGGCCTGTTCGAGAAGGCGGACCCGCCGGCGACCTAGCGCGGCGGCCAGACCTCGGTGTCTTCGTCGGGATGCTGGTGCGAGACGACGCCCAGATAGTCGGCGCCTTCATCCGAAAGGCCCACGGCGCGCTCGGGCAGCCGAGCTAGGCCTTCGACGTAGGGCAGGCGACGGTCGACCGCGAGCTGCACGGCCGGGGCGATATCCTCCGGCTCATCGAAGGCGCCGATGGCCAGGTCGATGACCTTGTCGCTCCACTCGAAGGTCAGGGGCGTGCCGCAAGCGGCGCAGAAGCCCCGGGCCGCCTTGTTGGAGCTCTGGAATCGAGCGGGCGCGCCGCGCGTCCAGGTCAGCCCCGCGGTCTGCACCGAGACCAGCGGCCCGAAGAAGCCGCCAAACGCCTTCTGGCACATGCGGCAATGGCAGATCGAAGCGCGGCCGAGCTCGCCTTCGACGCGGAAGCGCACCGCGCCGCATTGGCAGCCGCCGGAGCGGCTCACGCGGCGACCCCGAGGGCGTGCTTGCCGTCATGGCCGGTGATGCGGATCGGCGTGATCTCGCCGGGCGCGGCCGGGCCCTGCAGGCGGATTTCGGTGAAGTCGGGGGCGCGGGCGACGCCCTCCTTCTCGACCAGGGCCGGCACGACGCGGCCGACCTGGGCGGTCAGGTGGCGGGCGAGCGCCATCTCGCCGACCGCGCGCAGGCGGGCGGCGCGCTCCTTGATCAGGCTGCGCGGCAGTTGCGGCATGCGGGCAGCCGGGGTGCCGGGGCGCGGGCTGAACGGGAAAGCGTGAACCCAAGCGAGGCCGGTCTCGTCGACCAGGCTCAGCAGGTTCTCGAAGGCCTCGTCGCTCTCGGTCGGGAAGCCGGCGATCAGGTCGGCGCCGAGGGCGATGTCCGGCCGGGCGGCGCGCACGTCGGCGACCAGCTTCAGGGCGTCCGCCCGCAGGTGGCGGCGCTTCATGCGCTTGAGGATCAGGTCGTCGCCGTGCTGCAGCGACAGGTGCAGGTAGGGCGCGAGCCGCTCCTCCTCGGCGAGGCAACGTAGCAGGTCGGCGTCGATCTCGGCGGCGTCGATCGAGGATATGCGCAGGCGCGGCAGCTCGGGCACCAGCTTGAGAATGCGCGCCACCAGTTGGCCGAGGCTCGGCTGGCCGGGCAGGTCGGCGCCCCAGCTGGTCAGGTCGACGCCGGTCAGCACCACCTCGCGGCAGTCGTCGGCGGCCAGGCGACGGACTTCGGAGACGATGTCGCCGGCCGGCACCGAGCGGGAGTTTCCCCGGCCGTAGGGGATGACGCAGAAGGTGCAGCGGTGGTCGCAGCCGTTCTGCACCTCGACGTGGGCGCGGGCCCGTTCGCGCAGGCCCGTGACGGTGCGCGGCGCGACCTTGGTCAGGGCCATGATGTCGGAGGCCACCACCCGCTCGGTCGAGAGCAGCGCGCCGGCCTCCGCCTTGTCGGCGTTGCCGAGCACGAGGTCGACCTCGGGCATGTCGGCGAAGCCGGCCGGATCGATCTGGGCGGCGCAGCCGGTGACGACGATACGGGCGCCGGGACGCTCCCGCCGCGCCTTGCGGATCGCCTGCCGGGCTTGACGCACGGCCTCGCCGGTGACGGCGCAGGTGTTGAACACCACCGTATCGGTCACGCCGTCGGCGGCGGCGCGGGCCTTCAGCCCTTCGGACTCATAAAAGTTCAGCCGGCAGCCGAAGGTGACGACGTCGACGTCGGGCGAAGGCGCGGCCTCCGCCTTGCCCTTGGAGGGCGCCACCTTGAAGGGTGCGTTCACGGCAGCTGGCCGGCGAAGTCGAAGGTGGCCGGGCCGGTCATGATTACGTGACCGTCGCTCTCGCGCCACTCGATCTCCAGCACGCCGCCATCCATCTCGACCTTGGCGCGGCGGTTGGTCAGGCCGCGACGCGAGGCCGCCACCAGGGCCGCGCAGGCGCCGGTGCCGCAGGCCAGGGTCTGGCCGGCGCCGCGTTCCCACACCTTCAGACGGATGTCGTCCCGCGCCCGCACCTCGGCGAAGCCGACGTTGACGCCTTCAGGGAACAGCGGGTGGTGCTCGATCAGCGAGCCGGCGCCGCGCACCGGCGCGGTCTCGGCGTCGTCGACGAAGAACACCACGTGCGGATTGCCCATGCTCACCGCGCCGGGCGTGTGCAGGTGCGGATTGTCGATCGGGCCGACCTGCAGCTCGATGTTGCGGGTGTCCATCTCCTCGGCCAGCGGCACCTGCGTCCAGTCGAGGCCGGGTTCGCCCATGTCGACGCTGACGTTGGTTCCCTCGCCGCGGCGGGCATACAGGATGCCGGCGGCGGTCTCGATGCTGGCGGCGTCGCGGCCCGACGACTGCATCAGAATCCAGCCGACGCAGCGGGTGGCGTTGCCGCAGGCGTCAACCTCCGAGCCGTCGGCGTTCCAGATGCGCATGCCGGCGTCGGCCTTGGCCGAGGGATCGATGGCGATCAGCTGGTCGCAGCCCACGCCCGTCGCCCGATCGGCGATGGCGCGCACTTCCTCGGCCGTCGGTTGGAACGGCTGGGTGCGGGTCTCGATAACGACGAAGTCGTTGCCGAGCCCGTTCATCTTCAAAAACGAGCGGCCCATGGCCGGCGGTATATAGGGCAAGCAGCGCCCAAGCGCACGTGCAGCAAGGTCACGCTCGCGCTTACAGTCTTTGCGTCCTTCGACACGGCCGCTTTCGCGGCCTACTCAGGATGACGATCTCAGCAGATCGAGAGCCAACCCACCGCCGTCATGCTGAGTAGCGCCGCAGGCGCGTGTCGAAGCACGCAGGGCGGACAGGCCCTATTTCTTGGTCAATTGGCCACGGATTTCGCCGCCACGATTGGCCGCCGTG
This sequence comes from Caulobacterales bacterium, assembly GCA_017307205.1. Classification (GTDB taxonomy): domain Bacteria; phylum Pseudomonadota; class Alphaproteobacteria; order Caulobacterales; family Caulobacteraceae; genus Caulobacter. The sequence goes on from JAFKGN010000053.1 coordinate 9,196, forward strand.
TGGACGTTCACATAGTACTTGCCGGCCTCGAGGTCGGCGACCTGGGCGTCGGTCAGGGTGGCCGTGCCGGTGATCGGGCTGGCGGCGGCGTTGGCGAACGGCACCTGCACGCCGGCGTTGGCGCCCGGATCGGCGGGGCCGTGGATGTGGGCCATGGTCGCCGGGCCGGTCAGACCATCATAGGTCACCGAGTAGGTCAGGGCCTTGGTGGTGGTGTCGAAGGTGAAGGTCCCCGTCCCCTTGCCGGAGGAGGTGATGCCGGCCGGGGCGGCGAGGGTGGCGGTGAACGTCTCAGTGGCCGCATTGGCGACGCCGGCGACAAGGGCGGCGGTGGCGAGAACGCCGGCGAGGATCATACGCTTCATGACGAGTTCCTTCTGAGCGGGGAGGCTTGCGCTCCCTCGAGCGCGGCGGAGGACACGCCCAGGACGGGCCTCTGTCAATCGAAGCCTTCATAACCCCTGGCTCTGACATATGCCGCCCAGCTAGGCTGTCGCCATGCGCCTGATGCTCGCCGCCTTCGCCGCTTTCGCCGCTTTCGCCCTCAGTTCCACGGTCGCCATGTCCCAAGTCCCCGCGCTCAATTCCGATGGCCTCGGCTGGACGGAGGAGATCGAGGGCAAGCAGGCGCTCGATTGGGCGCGGGCCGAGAACACCCGCTCCCTGGCCGTGCTGCAGGGCGACGCCCGCTACGCCGACTTCCGCCAGAAGGCCCTCGACATCCTCACCGCCAAGGACCGCATCCCACCGGCGGGCTTCGCAGCCGACGGCAGCCTGCGCGGCTTCTGGCAGGACGCCGATCATGTGCGAGGCCTTTGGCGCACCACCACCATGGCCAGCTATCGCACCGCCGCACCGCAATGGCGCACGCTGATCGACCTCGACGCCCTGTCCAAGGCCGAGAACGCCAACTGGGTTTGGAAGGGGACCGACTGCCTGCAGCCCGACGGCAAGCGCTGCCTCGTCTACCTCTCCGACGGCGGCAAGGACGCCGTGACGATCCGCGAGTTCGACGTCGCCGCCGGCGGCTTCGTGAAAGACGGCTTCGTCTCTCCGTCCAGCAAGCAGAACGTGGAGTGGGAGACCGCCGACGCCCTGCTGATCGGCCGTGACTGGGGTCCAGGCACCCTGACCGCCTCCGGCTATTCGATGATCATCAAGCGCTGGAAACGTGGCCAGCCGCTCGACCAGGCGATCGAGGTGTTCCGCGGCAAGCCGGAGGACGTCTCCGTCCAGCCGATCGTGCTGCGCGACAATCGCGGCGTCGCCCAGGCGTCGATCATTCTGCGCGGCGTCAGCTTCTTCGAGTCCGAGTTCTATCTGCTGGGCGCAGCCGCGCCAGTGAAGCTGCCCCTGCCGTTGCGCTCCAGCCTCAAGGGGCTGATCGACGGCCAGATGGTGTTCAGCCTTGAGCAGGACTGGCCCGAGCAGAACCTGAAGTCCGGCGACCTCGCGGCCTATGATCTCGCCGCCCTCAAGGCGGCGCCCGCCTCGGCCAAGCCGACGCTGATCCTGCGGCCGACCGCCCGCCAGTCGGTGGAAGGCACGGCGATCAGTCACGGCAAGCTGGCCGTCTCGCTCTACGACAACGTTCGCGGCGCCCTGCGCGTCTACAGCCATGGCCCCGGCGGTTGGACCTTCCAAACCCCCGCCCTGCCGGCCGACAGCAGCGTCGACCTCGTCTCCGCCTCCGACGACGACGACCGGCTGCTGGTCAGCGTCACCGGCTATCTCGCCCCCACCACCCTGTGGCTGGTCGATGGCGCGAGCCTGAAAGCCGAGGCGATCAAGGCCCTGCCGCCGCGCTTCGACGCCTCCACCCACGTGGTCGAGCAATTCGAGGCGACCTCGAAGGACGGGACCAGGATCCCCTACTTCGTCGTGCGGCCGAAGGGGGTGAAGTACGACGGCTCGGCCCCAACCCTTCTCTACGCCTATGGCGGCTTCCAGATTTCGATGACACCCGCCTACTCGGGCGCCATGGGCAAGCTGTGGCTGGAGCGCGGCGGGACCTATGTGGTCGCCAACATCCGCGGCGGCGGCGAGTTCGGCCCCAACTGGCACGAGGCGGCGCTAAAAGCCGACCGCCAGAAGGCCTACGATGACTTCTTCGCCGTCTCGGAGGACCTGATCGCCCGCAAGATCACCTCGCCTCGCCGACTGGGGATCATGGGCGGCTCCAACGGCGGCCTGCTGATGGGCGTGGCCCTGACCCAGCGGCCGGACCTCTACAACGCCATCGTCGTGCAGGTGCCGCTGTTCGACATGCTGCGCTACACCCAGATCGGCGCGGGCGCCTCGTGGGCCGGCGAGTACGGCGACCCGGCCATCCCCGCCGAGCGCGCGGTGATCGAGCGCTACTCGCCGCTGCAGAACCTCAAGGCAGGGCAGAAATACCCCGAGGTGTTCATCGAGACCTCGACGAAAGACGACCGGGTGCATCCCTCCCACGCCCGCAAGGCGGGGGCGCGGCTGAAGGCGTTGGGCTATCCCTACTTCTACTACGAGAACATCGACGGCGGGCACGCCGGGGCGGCCAACCTCAACGAGACGGCCATGCGCTATGCCCTGGAATACGTCTATCTCAGCCGCAAGCTGATGGACTGAGTTTTAGCGTCATGCTGAGCGGCGCGTAGCGCCAGTCGAAGCACGCAAGGCGGCGATCCAATGCGTCCTTCGACTGGCCCGCTTGCGCGGGCCGCTCAGGATGACGAAGGCCTTTACGCGCTCCACTCATAGACTAGCTCGCCCTCACGGAAGGCGAAGCGGTTGAGGTGGTTTTCGAACACCTCTTTCAGCCGCTTGAGGTCGGCCTCGGGGGTCGGTTCGAAACGGCCGACAATGGCGTCCGGTTCGGCCTGCATGGTCAGCAGGCCGAACGGCAGCGGCACCGTCGCCGTGGTCGCCGTCAGCTGCACCTCGAACTTGTGGCTCCAGTGCTTGGCCAGCTGGGTCATGTAGCGCGCCGACTTGTCGGTCGGCACTCTGACAGTGAGCGGTTCAGCCATTACGCCTGCTCCACCGCCTGGGCGGCCGCGTCGAGGGCGTCGGCGATGGCCTTGACCTGTTCGGCGGTCAGGGCGCCGGCGGTGAGCTTCAGCCGCAGGGCGGTCTTCAGGTTCTCGCGGGCCCGCAGGATCTGCGGCGAGAAGGCGGCGCTGGCGGCGGCGACCTGAGCCATGCGGTCGAACAGACCGCTGACCATCGGCTGGTTGTCGGCCAGATAAGCCTCGCCCTCAGGGGTGATGGTGTAGAGCTTGCGCCCGCCGCCTTCGCTCACCGAGACGTAGCCGAGGTCTTCCAGCAGGGTCAGGGTCGGGTAGATCACGCCCGGGCTGGGGGCATACGCGCCGCCGGCGGCCTCTTCCACCGCCTTGATCAGCTCATAGCCGTGAGCCGGCTTCTCGGCGATCAGCTTGAGCACCACGAAGCGCAGGTCGCCCTGCTCGAAGAAGCGGCCCATGCGACCGCCTCGGCCGCGGCCTCGAAAGCCCTCGCGGCCTTCACGACCCTCGCCCCGGCCGAAGCCTTCGCGGTCATGGCCATGGAAGCCGAACGGTCCGCGCCCAAAGGCATGACGGCCGTGGAAATGATGATGATGTCGTCCAAACATGTTCGATGTAACTCCGATATAACGAACTTGCCGATATATCTAACTTACAATCCGCCGACGTCAAGTCCGATATATCGAAAAATATCGAACGCCGCTTGAGCGCTTGGCGACCCACCGCCTCGCGATCTATCCTCGGTTGCGTCTGGGGAGGCGGTATGCGCAAGGCGATTATCGGCGGGGTGTTTTTCCTTGCCCTGAGTTTTGGCGCAGGCCAGGCGCAGACGCCGGCCAGCCCAGCGAACGCCAAAATCGCCGCTCAGTTTGAAAAGGCGCGCGCCGAGTATGAGGCAGACCGGACCAAGGCTGCACACGACACCCTGGCCGCCCTGACCCGATCACGCGCCTTCCTGGCGGAGACACCAGAGGTGCGGGGTCGCATCCTGGCGCTTGACGCGCAGGTGGCGAGCGACCTGGGCATGGTCGACTATGCCGCCGTCGCCGCCCGCTCCGCCTCCAAACTACCCGGGCAGCAGGGCCTGGTGGCCCAGATGGCTGTCTATGAAGCGTCTCGCGGCGGCCCGGAGCCCGACGCCAACGCCATCAAACGGCGGGCCCTGACGGTGCTCGCGACCCAGCACCCCGACACCCTGAGTCTCACGCCGGACAGGATCATCCTGTCGACCGCCGGGCGACCCGCACTCAATCCGGCGGAGGAGGCGGAAGAAGCCGCCCTCGACGAGGCTCTGCTCGCCAGCTGGCGGCCGCGGAACGCCCTCCAGGTCATCGACTTCCTCAAGCTCACCGTCATCCGCAAGGACCTTGCGACGGGCCGCGTCGACGAGGCCCGTCGGATGACGACGACGCTCGGCGCCGCGAATGTCGGGCGGACAATCAGGTCCGACCGTCGCTACGACGGTCTGTTCGCCGACGGCTGGTCCCTGCCCACTCCGCGCGAGATGACTGAAGACCAGCTCGCTCGGCTTCGGGCAACGCGGGCGAAAAACCCGCAGTGGATCTATGGCGCCTGGCAGGAGGCCGCCCTGCTGAGCGCCCTGCACGCCGACGCCGAAGCCGTGCAGGTGATTGACGCCGCCCTGGCCCAGGCCGGGCGCGCACCCACCTCTTTCAGGGATACGACCGACTATCTGGGCGCGCTGCGTGAACGGCGGGGCGAACTGCTCGGCCGCCTGCACGGATGGGAACAGGAAGTCGCGGCGCGCCGCCAAGCCGCCGCGACCTCGGAACACGGCCAGGCCAATGTCAGCTCGGTGCTGAACATGGCCGTCGCCAGCGCGTCCGAGGAGCCCAAGGAAGCTCTGCGACTTGTCGACCTTGCTCTATCCCGAGGCGTAAGCGCCTATGGGCGCGGCGTGGGTCTGAGGGCGCAGGCGTGCGCCCACCAAGCCCTGGGCCAAACGGCGGAAGCCGAGGCTGCGCGGCGGGCGCTGATGGCCATGCGCGACAATGGCGCGAATATGCTGAAGATCGATGTCGCGCTCTGCATGGGAGACGCCGACGGCGTAGCGGCGGGGCTGGTCTCATCCTTGGGGAACCCCGGCGAGCGACAGCAGGCGCTTGAGTTGATGCAGGTCGATTGGCCCGACGCTGACCCGCCGCGCAACGACATCCAGCGCGCCCAAAAGGCCTTGCTGCGCATTGTTGTCCATCGGGCGGACGTCCAGGCCGCCTTGGCGCCGCACGGTCGCATCGTGAAGATCGACGCCGCTGATGTCTGGCGGCGTTAACCAGGCCGCGCCCGACTTCGCTTGCCACGCGAGCGGACGAGGCGCACCCTCCCGTCATTAGGGAGAGAGCACCATGCTCGATCTGAACTATGGAGTGGTCGCCATCGCCGGTCGGTGGACGATCATCGGAGATGGTCTGAGGTTCGGCTCATTCGCCACCGCGGACGAGGCCAGGCTCGTGGCCCAACGCCTGGCGGAGCAGGTGGTCGAGTTGCCTGTGACGCTGCACGTGCAGGACCGCTTCGGACAGCTTCACCGCGCCCAGTGAGGCGCTTCAATCCCGGTGATACGGGCCGCCGCCGAGGATGGTGACGGCGCGATAGACCTGCTCGGCCAGCATGGCGCGGGCCAAAGCGTGCGGCCAGGTCTGCGGACCGAAGGCCAGCATTTCATGTGCGCGATTACGGATCGCGGGATCGTGGCCATCGGCCGGGCCGATCAGGAACACCAGCTTGCGCTCGCCGCCGTCCCGCAGCTTGCCGATATGCTCGGCGAAGGCGCGGCTGGCCCAGGCCTTGCCGCGCTCGTCGCAGGCGATGATCCGGGCGCCCTCGAGATGCGCTTCGAGCTTGCCCTTGGCCTGGTCGATCTCGACGATCTCGACCGGGCCGAGCCCCAGGGAGCGGCCCGAGGCCGTGGCGCGCTGGGCGTAGTCGAGCGCCAGCTTGCCCTCAGGCGTGGCTGAGAGCTTGCCGTCGACCAGCAGAACGATTTTCACGCCTTAGTTGGCGAACGCCGCGCGCGGGGGCGGCTCGACCGACCAGATCTTCTCGATGTTGTAGAAGGCCCGGACTTCGGGACGGAACAGGTGGATGATCACGTCGCCGGCGTCGATCAGCACCCAGTCGCAATGCGGCAGGCCTTCGACGCGCGCCTTGCCCACGCCGGCGTCCTTCAGGGCGCGCAGCAGGTGGTCGGCCATGGCGCCGACGTGACGGTGCGAACGGCCCGACGCCACGATCAGGCTGTCGGCGACCGAGCTCTTGTCCTTCAGGTCGATGTGCACAACGTCCTGCGCCTTGTCGTCATCGAGACGGGCGAGGATCAGGGGTTCCAGGCGCTCGGCCGGCAGGGTCCGGCTCTTACTGGGAACCTCGGAAGCGGCCTTGTCGGCGCTCGCTTCATGCGCCAGGGGCGCGGGGTCGTTACTCAGCGGATTGCTCCAGGTGCGTCTACGCAAGCGGGAGCCATAGCACGAAAAGCCCGTCCCGTCAGGGGCGAATCAGCCGCCCTTGCGCGAGCGCTCCCGCAGGGCCGTCGACGAGGCGAAGTTCAGAGGCCCCGTAAGATAGACCCAGGCCGGCGGGCGCCGGGTCGCGAGCCCTCCGGCGGCGTCCGCCGAGACGCGTGCATGGGCGAAACGGCGAGCGGCGGGCGAGGTGCGGGCCTTCAGCGCCGCCCAGGGTCGTGAGACCACGGCGACGGGCATGGTGCGCATGATCTGGGTCCAGCCGCGCCAACGGTGGAAGCTCGCCAGGCTGTCAGCGCCCATGATCCAGACGAAATGCACGCCGGGGTAGCGCGCCTTGAGGATGCGCAGGGTGTCGATGGTGTAGCGGCTGCCGACCCGGCTTTCGACGTCGGAGACCACCATATGCGGGCCCCGGGCGCGGAGGCGGACGGCGGCGAGGCGGTCGGCCAGCTCAGCGGTCTCGTGGCTCGGCTTGAGCGGATTCTGCGGGGAGACCAGCCAGATCACCCGGTCGAGGCCCAGGCGGGTCAACGCCGTCTCGGCGACATGCAGATGGCCTTCGTGGACCGGATTGAACGAGCCGCCGTAAAGACCCACGCGCATCCCCGGCGCCAGGGCGAAGCCTGTGCGCAGGGCGCCGGGCCGGCCCGCCTCAGGGACGAGTCTGGCCGGTCCCGCGAACCACATACTTGAAGGTCGTCAGCTGTTCGGCCCCCACCGGGCCGCGGGCATGAAGCTTGTCTGTGGCGATGCCGATTTCGGCGCCGAAGCCGAACTCGCCGCCATCGGCGAACTGGGTCGAGGCGTTGACCAGCACGATGGCGCTGTCGACCAGGGCGACGAAGCGCTCGGCGGCCTTCGCGTCCTCGGTGACGATGGCGTCGGTGTGGCCGGAGCCGTAGCGGGCGATGTGGGCGGCGGCGCCCTCCACCCCGTCAACCACGGCCACCGAAATGATCGGCTCGAGATACTCGGTCGTCCAATCGTCTTCGACGGCCTCGACCATGCCGGGCGCGATGGCGCGGGCGGCGGCGTCGCCGCGCAGCTCGCAGCCGCCGTTGGCCAAGCCTTCGGCCAGCACGGGCAGCAGGGATTCAGCCGCCGCCTTGTCGACCAGGAGGGTCTCGGCGGCCCCGCACACGGAAACGCGGCGCAGCTTGGCGTTGATGACGATGTCGCGCGCCTTGGCCGGATCGGCGGCGGCGTGGACAAAGACGTGGTTCAGGCCTTCGAGGTGACCCAGCACCGGCGCGCGCGCCTCGGCCTGCACCCGGGCGACCAGGCTCTTGCCGCCGCGCGGAATGATCAGGTCGACGTTGCGATCGAGACCCGCCAAGATCATGCCGACGGCGGCGCGGTCGGTGGTGCCGACCACCTGCACGCAGGACTTCGGCAGACCGGCCTCGGCCAGGCCTTCCGCGATGGCGGCGTAGATGGCCAGGTTCGAGCGGATGCACTCCGAGCCGCCGCGCAGGATGGCGGCGTTGCCGGACCGCACGCAGAGAGCCGCGGCGTCGGCCGTCACGTTCGGACGGCTCTCGTAGATGATGGCGACCACGCCGATCGGCGTGCGCACGCGCGCGATGTCCAAGCCGTTGGGCCGCGTCCAGCGGGCGATCTCGGCGCCGACGGGATCGGGAATGTCGGCCACCTCGTCGATGGCCTTGGCCAGGGCGGCGACGCGATCAGGATTGAGCAGGCCGCGCTCCAGCATCGGGCCGCTGATGCCCTTGGCGGCGGCCTCTTCCATGTCGCGGGCGTTGGCGGCCAGGATCGCCTCGGCGTGACGCGGAATTGCGCGGGCCATGGCGCGGATCGCGGCCGTGCGTTGCTCCGCCGTCGCCGTGCGCAGGGCCGCGGCGCCCACGCGCGCCGCGCGGCCCAACTGCCCCATGCGGGCTTCCAGCGTCATACCAGCGTCATCCATCGCTCTTGCCCTCTAGACCGGAACCGGCCGGTCCGTGAAGGCCAGATCGTCGGCGTGGACAACCGGACCCTCGGTGAAGCCGAGCGCTGGTTCGATGTCGACCGACTTGAGGCCGACGATTTTCTGGGCGTCGGCGACGTCGTAGCGCACCAGGCCACGGGCGATCTCGCGGCCCGCGAGGTCGCGGATGATCACCGCATCGCCCTTCTCGAAACGCCCTTCGACGCCCGTCATGCCCGCGGCGAGCAGGCTCTTGCCCCTGGCGAGCGCGGTCGCCGCGCCACTGTCGACCCGCAGGGCGCCCTGGGGGTGCAAGGCGCCGGCGATCCAGGCCTTGTAAGCGGCCGTCGCCGAGGTCGACGGTTCGAACACCGTGGCGCGGGCGCCGTCCTCGACCTCCCAAAGCGGCGAGGGCCGGGTGCCGAGGGTGATGATGGTGGCGCAACCGGCGGTCGACGCCATGCGGGCCGCGATGAGCTTGGTGGCCATGCCCCCGGTGCCGACCCCGGCGCTGGCGTTCGCGCCGCCGGCCATGGCTTCGATCTCGTCGCTGATATGGCTCACGCGCGGCAGGTGGCGGGCCGCCGGATTGCTGCGCGGGTCGGCGGTGTAGAGGCCATCGATGTCGCTGAGCAGCACCAGGGCCTCCGCCCCGATCATCTGAGCCACGCGCGCGGCCAGACGGTCGTTGTCGCCGTAGCGGATTTCCTCGGTGACCACGGTGTCGTTCTCGTTGATCACTGGCACGACGCCGAGGCCAAGCAGGGTTTCGAGCGTGGCCCGGCCATTCAGCCAGCGACGGCGGACTTCAGTGTCGTCGCGGGTCAGCAGGATCTGGGCGCAGGCAGCGCCATGCGGCTCGAACGCCTCTTCCCAGACCCGCATCAGCAGGGACTGGCCGGCGGCGGCCGCGGCCTGCTTCTCCGGCAAGGTGCTGGCCCGGCGAGCCAGGCCGAGCCGTTTGCGACCCAGAGCTCCGGCCCCGGACGATACGACCAACACCGATTGGCCCCGCGCCCGCAGGCGCGCCACGTCGGCGGCGAAGTCTGCGAGCCAGGCGCGATTGGGCGCGCCGGTGTGAGGGTCCACCACGAGGGCCGACCCCACCTTCACGACGATGCGCCGAGCGGCGGCGAGTTCGCGGCCCCCAGGACCGCCGGCGACGATGCTCACGGCCGCCATCCGCCGGGGGTGGGGGCCTCGTCCTCGTCGTCAACGGGGGCCAGGCCCCGCGCTTCGCGCACCAGCCGCGCGGCGCGGCGCAGCACGTCGCGCACGCCTTCGCCGGAGACGCCGGAGATCAAGTAGGGCTTCACGCCCGAGGCCGCCTCCAGCTCCGCCGCCTTCTCGGCGCGGGTCTCGTCGTCGAGCGCGTCGATCTTGTTGAGGGCCAGAAGCTCCGGCTTGTCGGCGAGGCCCTCGTCATAGGCCTCCAGCTCGCCGCGGATGGTGACATAGGCCCCGGCCACGTCTTCCTGGGTGGCGTCGACCAGGTGGATCAGCACGGCGGTGCGCTCGACGTGGCCGAGGAAGCGGGTGCCGAGGCCGGCGCCTTCCGAGGCGCCCTCGATGAGGCCCGGGATGTCGGCCAGGACGAAGCGTTCGCCCTGCGACAGGTCCACGACGCCGAGGTTCGGCGTCAGGGTGGTGAAGGGATAGTCGGCGATCTTCGGCTTGGCGGCCGAGGCGGCGGCCAGGAAGGTCGACTTGCCGGCGTTGGGCAGGCCGACCAGGCCGGCGTCGGCGATCAGCTTCAGCCGCAGCCAGATCCAACGCTCCTCGCCGGGCTGGCCGGGATTGGCGTGCTTGGGCGCCTGGTTGATCGGCCCCTTGAAGCGGTCGTTGCCCCAGCCGCCGTTGCCGCCCTGGGCCAGCAGGATGCGCATGCCGGGCTCGTCGAGGTCGTAGAGCAGTTCCTCGCGCTCCTCGTCGAGAATCTGCGTGCCGACCGGCACCTTCAGCACTACGTCGTCGCCGGCCGCGCCGTGGCGGTTGCGGCCCATGCCGTGCACGCCGGTGCCGGCCTTGAAATGCTGCTGGTAGCGGTAGTCGATCAGGGTGTTCAGCCCCTCAACCGCCTCGATCCAGACGTCACCGCCCTTGCCGCCGTCGCCGCCGTCCGGGCCGCCGTACTCGATATACTTCTCGCGCCGGAACGACACGGATCCGCCGCCGCCGTCGCCGGAGCGTACGTAGATCTTGCACTGGTCGAGAAACTTCATGGCGGGCTTCTTTTGGCCCAGCTTGAGGCGGGCCGACACAAAAATATCAGGAAAAGGGCGGGCGGAGCCGCTCGAGCTCCGCCCATTGTGGCTTGTCTAGGCCAGCCAGACCATCATGCGCGTGGCCGCCGGCTCGCCGCGCGCCGCGCTTGGGCGCAGGGCGACGTCGCCGGTGTAGAGGAAGCC
>JAFKGN010000054.1 GCA_017307205.1 Caulobacterales bacterium
TGCCGTTGGGCGCGCCTAGGTGGCTGACGCCATAGATCGCGCCGTAGGCCCCGAGGGCGGCGGTGACCACCTTGTCGGCGTACTCGCCCACCTTGCGCGCGGGGGCGCCCGGCGTCAGCAGCCAGTGCTGCCACTCGCCGCCGTCGCCGAGCTGCACCGAGGCCAGGGCGGCGTCGATGCCGTTCCGGTTGTCGAGGAAGATTTCGGCGGTGCGCGGCACGCCGTCCTTGGTGGCCAGCACCAGGGGATCGGCCTTCCAGTCGCTGCCCAGCTTGTGGAAATAGGCCTGCTGGAAGAAATGGCGGTCGGCCTCGGGGGCGGTCTCGTCCGGATAACGGGTGTACCAGAAGCCGTCGCCGGCCTTGGTCCAGGCCAGGGAGCCGCCGCCCGTGGGGTACTGCACCCGCGGGATCACCGGCTCGATCTCGCGGCCGGTGGCCACGTCGAACACATGCAGGCTGCCGTCCTCGCTGCCGCCGAGCGACATGGAGACGGCGACCTTCGAACCGTCGGGCGAGGGCTCGAACCAGTCGATGGCCAAGAGGCCCTGGGTGTTCAGGGCATTGGGATTGACGATCACCTGATGGCCCGCCGGGTCGGCGTCGAGGCCCATGGTGATCAGCTGCGCCTGCTGGAAGGCGGGGTCGTTGTAGAGGGCGAACAGGCGCGAGCGGCTGGCCCGCAGGTCATAGGTCGAGGGCGCGGCGGCCTTCATCAGGGCGCTGATACGGGCCTGGACGGCAGCGCGGCCGGGGATGGCGTCGAGATAGGCGCGGGTGCGGGCGTTCTGCGTCTCGCTCCAGGCCTTCACCTCGGGCGCCTTGTCGTCCTCCAGCCAGCGATAAGGGTCGGCGACGCTGACGCCCTGGATGACATCGGCGGCCGGAACCTTACGCGTCGCCGGCGGCTGCGCCACAGGGGTGGCGGCGTGCGCCAGAACCGCCGTTGCGGCCAGACCGACCCCGCCAAGAATTCGAAACATGCAACGCGTCTCCGAGTATCGCCGGAGATGTAGCATGAGCTTGCGCGGCGACCAGGGGAAACGCGCCATCGGTCGCAGCATAAGAAAAAGGCCGCCGGATCGCTCCGGCGGCCTCGTCCTGTCGCACTAAGAAGCGCTGATTAGCACTTGTAGTACATGTCGAATTCGACCGGGTGCGGGTGCAGTTGCAGACGCATCACTTCTTCCATCTTCAGCTCGATGTAGCTGTCGATGAAGTCGTCATCCATGACGCCGCCGGCCTTCAGGAAGGCGCGGTCCTTGTCGAGGGATTCCAGGGCTTCACGCAGCGAGCCGCAGACTTCCGGGACCTTCTTCTGCTCGCGCGGGGGCAGGTCGTAGAGGTTCTTGTCGGCCGGGGCGCCCGGGTCGATCTTGTTGATGATGCCGTCGATGCCGGCCATCAGCAGGGCGGTGAAGGTCAGGTACGGGTTGCCCATGGGGTCGGGGAAGCGGGCTTCCAGACGCTTGGCCTTCGGGCTGTCGACGTGCGGGATGCGGATCGAGGCCGAGCGGTTGCGGGCCGAGTAGGCCAGCTTCACCGGGGCTTCGTAGCCCGGCACCAGGCGCTTGTAGCTGTTGGTGGTCGAGTTCGAGAAGGCGTTGATGGCCTTGGCGTGCTTGATGATGCCGCCGATGTACCACAGGCACATGTCCGACAGGCCAGCGTACTTGTCGCCGGCGAACAGCGGCTTGCCTTCGCCCCAGATCGACTGGTGCACGTGCATGCCCGAGCCGTTGTCGGCGAACATCGGCTTGGCCATGAAGGTGGCCGTCTTGCCGTAAGCCGCCGCCACGTTGTGGATGACGTACTTATACATCTGCAGACGGTCGGCCATGACGATCATGGTGTCGAACTTCAGGCCGAGTTCGTGCTGGGCCGGGGCCACTTCGTGGTGGTGCTTTTCCGGCTTCATGCCGAGCTCGCCCATGACGGCCAGCATTTCGCCGCGCAGGTCCTGGGCGCTGTCGACCGGGTTCACCGGGAAGTAGCCGCCCTTCGGGCCCGGGCGGTGGCCCATGTTGCCTTCCGGATAGTCCTTGTCGCCGTTGATCGGCAGCTCGGTCGAGTCGTAGCTGTAGCCCGTGTTGTGCGGGGCGGTGGACCACTTCACGTCGTCGAAGATGAAGAACTCAGCTTCCGGACCGAAGTAGACAGTGTCGCCGATGCCCGTCGACTTGACGAAGTTGAGGGCCGACTTGGCCATCGAGCGCGGGTCGCGGTTGTAGGGGGTGCCCGAGTCCGGGTTCACCACGTCGCAGTGCAGGCACAGGGTGGTCTGCTGGTAGAAGGGGTCGATGTAGGCGGTGTCCAGGTCCGGACGCAGCTTCATGTCGCTTTCGTTGATGGCCTTCCAGCCGGCGATCGACGAGCCGTCGAACATGGTGCCGTCGGTCAGGAACTCATCATCGACCAGGTCGATGTCGAAGGTCACGTGCTGCAGCTTGCCGCGCACGTCGGTGAAGCGGACGTCGACGTACTTGACGTCCTTTTCCTTGATCAGAGCCTGGATGTCTTTTGCGGTGGCCATTGGATATCCCCTTATCGCCGTAATTTATTGAACGCCTTGGCCTTAGACGGCCGCGGCGCCGCTCTCCCCCGTGCGGATGCGGATCACCTCGGTGATCTCCGACACGAAAACCTTGCCGTCGCCGATGCGGCCCGTGCGGGCGGCCTGGCTGATGGCCTCGATGGCGCCGGCGAGCTGGTCGTCGGCCACCACGACTTCAATTTTGATCTTGGGCAGGAAGTCCACGACGTACTCGGCGCCGCGGTAGAGTTCGGTCTGCCCCTTCTGACGGCCGTAGCCCTTGGCTTCCAGCACCGTCATGCCCTGGACGCCCAGCTCCTGCAGGGCCTCCTTCACCTCGTCGAGTTTGAACGGCTTGATGACGATCTTTTTCATGCCTGAGTCAGGTCCTCGGGAGGCGTTCGAACAACCGCGCGACGAGGGCGTCGCTGCGCGGTCGCGGGGAAGGAGCACGCCCCCGCGCGGCGGGACAAGTCGCACAACGGATCGGGGTCTGCCAATGCCTGGGTTTCATGATTGGCGCCTGAAATTTGAGCGACAGGTGCATAAAATCCACGCAAATCGTCAAAGCGGCCGATTTCTCCCGGCGCAACGGTCAAATCGAGGGCTCGGTGCAAGCCTCGCGGGCGGTGGCCGCGAGTTCGAGCGACGGAATCGCAAAAACGGCGGGATTTCGGCGAGGCGGCAGATTCGGCCATGGCGACCTCAGCTGGTGAGCTGCTGACTTTTGCGGCGGCGCGGGGGCGTGACGGGATGCGGCGGGTTTGCGACAAAACCTCCATGCCCCTCGCCATCCTCACCGCCGCCGAAATGCACGCCGCCGAGCAGCGGGCGATCGAGGGCGGGAGGGCGGCGACCGAGCTGATGGAGCGGGCCGGAGCGGCGGCCGCCAAGGCGGTGCGGTCGCGGTTTTCGCGGCGGCCCTGCGTGGTCTGGTGCGGCCCGGGCAACAACGGCGGCGACGGCTATGTGGTCGCCCGCCACCTGAAGCGATTTGGCTGGCCCGTGCAGGTCCAGGCGCTGGCGCCGCCTTCGACGGCGGAGGCGCGGCGGGCGGCGGACGGCTGGAGGGGCGAGGTGCATCCGCTGTCGCCGCGGCTGGAGCCTGGTCATCTCTATATCGACGCCTTGTTCGGCACGGGCCTCTCGCGCCCGCTCGCGGGCGTGGCGGCCCAGTTGGCCGAGGCGGCGGCGGGGCTTGGCTCGCAGATCGTCGCCCTCGATGTTCCCAGTGGGCTTTCGCCCGACACCGGCGCGCCCGTGGGACGCGGTCCTGCGCTGTCCGCCGGCATGACCATCACCTTCCACACCCGCAAGCTCGCCCATGTCCTGGCGCGTGGACGCGCCGCCTGCGGCCAGGTCGGCGTCGTCGACATCGGCATGCCGCCTTCCGAGGGGGAGGTCGAGCTCTGGTGCAATCGCCCGGCGCTATGGGGCCATGCGATGCCCTGGCCCAAGGCCGACGCCCACAAGCACCGGCGCGGCCGCCTCGTCGTGGTCAGCGGTGGGGCGTGGAGCACCGGGGCGGCGCGGTTGTCCGCCCGCGCGGGCCTGCGCATCGGGGCCGGCGTCGTCACCCTTCTGTCGCCGCCGGACGCCTTGGCGGTCAACGCGGCCCACCTCGAGGCCGTGATGCTGCAGCCGTTCGGCGACGACGCGGCCCTGACCGCCGCCGCCGAGCGCGCCGACGCCGCCATCATCGGCCCGGCCGCCGGCGTGGGGGAGTCGACCCGCAACCGCCTGCTGGCGCTGGCTCGGACAGGCGCCGCCCTGGTGGTCGACGCCGACGTGTTCACCAGCTTCCAGAGTGAGCCCGAGGCCCTGTTCTCCGCCCTCGACCGCGACGACGTGCTGACCCCGCACGAGGGCGAGTTTGAACGCATCTTCCCCGGCCTGTTGGCCAGCGCGCCTGAACGGATCACCGCCGCCCGTCAGGCGGCGCGCAAGGCCGGCGCGACCGTGCTGCTGAAGGGGCCGGACACCGTGGTCGCCGCCCCGGACGGCCGCGCGGCCGTGTCGCTGAATGGCTCGCCGTGGCTGGCGACGGCCGGATCGGGCGATGTGCTGGCCGGGTTCATCGCCGGCCTGATCGCCCAGGGCATGCCCAGCTTCGAGGCCGCCTGCGCTGCGGCCTGGATCCACGCCGAATGCGCCGCCGCCTTCGGTCCGGGCCTGATCGCCGAGGACCTGCCGGGCTTGGCGCCGGCGGTGCTGAAGCGGCTGTACGAGGGGCGACCCTAGTCCCGGTCGGGCGCGCCGAGCGGGAAGTACGCGCGGAAGGGGCGGCCTTCCTCGACGCAGCGGTCGAAGGAGGGGCGGGCCAGCAGGCGGCGGCGGTAGGCGTGGACGTTGGTGAATTCCTCGGGGATCGCGTGGGTCCAGTCCGCGTAGAACAGAGCCGGCGCCGCCGCGCAGTCGGCGAGACTGAACGACCCGCCGGACGCCCATTTGCGATAGGCCATCACTTCATCGAGCCAGGCGTAGGAAGTCTCCAGCATCTTGCGGGCCTCGGCGTCGCCGTAGGGGTCGCGGTCGGCCTCGGGCCGCAGCGAATTGAACACGATCCGCTGCTGCGGGCTGTTTACGTAATTGTCGAAGAACCGGTCCATCATCCGGGCCTCGATCGCCTCGTCGGCGTCTTCCGGGATGAGCTTCACCGGCCCCGGATGATGCACGGCAAGGTGCTCGATGATGATGCTGGCCTCGAGGATGGTGCGCCCCTCGTCGACCAGGATCGGGAAGCGCTTGATCGGCCAGAGCTTGGCGAACCGCTCGCCGATCTCGGCGTCGGACCCGAGCACCCGATACTCGAACGGGATCTCGTTCTCATAGAACGCGATCAACGCCTTCTGGCAGTAGGAGGAGAAGGGGTGGGCGAAGAGTTCCAGGGCCATCCGAAGTCTCCAACTGATTGCACGGCGCAAGCAGTTATGGCATAACCTGGGTATCGACCGGCGGCAAGGCCGCGGCTCAGGGGAAATGGTCTTGGAGAGCGAGTTCCGGTCCGGCTGTCCGATCAACCTGACCTTGGAGATGCTGGGCGACCGCTGGAGTCTGCTGGTGATCCGCGACCTGATGTTCGGTAATCGCCGGCGCTATCGCGAGCTATTGACCCAGTCCGAGGAAGGCATCGCCTCCAACATCCTGGCGGATCGCCTGAAGCGCCTGGTGGCCGGCGGCATGCTGGGCCGCGCGCCGGACCCCTCGCATCGCCAGGGCGTGATCTACAGCCTGACCGAACCTTCGATCCGCCTGCTGCCGCTGCTGGTCCACATGGGCGCATGGGGGCGGCGGCACACGGTGGCCTCGCCCGAACTCTCGATCCGCGCCCAGCTGCTGGAAGACGGCGGCCCGCCGCTGTGGGAGGCCTTCATGGCCGAGCTGCGCCACATCCACCTGGGCGCGCGTAAACCCGAACGCTCTGTCTTCGCCGAGCTGACCGAGGCCTATCTCGAGGCTGTGGCGGCGAAGAAGGCCTAGACCTTGAAGGTCTGAGGCGGCGGCGGGAGCGGGCTCGCCGCGCCCTCCTGCTGCAGCCAAGCGCCGAAGGCCTCGGCCAGCGGATTGTCGCCCAGTCGAGGCCGCAGATAGAGGTAGCGGGCCGGCACGGGTTCGAACCCGAAGGGCGCGACAAGGCGGCCGCGCTCGATGTCGTGACAGACGAAAGCCCAGGGCGCGGCGGCGACTCCGAGGCCCGCGGCGGCGGCCTCGATCATGTAGGTGTTGTGCTCGAACTCGCGGTCCAGCGTCGAGGGCGGCAGATCGACCCCCGCCCGGGCGGCCCATTCACGGAAGGCCTGGGGAAAGGTCTCGCTGTAGAGGCGGGGCAGGGCGAGCACGCGCGCCGGATCGCCGCCGATCTCGGCCAGCAGGGCGGGCGACAGCACCGGGCCGTGGGCGTGATCCATGAACGCCAGGGCGCGGAACGGCGTCCGCTCGCCGGTGTCGATGCGGATGGCGGCGTCGACGCCGCGGCTGAAGTCGACCGGGCCGTGATCCTCGAGAATCCGCACCCGGCGGCCGGGGTGGCGTTCCAGAAAGCCGGGCAGGCGAGGGATCAGCCACTTCATGGCGAGGGTGCCGAAGCAGGAGATGACCAACTCCTCGGCGGGACCGGCGCCGGGGAGGGCGCCGGCGATCACGTCGAACGCGGTCGAGAGGCCGGACGCCAGCTCACGGCCGGCGTCGGTGAGGCGAAGGGCGTGGCGCGGGCCGGCGACGAGCGCGACGCCGAGGTGCTCCTCCAGGCCGCGCACCTGACGGCTGATGGCGCCGTGGGTGACCAACAGCTCTTCGGCCGCGAGCGTCATCGAGCCGTGCCGCGCGAAGGCCTCGAAGGCGCGCAGGGCGGCGAGCGGCGGCAGGGCGCGGCGTGGCATGTGATCTCACCTCACAGGCCCTGCGTCCTATTCGATTGGCGAGCCGGCGCCAATCATGGCCTCTGCAGTCATGTCGAGACCGCTCAAACCCAACGATCTGCTCGCGGTGGTCCTGCTCTGGGGTCTGATCGTCACAGGCTGCATGATCGGGGATGTGACGCCAACGCACAGTCAGGTCGCCATGGGTTGCCCGCCCGAGGCGCCGCGCCAGCCCTAGCCATCGGCCTGCCCGCGCCGTAGAGCCCCGGCATGAGCGACAGCGACGACTACATCTACGACGAAGCCACCGGCGAGTGGATCAGCCCGGCCGAGGCCGCCGCCGCGGCCGAGGCCGCCAGCGCGGCCGGCGCCGTGGAGGTGCGCGATTCCGCCGGCAATCTGCTGGCCGACGGCGACCGGGTGACCCTGATCAAGGACCTGACCGTGAAGGGCGCCGGCCAGACCCTGAAGCGCGGCACGGTGATCAAGTCGATCCGCCTGACCGGCGACGACCAGGAGATCGATTGCCGGTTCGACGGCATCAAGGGCCTGGTGCTGCGCGCGGAGTTCGTTCGCAAGCTCTGAGGCGAACGCTTGACCCGCCCCGACCGCGCGCCCTAGACCGGCCGCGAACCTGCGGATGTGGCGGAACTGGTAGACGCACTGGATTTAGGTTCCAGCGCCGAGAGGCGTGGAGGTTCGAGTCCTCTCATCCGCACCAAATCGCGCCGGCCGTCTTTCGGTTTGGCGCCGGGCGGGCGCCGTGACATAAGGGCGCCTCGTTTTTTCCGGGCCTGCTTCGGCGGGCTCAAGACCCTATGGCGAAGGCGGATAGCGTGGCCCGATGAAGGCCCGGTCCGAGGATGACAAATGTCCCTGCAGATCGTTGAAAAGTCTGGCGAAGGCCTGAGCCGCGTTTACGGCGTGACCGTGCCGGCCGGCGACCTGGCCGAAAAGCTGGAAGTGCGCATCGCGGAGCTGGCTCCCAAGATGCAGGTCAAGGGCTTCCGCCCGGGCAAGGTGCCGGCGGCCCACGTGCGTCGCGTCCACGGCAAGGCGCTGATGAGCGAAGTGCTGCAGGAGACCATCGACGAGTCGAGCCAGAAGGTTCTCGCCGACAACAACCTGCGTCCGGCCGGCCAGCCCGAGCTGAACCCGACCTCGGACATCGAGAAGGTGCTGAACGGCGGCGTCGACCTGTCGTACGACCTCTCGGTCGAGGTGATGCCGGACTTCGATCCGGTCGATCCGAAGACCCTGTCGCTGAGCCGTCCGGTGTTCACCCCGGGTGAAGACGAAGTCGACGAAGCCGTCGCCGAGCTGGCCAAGCAGGCCCGCACCTTCGCCCCGCGCACCGGCAAGAGCCAGAAGGCCAAGGACGGCGATCAGCTGCTGATCGACTTCCTGGGCCGTATCGACGGCGAAGCCTTCGAAGGCGGCGCGGCGGAAGACGCCGAGCTGACCCTCGGTTCGGGCCAGTTCATCCCGGGCTTCGAAGAGCAGCTGGTCGGCGCCAAGCCGGGCGACGAGATCGTCGTGAAGGTGACCTTCCCGGAAGAATATCAGGCCGCTCACCTGGCCGGTAAGGCCGCCGAGTTCACCGTCAACGTCAAGGAAGTCCGCGCTCCGCAGGACGCCGAAGCCAACGACGAACTGGCTCAGCGCCTGGGCCTGTCGGACCTGGCCGGCCTGAAGGACGCCCTGCGTTCCAACATCGAGCAGCGCTACACCGCCTCGTCGCGCTTCAAGCTGAAGCGCGCCCTGCTGGACATCCTCGACGAGAAGCACGACTTCGCCCTGCCGCCCAAGATGGTCGACGCCGAGTTCGCCGGCATCTGGCAACAGGTCGAGCAGGACAAGGCCCGCGGCGGCCTGCCGGAAGAAGACGCCGGCAAGAGCGACGAGCAGCTGCAGACCGAATACCGCAAGATCGCCGAGCGCCGCGTGCGCCTGGGTCTGGTGCTGGCCGAGATCGGCCGCAAGAACGAAATCCAGGTCTCCGACCAGGAGCTGACCGACGCTATCCGCCGCGAGGCGATGCAATACGGCCAGCAGGCCCAGCAGGTGTTCGACATGTACCGTCAGCGCCCGGACCTGCAGGCCTCGCTGCGCGCCCCGCTGTACGAAGACAAGGTCGTCGACCTGATCTTCAACCAGGCCAAAATCGAAGACAAAGCCGTCAGCAAGGACGAACTCCTGGCCGACGACGAAGTGCCGGAAGGCTACTGAGCCTTTCGCCCTTCGAGGCGATTGAAGGGGGCGGCGCAGCGATGCGCCGCCCTTTTTCGTTTCAGAGCTTTCGTCATCCTGAGCTGCCGGCGCAGCCGGCAAAGTCGAAGGACGCACCGCCGCGCAGCCCTGCGTGCTTCGACAGGCTCAGCATGACGAAGGTTTGTGGGTTGCAAGTCGCTTGCAGGAGCGCGCTGACTTGCATCCTCTTAACCCACGCCCGATATCCGAGGGCGAAGGGGACGGCGTCGACGATTCGCGCCTGCCGTGCAGCGACCAAACGAAAGCCAATTCTATGCTTGATCCGATGACCGCCATGAACACCGCCATGAGCCTCGTGCCGATGGTGGTGGAGCAGACCAGCCGCGGCGAGCGCGCCTACGACATCTTCTCGCGGCTGCTGAAGGAGCGGATTATCTTCCTGACCGGTCCGTTCGAGGACGGCATGGCCAGCCTGATCTGCGCCCAGCTTCTCTTCCTGGAGTCCGAGAACCCCAAGAAAGAGATCGCCATGTACATCAACTCGCCGGGCGGTCAGGTGACCTCGGCGCTCGCGATCTACGACACCATGCAATACATCAAGAGCCCGGTCTCGACGGTGTGCATGGGCATGGCCGCCTCGGCCGGTTCGCTGATTCTCACCGCCGGCGCCGCCGGCCAGCGCATCGCCCTGCCGAACGCCAGCATCATGGTGCACCAGCCCTCGGGCGGCTTCCGCGGCCAGGCCTCGGACATCGAGCGCCACGCCCAGGACATCATCAAGACCAAGCGCCGCCTGAACGAGATCTACGTCAAGCACACCGGCCGCACCTACGAAGAGGTCGAGCGCACGCTGGACCGCGACCACTTCATGACCGCCGAGGAAGCCAAGGCCTGGGGCATCGTCGACCATGTGTACGAGACCCGCGAAGCCTCGGAAGCCGCTTCGTAAGACGACTGTCGGGGCCGCGCTCGTCGCGGCCCTGATGTCCTCATCGGCAGCGATGGCCGCGCCTGGCTCTCCAGGCCGGGTTGGTCAGACCTGGCGCGTCTTCCCCGACGCCAGCGCGGCGTCGCGCGACTACCTGGGCCGCGCCCAGGTGCGGGCGGTGGTCTGGTATCCGGCCACCGCCGGCGTCGTCGAAAAGCCCATCACAATCGGTCCACCCGGCGCCGAGACCTTCAGCAGCGGCGTCGCCGCGCCCGAGGCGGCCTGGGCGAAAGGCGGCAAGCATCCGCTGATCGTCATGTCGCACGGCTCGGGTGGCACAGCCCTGCAGTACGGCTGGCTCGGCTCGGCGCTGGCGAAGCGCGGCTATGTGGTCATCGCCATCGATCACCCCGGCGCCAGCGGCGGCGAGCGGGCGACCGACGTTGGCGCCAGGGATTGGTTCCTGCGCCCCAACGACATCACGGCGGCGATCAGCGGCGCCCTGGCCGATCCCATCCTCGGCAAGCAGGTCGACAGCAAGCGCATTGGGCTCGTCGGCTATTCGCTGGGCGGCGCCACCGCGCTGCAGTTGGCCGGCGTTCGTCTCAATCTTTCGGCCCTCGCCGCTGGGGCCGGGCCCGACGCCTCCTACAGCGATGTGATGGGGCGCATTCGCCAGATGGGGTCCGGCGGCGATGGCCGCATCGCCGCCTACGCCCTGATCGCGCCCGCCGTCCTGCCCGCCTTCGACCTGACGGCGGATTTTCCGAGCCCGCCGATGCTGGTGGTGGCGGGCGACGCCGACGTCACCGTGAAGCCCGAAGACAACGCCGCTCGCATAGCCAGCAGCATCGAGGGCGTTCAGCTGCAGCTGCTTCCCGGCGTCGCGCATAACGATTTCCTGCAGGTCTGCACGGCCGCCGGCCGCGCCCGCTACGCCGACCTCTGCAAGGAGCCGGACGCCCAGCGCGAGGCGACGCACGCCAAGGCGGCGACGCTGATCGTCGACTTTTTTGAAGGCGCTCTGAACTAGTCGGGTCTCGAAACGCAGTCTGCGACTCTGCGCACTGACCTCCGCGATCCGCGATCCGCGAGCCTTTACTCGGTCGAGCGCTTCTGCGCTCGAAATGCCTGCTGCGCGAGGTACACCCCAACCAAAGCGAGGGCTTGAAGGGCGAGCCCGGCAAGCAGAGCGCCCGCGCCGCCAACAACCATCCAAACGATGAAGCCCAGAATTAAGATGGCGCCATCGGGCGCATTGAGCCGTTCGCCGAACGCCGCAGCACTACCCCATCCGACCCAACCTCCAAGATAGAAGCTCGGAAATGCTGCACTCAGCACTGCCATGCAGCCGATGAGGCTGAACACCAGTCGCGACAGCTCTCCGAGTCCGAGTCGCACAGCGATCCGCTTGGCGACAAAAGCGATCACGGTGAAATCGAGGACTACGACCGCGACGATCAGCAGAAGTGAGACTGCGAGCATCCTCGCTAGGCCGGCTTGGCCTTGAAGACCCGATAGCCCTTCTCGTCGGCGATTTTCAGCATGTCGCGGTCGCCGGAGGTGTCGCCGTAGGCGGCGGCGAGGCGTACGTTCGGGCCGAACTCGGTCTGCAGGCGCAGCACCTTCTCCTTGCCCCGGCAGTTGGGGCCGAACAGGGCGCCGGTGGCGCGACCGTCGCCGTCGAAGGCCAGGGCCGAACCCAGAAGGGTGTCGGCGCCCAGGCCCCGGGCGAACGGGGCGACCAGGAAGTCGGGCGAGGCCGTCACGATCACCAGCTTGGCGCCCTGGGCGCGCCAGTGGCGCCAGGTGGCCACGGCGTCGGGGCGGAGCAGGGAGGCGGCCTGTTCCTTGGCGAAGCGGCGGGCGTCCTCATCGAGCTCCGCGCGGGTGGCGCCGCGCAGGAATTCGCGGGCGGCTGCGGCCTTCAGCGTCCCGCGATTGCGGTGGATCAGGTAGGCGGCGATGGCCGGCGCCAGGCGCGCGATCCCGAGCGCGTAGCCGGATGGGCCGGCGCGCCACTTCAGGAAGGCGGTGAAGCTGTCGTGGGTCGTCAGGGTGCCGTCGAAGTCGAAGGCGACGATGGTGTCCTCGGGCAGCGGCTCCGGCGTCACGGAGGCCGGGCCGGAGAATCCTTGGCGCCGGCTGTGGGGTCGTCTCGTCATCTCGTCCATCCAGGCGGGGGATTCGCCCTCCGCCGTCCTTCAGGTCCTTGCCAGAATCGCGCGCCGCCGTCTCGGCTTCCGCTCAAGGAACGTGTGGGAAACCTGCGCCGTTTCGCCTCAAGGCGGGGCATCTTGTCCCGCTTCTTCACGGACTTATCTAGAAAGCTACAGCAGAGTAGGCGCCTGCCGGTGAGGCGTCCTGACGCGATCCACCTCAAAAAACACAGGCAAAGCTTGTGGTCCGGGGGCGGATCGAGGAATGTCAAGGATTAGACAAGACCCGCTGGGTATCCTGCAAAACCGGTCGCAGGAGCGTCCGCCGGGTTTCGTGGCTGCAAGGCGAAAGCTTGGCCGCTGCACAGTGTGAGAGGCGATATGACCAAGGCCGCCAGTGGCGACACCAAGAGCACCCTCTACTGCTCCTTCTGCGGAAAGAGCCAGCATGAGGTGCGCAAACTGATCGCCGGGCCGACCGTGTTCATCTGCGATGAATGCGTCGAGCTGTGCATGGACATCATCCGGGAGGAGCACAAGATCTCCTTCAAGACGTCCAAGGACGGCGTGCCGACCCCGAAGGAGATCCGCGAAGTCCTCGACGACTACGTGATCGGCCAGGACCACGCCAAGAAGGTTTTGGCGGTGGCGGTGCACAACCACTACAAGCGCCTGAACCATGCGGCGAAGAACAACGACGTCGAGCTGGCCAAGTCCAACATCATGCTCGTCGGACCGACCGGTTCGGGTAAGACCCTGCTGGCCCAGACGCTCGCGCGCATCATCGACGTGCCCTTCACCATGGCCGACGCCACGACGTTGACCGAAGCCGGTTACGTCGGCGAGGACGTCGAGAACATCGTGCTGAAGCTGCTGCAGGCCGCCGACTACAACGTCGAGCGCGCTCAGCGCGGCATCGTCTACATCGACGAAATCGACAAGATCAGCCGCAAGTCCGACAACCCGTCAATCACCCGCGACGTGTCGGGCGAAGGCGTGCAGCAGGCGCTGCTGAAGATCATGGAAGGCACCGTCGCCTCCGTGCCGCCGCAGGGCGGGCGCAAGCATCCGCAGCAGGAATTCCTGCAGGTCGACACCACGAACATCCTGTTCATCGTCGGCGGCGCCTTCGCGGGCCTGGAGAAGATCATCTCCATGCGCGGGCAGGGCACCTCGATCGGCTTCGGCGCCAAGGTGGCCGATCCGGAAGAGCGCCGCACGGGCGAGCTGCTGCGGCTGGTCGAACCGGAGGACATGCTGAAGTTCGGCCTGATCCCGGAATTCATCGGCCGTCTGCCGGTGATCGCCACCCTGGAAGACCTGGACGAGACGGCCCTGGTAAAGATCCTCACCGAGCCGAAGAACGCCCTGGTCAAGCAGTACGCCCGTCTGTTCGACATGGAGAATGTCGGCCTGACCTTCACCGACGACGCCCTCGGCGCCATCGCCCGCAAGGCGATCCAGCGCAAGACCGGCGCGCGCGGCCTGCGCTCGATCATGGAAGGCATCCTGCTGGAGACCATGTTCGAACTGCCGACCTTCGACGGCGTCGAAGAGGTGGTGGTCAACGCCGAGGTCATCGAAGGCCGGGCGCAGCCGCTGCTGATCTACGCCGAGAAGGCCAAGTCGGCCGGCGACGGCAAGGCCTCCGCCTAACCGCTTCGCAGCTCTGAAAGCAGGCCGGTTGGGTTCGCCCAGCCGGCCTTTTTCTTTGCCTCTATGGGCGGCAAGCCCCTGACGTGATTGGGTTAATTCGCCATGGAGCAGAAAATCTGCGGGCGTCGGCAATCAAACTCGATTTAGCCGATAGGAATTATAGCTATCCCTAACCACGCGCCAACGAGCGCACTCGCAAAATACACGGGGCTAGCAGTGACTTTCCGACTTTCGGCCAACCAACGCCGCACCGCCGCGCGCGCCGCGCTTCTGGGCGTCCTTCTGTCTTCCGCGGCCGGCGTCGCGTTCGGCGCGGAAGTCGCCGCGAACGACGCGGCGGTGGAAGCCGCCGCCGATGACCAGCCGGGCTCGGTCGAGACCCTGATCGTCACGTCGCGCCGCCGCGAGGAAAGCGTGCAGGAAGTGCCGGTGGCCATCACCGTCGTGGGCGGCGAGAAGATCGACGCCACGGGCGCCTTCAACGTCGGCCGCCTGCAGCAGCTGGCCCCGACGATCCAGTTCTATTCGTCCAACCCGCGCAACACGGCGGTGAACATCCGCGGCCTCGGCGTGCCGTTCGGCCTGACCAGCGACGGCTTCGAGCAGGGCGTCGGCTTCTACATCGACGACGTCTACCATTCGCGGGTCGCCACGGCGACGTTCGACTTCCTGGATGTGGCGCAGATCGAAGTGCTGCGCGGCCCGCAAGGCACGCTCTACGGCAAGAACACCACCGCCGGCGCGGTGAACATCACCACCAACCAGCCGACCTTCGATTTCGAGGGCAAGGCCGAGGTCTCGGTGGGCGACTATCAGTTCAAGCAGCTGAAGGCCGCCGTCTCCGGCCCGCTGACCGAGAACCTCGCCGCCCGCATCGCGCTGTCGTCCACCAGCCGCCAGGGCACGATCTACAACGTCACCAGCAAGCAGTACGTGAACGGCCAGGACAACCTCGGCATCCGCGCCCAGCTTCTCTACAAGCCGAGCGACGATCTGGCCGTGACGCTGGCCGCCGACTACAGCGCCCAGGACGCCGAGTGCTGCGCCCAGATCTACGTGCGGACCGGCGCGACGCAGCGCCCGCTGAACCGCCAGTACGCCGCCCTCGCGGCCGCGCAGGGCTACACGGTGGCCAGCACCAACCCCTATGACCGTCGCACCGACGTCGACGCCAACCTGAACGCGGGCAACAAGATCGGCGGCGTCTCGGCCCGTGCGGTCTGGAATGTCGGCGGCGGCACCCTGACCGGCGTCACCGCCTGGCGCTTCTGGGACTGGAAGCCGGAGAACGATCGCGACTTCCTCGGCCTGTCGATCGTCTCGAAGTCGCAGAACCCCTCGCAGCAGGACCAGTACTCGGCCGAGCTGCGCTACAACTACGAGGGGGAGCGCTTCGACTACGTGGTCGGCGCCTTCGCCTTCAAGCAGCGCATCGACACCCAGGGCACCGAGGAGCAGGGCCCGGCGTCGAGCAGGTGGAACATTGCACCCAGCAACGCCCTGTCGAACGACCCGAGCGTGCTGAACGGCCTGGTGGCCAAGAACACCCAGTGGCTGGAAGCCAAGAGCTACGCGGTCTTCGGCCAGCTGAGCTGGAAGGTGACCGACAAGTTCACTCTGCAGCCCGGCCTGCGCGTGAACTACGACGAGAAGTCAGGCTTCTATCAGCGCCTGGTGTTCGACGGCGCGGGCGCTCCCGTGCTGCTCGGCGCGACCGGCGCGGTGCGCGCGGCTCAGCTCGCGGTCTTCACCCCGCAGCTCAGCGCTCCGAGCTTCAACGACACCAACGTCAGCGGCGACTTCACCGCCAGCTACGACTTCAACGACGACGTCCACGCCTACGGCACCTACGCCAAGAGCTTCAAGTCGGGCGGCATCAACCAGAACGGCCTGCCGACCGACGCGGCCGGCAACCCCATCGCCTCGGCCGGCGCCATCCGTCCGGAAGACGTCAATCACTTCGAGACGGGCCTGAAGACCCAGTTCTGGGAGCGTCGCGCCACGCTGAACATTTCGGCCTTCCGCACCGACATCAAGGACTACCAGGCGACCGTCACCAACGGGCAGCTGGGCGTTCTGCGCGGCTATCTCGCCAACGCCGGCAAGGTCCGCACCCAGGGCTTCGAGTTCGACTTCTCGGTGCGTCCGAGCCAGCGCTTCAACGCCTACGTCAACGGCGCCTACACCGACGCCAAGTACATCAAGTTCGTCGACGCGCCTTGCCCGCCGGAACTGTCGGGCGGCACGACGGTGGGCGCCGGCCAGTCGGCGAGCGCTCCGGGCACGCCGGGCGGTCTGAGCCCGGCCAACTGCGACATCTCCGGCCAACGTCTGCCGGGCGTGTCGAAGTGGGCGGCGTCGTTCGGCGCCGAGGCCAATCTGCCGGCGACCTTCCTGTCGCGGGAAGGCGAGGTCTACATCGGCTACGACGGCAACTACCGTTCGGACTTCTCGTCGAACCCGTCGCCCTCGGCCTACACCTGGGTGGACGGCTACACCCTGTCGAACTTCCGCTTCGGCTTCCGCACGCTCGACGGGCTGAACCTGTTCGGTTGGGTGCGTAACGCCTTCGACCAGAACTACATGGAGCTGTTGGCCGTCGGCCCGAGCAACACCGGCCTGATCGCCGGTCAGCCCGGCGACCCGCGCACCTACGGCGTCACGCTGAAGACTTCGTTCTAAGGCCTGAGGCTGGCGGTCCGCCGCCGGCCACCCAATCGGTTTCCTCCCCGGAACCCTGCGCCGCCCATCGATCGTCCGCCAGACCGGACGGCAGGGCGGCGCAGTCGTGTCCGGCGGATGACAAGCCGGGCGCGCCTTGCGAAAAGGGCTCGAGAGTGAGGCTTCCATGACCGCCAAGACCCTGCGTATCGACTTCGTCTCCGACATCGCCTGCCCGTGGTGCGTCATCGGCCTGGGCGGGCTGGAGGAGGCGTTGCGGCGTCTGGACGGCGAGGTGGAGGCCGAGATCCACTTCCAGCCCTTCGAGCTCAATCCCGAGATGCCGGACGGCGGCGAGAACATCGTCGAGCACATCGGCAAGAAGTACGGCTCGACGCCGGAGCAGTCGGCTCAGAACCGGGCGATGATCAAGGCCCGGGCGGCCGAGGTCGGCTTCACGATGAACATGAGCGACGCCAGCCGTATCTACAACACCTTCGACGCCCACCGGCTGCTGCACTGGGCGGGCCTGGCGGGCGGCGGCCAGCAGGCGCTGAAACACGCCCTGTTCGAGGCCTATTTCACCGAGGGCAAGGATCCGGGCGACGTCGACACCCTAGTCGAGGCGGCCGAGGCGGCAGGGCTGGATCCGTGGGCGGCGCGCGAGGTGGTGGTCGAGAACCGCTACGCCGCCGAGGTGCGGGCCGCCGAGGGCGAATGGCGGCGCGCGGGCATCACCGCGGTGCCGTCGGTGATCGTCAATCAGAAGTACCTGATCCAGGGCGGCCAGCCGCCGGAGGCGTTCGAGGAAGCCCTGCGCAACATCGCGGCGGCCGAGGACGGGGACGGCGCGGAGGGCCCCGAAGCCTGAGGCCGGGGAGGGGCGTTGCGCCGCTGCCACAGGGGGCCAAGGGCGGATCATGCAAGGCCAAGCTTTGTTTCGGCAACAACCGTGCCGAGCGTGCTTTCCAGGCGACTAAGCCTCTCTAGCTTAACCCTGATTTCGCGGCGCCGTGCCGCATCGTTGCGGCGTCGCTTGAACGGCGTGTCGAACAATCCACATTATACATCGAGTTCCGCCCAATGTCGGGCGGACGGACCGTCCGACTCAGGCGCATCGTCTGCAGTGACCGCGGTTCGCGAAGGGGCCGGCCTGATTGGCGGCCAGGAGTGATTGGAATGTCGGATATCCGCACGCTTCCGGTGTTGCCGCTACGGGACATCGTGGTGTTTCCGCACATGGTGGTTCCGCTCTTCGTGGGGCGCGACAAATCCGTGCGGGCGCTCGAAGAGGTGATGAAGGGCGACAAGCAGATCCTGCTCGTCACCCAGAAGAATTCCGCCGATGACGATCCCGCGCCGGAGGACATCTACGATGTCGGCGTGGTCGCCACGGTGCTGCAGCTGCTGAAGCTGCCCGACGGCACGGTGAAGGTGCTGGTGGAAGGGAAGGGGCGCGCCGCCGTGCTGCGCTTCACCGACCGCGACCTCTACCATGAGGCGGACATCTCGGTGATCGCCGAGGATGAAGGCGCCGGCCACGAGGCCGAGGCGCTGAGCCGCGCCGTGGTCGAGCAGTTCGAGAGCTATGTGAAGCTCAACAAGAAAGTGCCGCCGGAAGCCCTGGCCGCGATCCCCGCGATCGCCGAGGCCGGCAAGCTGGCCGACAGCATCGCCGCGCACCTGTCGGTGAAGATCAACGACAAGCAGCAGCTGCTGGAAATCTTCGATGTCGTGAAGCGCCTGGAGAAGGTCTTCGCCCTGATGGAGGGCGAGATCAGCGTCCTGCAGGTCGAGAAGAAGATCCGCTCGCGCGTGAAGCGCCAGATGGAGAAGACCCAGCGCGAGTACTATTTGAACGAACAGATGAAGGCGATCCAGCGCGAGCTGGGCGAGCAGGACGATCAGCGCGACGAGCTGATCGAGCTCGAGAAGCGCATCAAGAAGACCAAGCTTTCCAAGGAAGCCCGGGCCAAGGCCGAGGGTGAACTGAAGAAGCTGCGCAACATGAGCCCGATGTCGGCCGAGAGCACGGTGGTGCGCAACTACCTCGACTGGCTGCTGTCGATCCCGTGGGGCAAGGCCAAGCCGAAGAAGATCAACGTCGCGGAGGCCGAGCGCATCCTCGACGAGGACCACTACGGCCTGGAGAAGGTCAAGGAACGCATCCTCGAGTACTTGGCCGTGCAGTCGCGGACCAATTCGCTGAAGGGCCCGATCCTGTGCCTCGTCGGACCGCCCGGCGTCGGCAAGACCTCGCTCGGCAAGTCGATCGCCAAGGCGACCGGCCGCGAGTTCGTGCGCCTGTCGCTCGGCGGCGTGCGTGACGAGGCCGAGATCCGCGGTCACCGCCGCACCTACATCGGCTCCATGCCCGGCAAGGTCGTGCAGTCGATGAAGAAGGCGAAGGCGGTCGACCCGTTCTTCCTGTTCGATGAAATCGACAAGATGGGCCAGGACTACCGGGGCGACCCGGCCTCGGCCCTGCTGGAAGTGCTCGACCCGGCGCAGAACGGCACGTTCAACGACCACTACCTGGAGGTCGACTACGACCTGTCGCAGGTGATGTTCGTGACCACGGCCAACAGCCTGAACATGCCCCAGCCGCTGCTGGACCGCATGGAGATTATCCGCATCCCCGGCTACACCGAGGCCGAGAAGGTGGAGATCGCCAAGCGCCACGTGCTGCCGAAGCTGATGAAGGATCACGGTCTGTCGACCGAGGAGTTCATCGTGCCCGACGCGGCGATCCAGGACCTGATCCGCTACTACACCCGGGAAGCCGGCGTGCGGTCGCTGGAGCGGGAACTGGGCGGCCTGGCCCGCAAGACGGTGCGCGACCTGGCGCGTGAGAACGTCAAGTCGATCACCATCGACGACGCGCGGCTGGCCAAGTACGCGGGCGTCCGGAAGTATCGCTACGGCGAGACCGACGAGGTCGATCAGGTGGGCATTGTCACGGGCCTGGCCTGGACCGAGTTCGGCGGCGATATCCTGACCATCGAAGCCGTGAAGATGCCGGGCAAGGGCCGCATGACGGTCACCGGCAACCTCAAGGAAGTGATGAAGGAGTCGATCTCGGCCGCGGCCAGCTATGTCCGCGCCCGCTCGTTGGCCTTCGGCGTCAAGCCGCCGGTGTTCGAGAAGACCGACATCCACGTCCACGTGCCGGACGGGGCCACCCCGAAGGACGGCCCCTCGGCCGGCGCGGCGATGGTCACGGCCATGGTCTCGGTGCTGACCGGCATCCCGATCCGCAAGGATATCGCCATGACCGGCGAGATCACCCTGCGCGGCCGGGTCACCGCCATCGGCGGCCTGAAGGAGAAGCTGCTCGCGGCCCTGCGTTCCGGCGTCAAGACGGTGCTGATCCCGCAGGAGAACGAGAAGGATCTCGCCGATGTGCCGCAGACGGTGAAGGACCAGCTGGAGATCATTCCGGTCTCCACCGCCGACCAGGTGCTGGCCCACGCCCTGACCGGGCCTCTGACCCCGGTGGAGTGGAACGAGGAACTCGAGCCTCTGACCCCCGCCAAGCCGGGCGAACCGGACACCGGAGGGATGGTCACCCACTGAACGTGGTTGATTAAGACTGAAACGTTTTCAGGCTAATGCGCGGCGCGGAGCAATCCGCGCCGCGTTCGTTTGACGCGCGCCGGATAGCGACTTAAGCCTTTCGCCGCGAAGTGGCGTCAGCATCTTGCAGGAACGCCTCCGTCAAATGGCTGGGAGACCATTAATGACAAAAGCCGAACTCATTACGGCTATCGCCGACAAGGCGGGACTGAACAAAACGCAAGCCAAAGACGCCCTGGAAGCCTTCATCGACTCCGTCACGGACTCGCTGAAAGGCGGCAAGGAAGTGCGCCTGGTCGGCTTCGGCAGCTTCGTCCCGGTGTCCCGGGCCGCCGGCACCGCGCGTAACCCGCGCACCGGCGAAACGGTGAAGCGTCCTGCCTCGAAGACCGCGCGTTTCCGCGTCGGCGAGGGCCTGAAGGGCGCTTTGAACTAAGAGTTCCGATCTATTAGGATCATTCAGGGGCGGCGTCGCAAGGCGTCCGCCCCTTTTCCATTGAGGGCGGCTAGCTCAGCGGTAGAGCGTCTCGTTTACACCGAGAGGGTCGGGGGTTCGATCCCCTCGCCGCCCACCATCTTCCCCGCCCATCCCGTAGCCCGGCCGCGGGAGGGCGCTCAGCGATAGCCTCGGCTCTCACCATTTGGGCGTCGCCGTTCGCCGAACGCAACATGCGTAGTTTCCTCCATCGGCGACTCGCCCCAGGCGGGAGTGATGAAACGAGGCATCCTCCTGAGCGGCGTCGGCGACCTCATCGTCGGCGAGATCACGCACCCGGCGAGCTACCGCATGCTTGTGTCGGGGCGCCCTAGCGTCGCCGACGGTGATGTGGAGGCGCCGACGGCGGGCGTTGTCGGCAAGGTGCGCGCGACGCTGGTCGTCGAAGGCGGGGCGCAGGTCGAGGTCGAGATGCGCCAGGTCTCGCCGGGCTTGTTCGAGGTCCGCTCCGTCGATGTGCTGCCGGTCGCCTGGCTGGCCCGCGGCGCCGACGTCTCGGACTGATCCCGCCAGCTTGCAACCATCGCTCCGAGGCAGGCGTTTTTCGGGTCTCACGTGGAGAAAACCGGCGGGGACGGACCGGACGATCCGCAAGTTTCGGAGCACGCCATGAAGAACGTCTCGCTTACCCTGGCCCTCACCGCCGCGACGGCGCTGTCGGGACTCGCCCCCGCCTTCGCCCAGAGCGCCTATCGCGAAGTGCGCGATCCCTACGCCGATGCGCAGTACCAGCGCGACCTCGACGCCTACGCCGCCCAGCAGGACAACTATCAGGCTCAGCGCAACGCCTACGACAACCGCGTGGACGCCTACCGCAACCGCGTCGACGACTACGCCAGCGACCGCGCCGCCTATGAATCGCGCCGCGCGCAGTACATTCGTGACCGCGACGCCTACGACCGCCGCTATGGCTTCGGCGCCTATGACCGCCGCTATCCGATCTACTATCGCGACTATTCGCGCCCCTGGGTCGAGCGCTACGGCTCCTCCACGGTGGCCTTCGACCAGCGCCGCGACGCCTATCTGCGCGACCGCGATTCCTACGACCGTCGCTACGGCGCCGGCGCCTACGACCGGCGCTATCCGGACCGCTATCGCGAGTTCGGGGCCTATAACGCCGGCGGCTATGGGGTGAACACCGCCGCGGCCGTGCCGACCTGCGATCCCAGCCGCAACACCACCGTCGGCGGTCTGCTCGGGGCCCTGGCGGGCGCCGCGGTCGGCTCCAACGTGGCGGCGCGCAACGCCCGCACGGAAGGCGCGGTGCTTGGAGCCGTGGTCGGCGGGGCTGTCGGGGCCGGCATCGGCCGTTCGACCGCCAAGTGCGACACCTCCGGCTACTACTACTCGTACGACCAGACCCAGCCGTATCGCGAGGCGATGGAAGACCGTCGCAACGGCAGCGGCCGCTACGACTACGACTACTACACCCGCCAGCGTTGCCGCCTGGCGCCGGCCCCGACCGAGTACGGCGGTCGGACCGATAACCGCTACGTCCGCGTGTGTCCGGACGGCGAGGGCCGTTATCGCATCACCGGCTGATCGCCGGGCCACGACGTCAGGTTGCGGACGCGGATCGAAAGGTTCGCGTCCGCTCTTGTTTGGTTCGGTCAGACTCGGCCACTATCTATCGTCACAATTCGTCCTAGCTCAGCCGTTAGCCATGATCGGAACCCGGTCGCGCTTCCGAGTCTTATGGGTCCAGTAGGGCGCTTGGCGCAGTCTTGAGGAGCATCAGAGTGGCGTTCGAGCCCTATGATCTGGATGTTCTCTATCGGCTCGAAGACTCGCTGGGGGGCGGGCGACAGGCCCGTCTCGTCGACACCACCATGCTTTACGCGCCCCGCAGCGGCGGGGTGAAGCGCTACCTCTCCGCCAAGCGCGACTGGCTGACCGCCCATCGCCCCAAGGTCGCCCACACCCTGGTCGCGCCCGGCCCGAAGGACGCGCACGACGGCCACGGCGAGGTTTCGATCTACGCCGCGCCCCTGCCGTTCGCTGACGGCTACCGCTGGCCGGTGTCCACGGCGAGTTGGACCGATCGCCTGATCCGTACGCCGGGGCGCGCCGCCCTGAAGGCGGGCGACCGCCTGGGCGTGCCGGTCGTCGGTTTCTGCCACACCGACCTTGGCGCCCTGGCCGCGCTGCACATCGGCGAATGGGCCGAGCAGCCGGTCCGCAAGCGCTGGGCGGCCATCTATCGCCAGTTCGACCGCGTGGTCGCCCCCAGCCGCTATATGGCCGAGCGCCTGATAGCGGCGGGCGTCGAGGACGCCGTGGCCCTGCCGTTGGGCGTCGACATCGACACGTTCGAGCCGCGGCGCGCCGATCGCGAAGGGCTTCGCCGCCGCCTGGGCCTGTCGCCCGACGAGCGCCTCCTGGTCTTCGCCGGCCGGCCGGCGCGCGAGAAGCGGATTGATGTGCTGGTCGAGGCGGTCGAACGCCTCGGCGCGCCCTACCGTCTGCTGCTGATCGGGGCCGGCGCCGCCGCGCCCGAGCCTTCGGATCGGGTGATCCGCATGGACTACACCCGCGATCCGGCCGATCTCGCCGGCCTGCTGGCCAGCTGCGACGCCTTCGTGCACGCCAACGACGCCGAGCCCTTCGGCCTGATCGTGTTGGAGGCCATGGCCTGCGGCCTGCCGGTGGTGGGCGTCGACTCGGGCGGGGTTGCGGAATCGGTCGACGCCAGCGTCGGCGCCCTGGCCGTCCGTTCGACCGGCGCGGCCATGGCGGAGGCGATTGACGGCCTGTTCCAGCGCGACCTCGATCAGCTGTCGCGGGCCGCCCGGCAGCGCGCCGAGCGTCGCCATGGCTGGGATGCGGTGTTCAACACCCTGACCGGCGTCTATGCCGATCTCAGCGGTGACGAAGCCTTCCTAGGCGCCGACGAAGTCGCGACCGCCCATTGAGCGCGTCACGGCCACGATCCGCATAAGCTTCTCGCCGAAGCCGTCGAGTTTGGGCCAGGAGACGAAATCGCCCGGCGTGTGCCCGACCATCTCCGCCCCGACAGGCGTCAGGACCGAAATACGTCCGGCCGAAAGGTCGGCCTCGGCCGGATAGACCAGGCTGACGATACGGCGCGCGCCCGTCTCCGGGTCCTCAAGCTCGACGCTGGAGTAGAGGCCGATCACGCTGTCCGGAGCCAGGTGGTCGGGCTGCACCTCGGCGCGCTCGATCTCGGCACGGAGAATCTGGGCGCCCGGGCTGAACGCGCCCCCATGGCGTGCGAGATGGGCCAGCCGATCTGCGTCGGTCTGGCTCAGCACCAGGGGCGCAGGCTCGGAGGCGGACTTGGCGCGGAACGACATTGTTGCCGGTCCTGCGCATAATCGGCCGCGACATGTCAATTCGCTGCGTTTTCCGGCATTGTTTTGTAATTTTCTGGCGAGAAACCGGACTTCTGAACGCTGTTTTCCGGAAATCTTTCACGCCGCGGAAGGGCAGGGCCTCAGGCCTCGGTCGCACCGTCTTCCGCCAGTCCGCCGCGCGCCGCGCTCATTAGCCGGCGCAGCTGATCGCGGATGCCCCGACCGGCGAGGGTGCTGTCGACCATCTCGTAGCGATCCTGGCGCAGGGCGGCGCGAATCTCGGTGATCGTGCGGTAGCGACCGGTAGCGGCCAGTTCGAAGGCGCGCTCGATGGTGGTTTTGCGGTCCGGCATGCGAATCTCCGCCCGCAATCGTGGCGGATTCCCGGGCGGAGAATTGTTCGCTAGCCGACATTGGCCGGTGAAATCTTCGGCGAAGACTCAGGTCCGATCGGTGATCCGCTTGTTGGCGCCTTCGCGATAGATGGCGGCGGCACGGTCGACACCATCGATGGTGATCGCCATCAGACCGTCCTCTCGCTTGGCGATCCAACCCTTCTCGCGAAGATACCAGAGGTGAAACTCCAGATGCTCCTCCGGGCAGCCGGTGAGGATTTCCAACTCGCCGTTGCCGACGCCCGGCTCTTTGATGTTCTGGCGGCGGCGCTGGTAGAGCAGGGCGAGGATGTTGTTCTGGACGGCGATGTCGCCCGCAATGCCCATCTCGTCGAACAGGCCGCCGCTGACGGATCGCTCGGCGCCGTCTGAATCCGGGGCTTCATCGACCCCACTCGTCCGATCGACGTAGGGCGGCAGCCGACGGGCGTGCTGCTCGTGATACAGCGCCCGCCGCGCAGGGTCTTTCAGCGTTTCATGGGCTTCAACGACCGCGTCGAACATCGCCCGATCGCCGGTG
Organism: Caulobacterales bacterium; assembly: GCA_017307205.1. GTDB lineage: Bacteria > Pseudomonadota > Alphaproteobacteria > Caulobacterales > Caulobacteraceae > Caulobacter. Next base: position 24,807 of record JAFKGN010000054.1, read on the forward strand.
CTAAGGTTGTCCGGGTGGTAGCGGCGCGCCAGTTGGCGAAAGCGGCTTTCGATCAGATCCGCCGTCGCGCCCGGTTCAACGCCGAGCGTCTCGTAGAAATTGACGAACAGATCTGAGTCCAAGAACGCCACCCCCTGGCGCGGCGCAAAGATTTCGACGCCGAGCAGGCGGCACAGTCCGAGAGGTTAGGGCGTCCCGTCAACTCAACTCTGCCGCGCGCGGTATTCGCCAGCCTCTTTTCGCGCGTATGGGGTGCGTTGCGGTTAACGGCTGCTGCGCGCGCGTTTACGACGACTGACCGCGTCAGTCGTAATACTTACTAACATTAGGATTTTTGGGGGAGAGTGGCGCGAATGACGGGGCTCGAACCCGCGACCTCCGGCGTGACAGGCCGGCGCTCTAACCAACTGAGCTACATCCGCACTCTTCGTGTTCCCCCGGGGGAGAACCTCGCTGCGACGCGAGGTGCGTCTGATAGGTCCGGTCGCCGTTCGGGTCAAGCGCCTTCGCGAAACTTCTCGCAACCCCTTATTTGCGAACGATTCTCAAGGGTCTGCGGGGTTTGAACCTACCGCGGCCATGGGCTATCAAGCCCCGATTCAGCAAGGCCTCCCTCCCACATGAACGCCTTTCTTCTAGAGTACCTGCCCGTCGTGATTTTCCTGGGCATCGCCGCCCTCATCGGCGTGGTGTTCATCGTGGCCGCCGCGCTGATTGCGCCGTCGTCGCCCGATCCGGAAAAGCTCTCGGCCTACGAGTGCGGTTTCAACGCCTTCGACGATGCGCGGATGAAGTTCGACGTCCGGTTCTATCTGGTCTCGATCCTCTTCATCATCTTTGACCTGGAAGTGGCCTTCCTGTTCCCGTGGGCCGTCAGCCTGATGAAATTGCCGCCAGCGGCGATGCAGTTTTCGTTCTGGTCGATGATGACCTTCCTCGGCGTGCTGACCGTCGGCTTCATCTACGAATGGAAGAAGGGCGCCCTGGAATGGGAGTAATCGTTCCCGCCGGTTCGGCCGGCCGCTCGACGGTTGAGGGTTACGACCCCAAGCTGCACGACCCCTTCTTCGACGGCATGAGCGACCAGCTCGCCGACAAGGGCTTCGTCACGGCCGCCGCCGACGACCTCATCACCTGGGCTCGCACGGGCTCGCTGATGTGGATGACCTTCGGCCTGGCCTGCTGCGCCGTCGAGATGATGCACTCGGCCATGCCGCGCTACGACCTGGAGCGGTACGGCTTCGCGCCGCGCGCCAGCCCGCGTCAGTCGGACGTGATGATCGTCGCCGGCACCCTGACCAATAAGATGGCTCCGGCCCTGCGCAAGGTCTACGACCAGATGCCGGACCCGCGGTACGTCATCTCGATGGGCTCGTGCGCCAACGGCGGCGGCTACTACTATTACAGCTACAGCGTCGTGCGCGGCTGCGACCGCGTGGTGCCGGTGGACATCTACGTCCCGGGCTGCCCGCCGACCGCCGAGGCGCTGGTCTACGGCGTGCTGCAGCTGCAGAAGAAGATCCGTCGCACCGGGACGATCGAGCGATGAGCTGGGTTGCGGAAACCGATTACGAAGCCCTGGGCCAGTCCATCGTCGCCAATGCGACGGGGGCGATCACGGCCTACAGCGTGGCGTTCGGCGAGCTGACCCTGGTCGGCCCGGCCAATCGCGTGGTCGAGGCCCTGACCTTCCTGCGCGACCATCCCGAGACCCGCTGCCAGGAACTCGTCGACCTCTGCGGCGTCGACTACCCGGACCGCCCGCTGCGGTTCGACGTGGTCTACCACCTGCTGTCGATGACCAAGAACCATCGCCTGCGCCTCAAGGTGCAGACCGATGAGGACACTCCCGTGCCCAGCGCCGTGCCGGCCTATCCGGTGGCCGACTGGTTCGAGCGGGAAGCGTTCGACATGTACGGCATCTTCTTCTCCGGCCACCCGGACCTGCGCCGCCTGCTGACCGACTACGGTTTCCACGGGCATCCGCTGCGCAAGGACTTCCCGATGACCGGCTATGTCGAGGTCCGCTACGACGACGCGTTGAAGCGCGTGGTCTATGAGCCGGTGAAGATCACCGAGTTTCGTCAGTTCGACTTCCTGTCGCCCTGGGAAGGCGCCGACTACGCGCTGCCCGGCGACGAAAAGGTGAAAGCATGACCGGCGCCGCTTCGCCCGCCGAGGCCACGGACTTCTTCCGCGACCCGCCGACCACGGACGAGCCGGCCGTGGGGGAAACCCCCGTCCGCAAGTTCAACATCAACTTCGGCCCGCAGCACCCGGCCGCGCACGGCGTGCTGCGTCTGGTGCTCGAACTCGACGGCGAGATCGTCGAGCGCGTCGATCCGCACATCGGCCTGCTGCATCGCGGCACCGAGAAGCTGATGGAGGCGCGCACCTACCTCCAGAACATCCCGTACTTCGACCGCCTCGACTACGTGGCGCCGATGAACCAGGAGCATGCCTTCTGCCTGGCCATCGAGAAGATGCTGGGCATCGAGGCGCCGATCCGCGGCCAGATCATCCGTGTGCTCTATTCCGAAATCGGCCGCGTCCTGAACCACCTGCTCAACGTCACGACGCAGGCGATGGACGTCGGCGCTCTGACCCCGCCGCTGTGGGGCTTTGAAGAGCGCGAGAAGCTGATGATCTTCTACGAGCGCGCCTGCGGCGCTCGTCTGCACGCCAACTACTTCCGTCCGGGCGGCGTCCACCAGGACCTGCCGCCGGCCCTGATCGAAGATATCGACGACTGGGCCAAGGCCTTCCCGAAGATCTGCGACGACATCGAAGGTCTGATCACCGACAAACGCATCTTCAAGCAGCGCAACGTCGATATCGGCATTGTCAGCAAGGAAGACGCCTACGCCTGGGGCTTCTCGGGCGTGATGGTGCGCGGCTCGGGCATCGCCTGGGACCTGCGCCGCAGCCAGCCCTACGAGAACTACGACCAGTTCGACTTCGACATCCCGCTGGGGATCAACGGCGACTGCTACGACCGCTACCTCTGCCGGATGCAGGAAATGCGGGAGTCGACCAAGATCATCCGCCAGGCCTGCGACATGCTGCGCAAGACCCCGGGCGCGGTGATGACCGAGGACGCCAAGGTCGTTCCGCCGCGTCGTGGCGACATGAAGCGGTCGATGGAAAGCCTGATCCATCACTTCAAGCTCTACACCGAGGGCTTCCGCACGCCGGAAGGCGAGGTCTACGCCTGCGTTGAAGCGCCCAAGGGCGAGTTCGGCGTCTACCTGGTGTCGAACGGCACCAACAAGCCGTACCGCTGCAAGATCCGCGCTCCGGGCTTCCCCCACCTGGCCGCCATGGACTGGATGAACCGCGGCCACATGCTGGCCGACGTCTCCGCCATCCTCGGCAGCCTCGATATCGTGTTCGGGGAGATCGACCGATGAGCCGCGAAGCGATCGTCCAGGCGCAGCTCGACGCCTACAACGCCCAGGACCTCGACGGTCACTGCAAGCACTTCGCCGACGGCGTCGTAGTCGGCAACTACCTCGGCGACGTGGTGCGCACCGGCATGGCCGACTACCGCGCCAACTACGAGAAGGTGTTCGCCCAGTTCCCTAAGAACCGGGCCGTGCTGCTGAACCGCATGAGCGTGCGCGACACCGTGATCGACCACGAGCACGTGGACCGCGGCGACGGCAGCGCGCCGTTCCAGGTGCTCGCCATCTACACCTTTGAGGGCGACAAGATCGTCCGCGTGGACTTCGCGAAATGAGCGTTCGTCGTCTAGCAGAAGTGCAACCCGCCAGCTTCGCCTTCACGGCGGAGACCAAGGCCAAGGCCGACTGGTGGATCGCCAAGTATCCCGCCGAGCGCAAGCAATCGGCGTCGATCCCGCTGCTGTGGCTGGTTCAGAAGCAGGAAGGCTGGGTCTCCGAGCCGGCCATTCGCTATCTGGCCGAGCTGCTTGATATGCCGGTCATCCGGGTGCTGGAGGTCGCGACCTTCTACACCATGTTCCAGCTGACCCCGGTCGGTAAGGTCGCCTTCGTCCAGCTGTGCGGCACCACGCCCTGCATGCTGCGCGGCGCCAACGACCTGAAGGCCGTGCTTCGCGGGAAGATCGGCGAGCCGCACCACCTGTCGGCCGACGGCAAGTTCTCCTGGGAAGAGGTCGAGTGCCTGGGCGCCTGCAGCAATGCGCCGATGGCCGCCATCAACGACTACTACTACGAGGACCTGACGCCGGAGACCCTGGCCCAGATCATCGACGACTTCGCGGCCGGCAAGGCGCCGAAGCCCGGCTCCTACGACGGCCGCCGTGCTTCGGAACCGAAGGACAAGATCCAGACGCTGACTGATCCGTCGCTCTATGACGGATCGCTGGCCAAGCCGATCGTCCTGCCGAACAAGCCGCAACCGGAACCGGCCGCATGAGCCTGGACGACGTCGCCACTGTCGAGAAACGCATCGCCTACCTCGATGCCGTGCGCGCCCATGGGCGTCACGCGCAGACGGCCGGCCTTGTCGTCTGCCTCGCGGGCGTCGTCCTTCTGGCCTGGGCTGCGACCAAGGGCCCCGGGGCGACCTCGCTGGTCGGCTTCGGCGCCGTCGGCGTCATCGCCCTGGGCTGGGTGCTGCTGATTTCCGTCATCGTGGGGCGCCAGGTCTATGTGCGCCGCCATCCCTTCGATCCGAACGCGTAAGAGACCATGGTCGGCATTCTCGAAGACAAGGACCGCATCTTCCTGAACCTCTACGGGTTGCATGACCCGTACCTCGAGGGGGCGAAGAAGCGCGGCTGCTGGAACGCCACGAAGGAGATCCTCGATCAGGGCTCCGCGTGGATCATCGACAACATGAAGGCCTCGGGCCTGCGCGGCCGCGGCGGCGCCGGGTTCTCGACCGGCCTCAAGTGGTCGTTCATGCCCAAGGAAGTGAAGCCGGGCCGGCCGCACTACCTGGTCGTCAACGCCGACGAGTCCGAACCGGGCACCTGCAAGGACCGGGAGATCATGCGGCACGATCCGCACCTCCTGATCGAGGGCTGCCTGATCGCCAGCCGGGCGATGCAGGCCCACGCCTGCTACATCTACATCCGTGGCGAATACGTGCGTGAGCGCGAGGTCATGGAAGCCGCGATCAAGGAGGCCTACGAGGCCAAGCTGGTCGGCAAGAACAACGTCCACGGCTGGGACTTCGACATCTACATGCACCACGGCGGCGGTGCGTACATCTGCGGTGAAGAGACTGCGCTGCTCGAAAGCCTCGAAGGCAAGAAGGGCCAGCCGCGCCTGAAGCCGCCGTTCCCGGCCGGCGCCGGCCTCTACGGCATGCCGACGACGGTCAACAACGTCGAGAGCATCGCGGTGGCGGGCACCATCCTGCGTCGCGGGGCCCAGTGGTTCGCCGGCTTCGGCCGTCCGAACAACGCCGGCACCAAGCTGTTCTGCGTCTCGGGCCACGTGAACCTGCCCTGCAACGTCGAAGAAGCCATGAGCATCCCCTTCCGTCAGTTGATGGAAGACCACTGCGGCGGCATCCGCGGCGGCTGGGGCAACCTCAAGGCCGTCATCCCGGGCGGCTCCTCGGTGCCGATGATCCCGGCCGAGCAGTGCGAAGACCTGCCGATGGACTTCGACGCCCTGCGCGACCTGAAGTCGGGCCTGGGCACCGCGGCCGTCATCGTCATGGACAAGTCGACCGACCTCGTCCGCGCGATCGCCCGCCTGAGCTACTTCTACAAGCACGAGAGCTGCGGTCAGTGCACCCCGTGCCGCGAAGGCACCGGCTGGATGTGGCGGGTGATGGAGCGCATGGCGACCGGCGAGGCCGAGATGCGCGAGATCGACACCCTGCTCGACGTCACGACCCAGGTCGAAGGCCACACCATCTGCGCCCTGGGCGACGCGGCCGCCTGGCCGATCCAGGGCCTGTTCCGTCACTTCCGCCACGAGGTGGAGGACCGGATCACCAGCTACCGCGCAGGCAAGCCGCATGTTCAGGGCGCGACCCTGATCGCGGCGGAGTAACGAGATGCCCACAGCCAAGGTCAACGGCGTCGAGACCGAGTTCGAGCCCGGGATGACGGTCCTGCAGGTGGCGGAGCTGGCGGGGGAGGAGATCCCGCGCTTCTGCTACCACGAGCGCCTGTCCATCGCCGGCAACTGCCGCATGTGCCTCGTCGAGGTGAAGCCCGGCCCGCCGAAGCCGCAGGCCAGCTGCGCCCTGCCGGCCGCCGACGGCCAGGAGATCTTCACCAAGACGCCGATGGTGAAGAAGGCCCGCGAAGGGGTGATGGAGTTCCTGCTCATCAACCACCCGCTGGATTGCCCGATCTGCGACCAGGGCGGCGAGTGCGATCTGCAGGACCAGGCCATGGGCTATGGCCGCGACGACAGCCGCTACGCCGAGAACAAGCGGGCCGTCGAAGAGAAGTACATGGGCCCGCTGATCAAGACGATCATGACTCGCTGCATCCAGTGCACCCGCTGCGTGCGCTTCATCACCGAAGTGGCCGGCGTGCCCGAGATCGGTCTCATCTCGCGCGGCGAAGATGTTGAAATCACGACCTATCTGAACGCCGCCGTCACCAGCGAACTGTCGGCCAACGTCATCGACCTTTGCCCGGTCGGGGCCCTGACCTCGAAGCCCTACGCCTTCGAAGCGCGCCCCTGGGAGCTGAAGAAGACCGAAAGCGTCGACGTGATGGACGCGCTCGGCTCGTCGATCCGCGTCGACAGCCGCGGCACCGCGGTCATGCGCGTGCTTCCCCGCGTCAATGAGGACGTCAACGAGGAGTGGCTGAGCGACAAGGGCCGCTACGCCTGCGACGGCCTGCTGCGCCAGCGTCTCGACCGCCCGATGGCCAAGATCGGCGGCCGCCTGCAGCCCGTCACCTGGGGCGCGGCCTTCGACGCCGTCGCCGCCAAGCTGAAGTCGGCCCCGGCCGACCGCATC
>JAFKGN010000055.1 GCA_017307205.1 Caulobacterales bacterium
ACCATTGCCTATGTGAGCCCGCGCGCGGAGTTCACGCCGCCGGTGATCTACAGTCGGGGCAACCGTGAGCGGTTGGTGTTCCTGGTCGAGGCGACGCCGGAGCGGCCGGCCGAGCTGGCGCCGGGCCAGCCGATCGACGTCTTCCCGCTGGGCCGCTGACATGGCCGCCGCCATCGACGTCCACGGGCTGAACAAGAGCTTCGGCGACAAGCATGTGGTGCAGGACGTCTCGCTGACAGTCGAGGAAGGCCGGGTGACCGGCTTCCTCGGGCCGAACGGCAGCGGCAAGACCACGACCATGCGGATGGTCTGTGGGCTGCTGCAGCCCGACAGCGGGTCGGGAACTTGCCTCGGCTACGACATCCTGACCGAGAGCCGGCAGATCAAGCGACACACCGGCTACATGACCCAGAAGTTCTCGCTCTACGAGGACCTGACCATTGCTGAGAACCTGCTGTTCGTGGCCCGCATCTACGGCATGGATCGGCGGGCCGAGCGGGTGGACAAGGCGCTGGAAGGGTTGGGGCTGACCGGGCGTCGCGACCAGTTGGCCGGGACGCTGAGCGGGGGATGGAAGCAGCGGCTGGCCCTGGCCGCCGCGGTGCTGCACGAACCGAAGCTGCTGCTGCTGGACGAGCCGACGGCGGGGGTGGACCCCAAGGCGCGGCGGGAGTTCTGGGACGAGATCCACCGGTTGGCCGGCGAAGGCCTGACCGTGATGGTCTCCACCCACTACATGGACGAGGCCGAGCGGTGCCATGACATCGCCTACATCGCCTACGGGCGGCTGATCGCCCGCGGCACCGTGGCGGAGCTGATCGACCAGTCGGGCCTGACGACCTTCCGCGGCGAAGGGCCGGGCGCCGACCGCCTGGGTGAGGCGCTGCAGGGCAGGCCGGGCGTGGAGATGGCGGCGCCATTCGGCGCGGCGATGCATGTGAGCGGCAGCGACCGGGCGGCGTTGGAGGCGACGCTGAGGACGTGTTCATCCATCTGATGGGCCAGGCGGAGGACAACTTCCAATGAAGGAAGCCCGCTCCATCTCGGGCCTGCGCATCCTGGCGATCATGGCCAAGGAGTTCACGCAGCTGACGCGGGACCGGCTGACCTACGCCATGATCCTGGCGGTGCCGATCATGCAGCTGCTGCTGTTCGGCTATGCGATCAACAACGACCCGCGCCACCTGCCGGCGGTGCTGCTGGACCAGGACCGCAGCGTGATGTCGCGTTCGGCGGCCGAAGCGATCCGCAACACCGGCTACTTCGCCTTCGTAAAGGAGGTGAACTCGCCGCGCGAGATCGATGAGGCCATCGAGAGCGGCAAGGCGCAGTTCGCGGTGACCATCCCCGGCGACTTCGAGCGGCGCGTGGTGCGTGGCGACGGGGCGCAGATTCTGGTCGAGGCCGACGCCAGTGATCCGACGACCGTGGGTGGGGCCGTGGCGGCGCTGGCTGGTCTGCCGCAGACGGCGCTGCAGGGCGACCTGAAGGGGGCGCTGGCGACGCGGCAGCCGGCGCCGGGCGGCGCGCAGGCGGCTGGGGCGGCGCCGTTCGAGATGGTGATCCACCGACGCTACAACCCGGAGAACATCACCGCCTACAACATAGTGCCGGGGCTGCTGGGCATCGTGCTGTCGATGACGCTGGTGATGATGACGTCGCTGGCTCTGACGCGGGAACGCGAGCGGGGCACCATGGAGACCCTGCTGGCGACGCCGGTGGAGCCGCTGGAGGTGATGCTCGGCAAGCTGGCGCCCTATGTGGGCATCGGCCTGGTGCAGACGGCGATCATCCTGACGCTGGCGCGGCTGTTGTTCGGCGTGCCGTTCATGGGGGGGTGGGGCGCGCTGTCGATCGGGGTGGCGCTGTTCATCGTCGGCAGCCTGTCGCTGGGCTTCTTCTTTTCGACCCTGGCGCGCAGCCAGTTGCAGGCGATGCAGATGAGCGTGTTCTACTTGCTGCCCTCGCTGCTGCTGTCGGGCTTCATGTTCCCGTTCCGGGGGATGCCGGCCTGGGCTCAGGCGATCGGCCAGGTGATCCCCGTGACGCACTTCCTGCGCATCGTGCGCGGCGCCCTGCTGAAGGGTGTCGGCCTATCCGAGACCTGGCCGAGCGTGCTGGCGCTGGCGGCGTTCGTTCTGGTGGTCGGCGCGTTGAGCGTTGCGCGCTACCGGACGACGCTGGACTAGGCCGGGCGGCGGAAGCCGCGGTTGCGGCGTGAGAAGGCGTCGAGATGGAGCCAGATTTCGCGCGTCCAACGCGCGTCGGCGAGGGCGTGGTGGCGGCCGGACGCCGGCGGCGGCGGCAGGCGCGGATTGCCGAGTTCGACCGCCCACTGCTTGAGGTCCATGCAGTGTTGCGGAAAGCCGAAGGGCAGCTCGGTGAGGCTGCCGAAGACGCCGCAGAAGGCGACCCAGTCGAAGGCGGCGTAGAAGGCCCAGAAGCTGGGGTCAGCATCCGAGCCGACGAAGGCGCGAAGGCCGTAGCCGATCTCCTCGATACTCATCTGAGGCCCGCGAAGCTGGGGGCGGATGTGCTGGAGCGCCCACTGATTGGCCTTGGACCAGTCGGTTTCGTTACTCTCGGCGTAGAACTCGCGCCCATCCTCGGCGACGACGCCGATGCTGACCAGTTCGAGGGAGAAGGGTTGCGGCAGATATTCGGTGTCGAACCAGTACTTCAAGTCGCCTCCCAAAGGACCGGCCCGGCGACTCGGAAGGTCGCTCCTGCGGCGAACAAACGGCGCCGTTCGCGGTGGGCGCAATCGAAGACCTGCGCTCTTCGACCGGATAAGAGCGGATGACCCGAATGAGGCAGGACGGTGGATGCGGCGGCGATCTCGCCCGCGAGGAGGGCGCCAGACTTGACGTGGGAGGGGCGAGCCCCGAGCTAAGGGCGGCCTCATGCCGGCGGGGGAAGGCGCCCGGCGACGGACGACACCCTTTGCGCGTTTCGCTTTCCACCCTCACCATGACGATCTGCATCGCCGCGGCCCTGACGGGCTGTAGCCCGCAAAAGGACCAGAAGCTGCCGTCGCAGCCGTCCCTGCAGCCGTCACTAACGGAACGCGTGCGCGTTCTGGCGGGGGACGTGCTGGTGATTGATGGTCAGCACATCCGCCTGACGGGCGCCTATGGGCCGCAGGGCATCCCCGACGCGCGTTGCTGGGCCGAGGCTCTGGCGGCGAAACAGGCGACGGTGGCCTTGAGAAAGATGATCGTCGATGGCCGCACCATCAGCTTCAAACCGACTGGTGGACAGGACGTGTTCGGCCGCACCTACGCGACCGTGAGTCTCAACGGCGTCGACCTGGGCCAGACGCTCTATGACGAGGGGTTGGTGGCCAAGACAAAGGGGGCGTTTGGCTGGTGCAGGCCGCTCAGCGAGGCCAGCGAAGGCGCGCCGACGGTGAACTCGGTGATGGACGCCGGCTACTAGCATCTCTCAAGCTTTGAAATCTGCGACCTTAGGGGTGGCGATTGCTTCTGGGCTGAAATTGTCCTCCGGGCGACGGTTCCTATAAGCTTGTAACAAACGAGGCCGACCGAGAGGGGCGGTCCACAAAGCAGGGCGGAGCTATATGAACACCAAAGCGAAATTGGCGATCGGCGCGGGCGTCGCGACGCTCCTGGCCGCCGGCCTGGCGGTGGCGCAGGTCCCGCAGAACATTCCCGAGTACAACAAGATCGGTCCGGGCGGCGCCATTCCCCCGCCCATGCCGCCGGGCGGCGGAGCCCTGCCGGGCTATCGCCAGCAGAGCGTGATCGACGGCGTGCAGAAGAAGACGCCGGAGTTCGAGGACGTGTTCAACGTGCTCGACGCCATCGACTCGCTGCCGGTGACGGCCAAGGCGAAGCCGAAGAAGGCCCGCAAGCTGCTGATCTATTCGACCGCGCGCGGCTACGGCCACTCGTCGATCCCGATCACCGCCTTCGCCATCACCGAACTCGGCAAGGCGACCGGCGCGTGGACGGCGGACACCAGCTTCAGCCAAGCGGACTTCACCGCCGAGAACCTGGCCAAGTACGACGTGCTGGTGCTGAACAACACGACCGGCGCCTTCCTGGACGACGCCAATGACGCGGCCGGCACGGCGGCGCGCCGCAAGGCGCTGCTGGACTTCGTGCGCGGCGGCAAGGGCCTGGTTCTGACCCACGCCGGCGGCGACACCTATCACGGCACGGGCGTGCCGCGCCCGCCGCCCGGCTCGCCGCCGCCGACCGGTCCGCAGCCGCCGCAGAAGAGCCTGTGGCCGGAGTTCACCAAGATGGTGGGCGGCTACTTCAAGTTCCACTGGTACTATCCGCAGCCGGTGACGGTGAAGATCGACGATCCGAAGAGCCCGATCAACGCGCCCTTCAACGGTCGTCCGTTCAAGATCCACGACGAGATCTACACCTTCTCCAACGACTCCTATTCGCGGAAGAACGTCCACGTGCTGACCAGCGTGGATTATTCCAAGATGAGCGCCGAGGATAAGGCCAAGGAAAATCCGGCGACCAAGCGCACGGACGGTGACTACGCCCTGAGCTGGATCCGCCGCGAAGGCCAAGGCCGCGTCTATTACAGCGTGCTCGGCCACAGCGAGCACATCTACTTCATCCCGAACATCCTGCAGTCGATCACCAACGGCATCCAGTATGCCGCCGGTGACCTGGCGGCTGACGACAGCCCCAGCGAGAAGTAGGCTTCACACCGCCTTCAAGGTGGCGGAATGACGAGACGAAGCGCCGGTCAGGGTTCGCCCCTGGCCGGCGTTGTCGTTTCGAGGTCAGGCCTCGTTCGCGTCTTCCGAGATTTCCTCGAGCGTGCGGCCGACCTGCTTGGCGCCGTAGTCGGCGGCCACGTCACCGAGCGAAAGGATGCCGGCGAGGCGACCGGCGTCGTTGAGGACGATCAGGCGGCGGACCTGACGTCGTGTGGTTTCGACAGGCAATCCGAGCGAACGGGCCAGCGCCGACAAACTCACCGGGCGCCGCATTTCGTCGCGAATGAACGTCTCTTCCTGAAGGGCCTCCGGCCGCACCTTGACGTGCTGTGTGCAGGCTTGGGCGGCGGCGATGAAAACCAACGCCGTTGTTGGATCGCCACCGACGAGGTCGGTGTAGGTACGCATCAGCCGCAGGACGTAGTTCACGCCGGCGCTTAGACGCATACGATCGTGAAAAGGCTTGTTGGCTGGCGACGTTATCGACATGTCGACATCAGCCGACGGTGGCCGCGCTGCGTCAATCGCCTTCTCAAAATGGGAAGGTCAAGTCTCCCGAAAACGCGCGACTTGCCCTCAGGTCAAGGGACGACTTCTGGGGGGAAGCCGAGTGGGTGATGTGCTGGACTATCGCACCGGGGCGCATTGGGCGCGCTCGGCGGCGGAACCGACAATCGACGCCTTGACCGTCGAGGTCGCGATCGCGATCTGGCGGTTGGGCGGTGAAGCCGGTTGCGAAGACATTGCCCGCGCCGTCGCGCTCGGACGCGGCCGCTCGGACGGCTTCAGCCCGTCCGAGCGGAAGGCCCTCGATCGGGCGATCTCGGACAGTGTCGACGCCCGCCTTGCGCAAAGGCGAGAGGCGCTTTTTCGACGAACTGCGGACAATGACGATCACGGCTGGGCCCTGACCCCACTGGCCCGTGCGGTGCTGGGCGTGCGTCTCTAGAGCCCACCAGGACCTTTCGAAGGGCGGATACGCCATTCACTGGCGCTGCGGCGCCTTCCTTTCTTGAAGGACTTACATGAAACGTCTCCGTCTTCTGGCGGTAGGCGCGCTGCTGTGCGCGCCACTCATCGCCCAAGCGCAAACCGTCTATGGCAGCGCTGATCTCAACCGAAACACCGCCGTGGTCGATATCAACGGCGCCGGGCCGAACGGTCAGTCCAAGACCAAGGCGCAGGGCGTGACGCTCATAAATCCGGCTACGGGCCTAGCTTACGCCGCGTCGGGCTCGATCCCGCAGGCGGCTATCGTGAACCGGATCATCACCAAGACCAACCTGTCGGCGAACACCTCGACCGCCATCTGCCCGACGAGCGCATCGAGCCTGCCGGGTGCGGGGTCGCAGATCGTGACGACCGAGCTTTTCTTCACGACAACCGGCGTCGGTGTTGGCCTTCAGGGCCAGACGCTGAGCTCGGCCACGGTCGGCGGCGCCGGCTCGGCAGACATTCCAATCACAGCGGCGAACACGCTCTACACCCTGCCGGTCGCGGCCACGAACGCGATCACCGCCTATGGGGCGGCCGGCTACGTCACCTGCATCCAAACCTTCCAGTAAGCCAGGGACGCAGAGCCGAACCATGAAGCTCCCCCGCTTGCTCGCCCGGGCGCTGGTCGCCCTGTGGACCGTCACGGTCCTCGCGAGCCTAGCGCCCGCACCCCAGGCGCTCGCCCAGCCCCTGCCGAACCGTGTCGCGCCAGGCTTCAAGCCGGGCCTGCGCTACTTCACCGCCGCCGCGCCTACGCTGGTCACGCGCATGGCCGTGCGGATGCTCGGGCCGGGCCATAACAGCGGTACTGGCCGGTCAACCGGCGCCGGCTCGCCCGTCGCGCTGAACGCCTCGATGGTGAACCAGAGCGGCGCGGCGATCACCGATATCAGCCTGGTGTTTTCGGGCTGGTTCTTGTCGACCAGCGGGACGACGGCGGTCGGCAATGACTATGACGTGACGTCGGTCACCGTCGAATACCCGGCGGCCACGACGGTCTGCACGATCCAGAAAAGCGGCTCGGGGACGATCACGGTCGTCAACGGGACCAGCATCGCGACCGACATCTGCACGCTCTCTACACCCATCCCCGCCGGCGCGACTTTCGTCGTCAAGGGGACGAGCACGGTAACCAGCCCCAACGGCTACATCACGCAGAACCTTGGGCTGACAGGCGTCCGCACAACGCTCATGAGCAACACACCGGGCCTTCGTCGCGGTGTGGTGTTCGCGACCGGCGACAGCATCGTGACCAACAACGGCTCGCAGCCCTACTCTGCCTTGAGCGGACGCGGCCCCGGCTTTCAGGCCTCGATCAGCGGCACGCGCGCCGACACCTACGCGAGCGGGACCAATTTCGACCGGCAGATTCAACTCGCCAGCCTCCTGGGCGTGACGAACTTCTTCTCCGACTGGAGCACGAACGACGCCAGCGCCGGCCGGACGGCCGCGCAGATCCTGGCCGATGTCGCGACGCTGAGGGCCAAGGCCGCGACGATCGGGGCCAAGTGGGATCACATGACGATGATCCCGCGAAACAGCCGGGCGTCGAGCGCCGCGATTTCGTCGCTCACCGGCAGTGGCAACGCCGTGACCGCCATCGTTCCAGATGCCTCGCGCTTCATCGTCGACCGGCCCTACAGCATTTCCGGGGCGACCAACGGGACGGGCTACAACCAAACCATGATGGTGACGTCGGTCGACGTGCCAACCAACACCATTACGCTCCTAAGCCCTGGCGGCTTCACCGAGAGCCCCGCGACCGGAAGCCCGGTCATCAACGGCTGGAATTGGTCTGCGCGTGCCTTTCTGCAGGCGGCGGGCTCGCAGTTCGTTGCGGGTTCTGGGTCGGTGCGGGGGCAGTTCAACGCCGGCCTTCGAGGGGGCGGGGTCGATACCGTCGTCGAGGTCGCCGACGCCTTTGAGGTGGCCCGCGACGACGGCGTCTATCCCGTCGGCGGCGACAAGCCGAAGCTACTCTCGCCTAGCACCTGCACGGTGACCTCAGTCATCAACACCACCCGCTTCGTGTGCAGCCCCTACACCGGCGGAAACAACACCATCAACCTTGGCATCCTCCAGGGGCGCACTGGCGCGAACATCGGCGTCACCAGGAGTGCGCAGGCCAACACCGGCGCCGACATGACGATGAATTCCGCTTGGCCTTCCACGGTCATCCCGGGGGATACCTTTTGGGTCGTCCCCGGCTCCATGTCGTCCACGCAGGACGGCACGCACCCCGATGTGGCGCTCAACGGCACCGGCTCGCAAGCGCTGCTTGACGACGTGATGGTCGCCTACATCCAGGGAATTATGTGATGCGACACCCCTTCGCTCTGCTCGGAGCCCTGGTCGGCCTGGCGAACTGTGCACCATCGGCCTTCGCTCAAAACTCCGAGGCCGCCGCGTGGGCGACGATCCGTGACGCCGCGGCTGCCATGGCGACGTTGAAAGGCGCCGCGCCGGCGACCTCTGTCGTCGCGACTCCGGTAGTCGTGCCGCCAGCGCCTGAGCAGACCACCGCGCAGAAGGCCGTCGCCCTCGCAGAGAGCGGGTTCCCGACGGTGAGTGTCGGCTCGGTCGAGATTCCCCCGACGGCGAAGGTGGCCTATGTGCCGGTGACGTTGTCGAAGTCGGCGGTCGTCACGGTTTGGCTCGACCTGCTGACGGCCAACGGCTCGGGGTCGCGCTATGCCTACGAGGGCGGGCATTTTCAGCGCGTGAACCCGCTGCTCAGCTGGAAGCCCGGCGACCCGCTGACCCAGTGGGTGGCGGTTCCAATCCTGCGCGGCGAGGACGGACTGTCGTTCAGCCTAACCATTCCGAACAGCGCCCCAGTAGGCGCACGTGTTGCTGCGGCGCGTGGAACGATCACCTTCAAGGCTTCCGCCCCAACGCAGACTCCGCCGGTCACCTATGCCGCCCTGCCGTTGCGCACACCGCAGAAGGGCGCGCTGGCCTATGAGTTCGAGGCCGCCGACTTCAAGGCCAGCGACGCGGGCGGCGCTGGGGTGTGGCGGACGCGGTTTAGCCACGGCCGCACCCAGGACGGCAATCAGGAGATCGGCTACTACACCGACCCGACCCTGCACGCCGGGACCAGGCCGTTCGAGATCCGCGACGGCGCCCTGATCCTGCGGGCAGAGAGGTTCACCACGCCAAAGGTGTTCAAGGTCGCGGGCGTCGACCGGACCTATCAGTACGGCTCGGCCGTCCTGCAGGCGGCGTGGCTTTCGCAGCTATACGGCTGTTACGAGTGGGAGCTGCAACTGCCCTCGACGCCCGGGACGTGGGACGGGCTGTGGCTGCTGCCCTCGGACGGCTCGTGGCCGCCTGAGATCGATGTCAGCGAGAGTCCGCGCAACGGCGCCTTCGGTCCGGGCGATGGCAGCGTCTCGATGCACTGGGGGACCGCCTCGGCCAAGGCCTCCGTCACCGTGCTGCTGACCGGCAAGAAGATCTTCGCCGATCCCGCCTTCGACCTGACGACGCAATGGCATACCCGCGCCGTCGACTGGCGTGAGGACTGGACGACCTTCTACATCGACGGCCGCGAGGTCGCCCGCATGCCGACAACGTTCCACAAGCCGGCGTTCCCGATGATGGATGTCGCGGTCGGTGGCTGGGGCGGCACGCCCGACTTCAGCAAGGGCGCGCCTGAAATGCTGGTCCGAGGGTTTCGCGTGTTCAGATAGGCCGCAACCGCGGACGGCCTCCAGCTTCGCCCATCGGAGGGTATGCCCGTGCCCGTTTGGCTTGTTCCGACCATCGTTTCGACGATGGGCGTCGCCATCGTCGTGGTGGTCAATCTCCTGTTGATCGGGCGGTGGGTGGGCTCGATCACGGCCGCTCAGGCTAGCTTGGCGAGCCTCGTCTCGGACTTGAAACGCCGGCTCGATGATTTTGAGCAAGAGGTTGAGACAGAGGCGAGCCATCGCGCGGCGTTTGCGGTGCGAATGGAGAACGCCGAGAAGGCGGCCGCGGCGCTGTGGAGCGTGCGCGATCAACTGACCGCGATGCGCGCGGCCGGAGAGGTCGAGGATCGATACACTAAGCAGAAGCTAGACAAGCTGGATCGGGACGTGAGCGGTATCAACCAAGCACTCGCCAGCCTCACGAACGTCGCCTCGCGCGCGGCGCGGGCTGCAAGAGGATGTGAGGGATGACCCAGGCCGTCGTCGTCACCGAAACCAAGGTCGAGCACGGCTCGCCATCGCAGCTTCCGGAGCCTGCTTTTGTGTGGCGTCGGTGGTTCGCCATGGCGGGCACGGTGCTGGGCGACGCGTTGCTCGGTGTGCTGATCTGGCGGACGACGGACCCCGTCGTGCTTCGGTGGCTGTCGCTGGCGCTCGTCTCATACAACGCGTTGCTCGCAGCGTTTTACATGGGCGGCGCGACCTTGACCGACATCTGGAAGCTGATCAGCGCCGTTCGGACGAGCCGCACTGAGACGGTGACCGAGACCAAAGGCGGCCCTTCCGCCTGAGCACGCTGTCGGCAGCGAAGATCTCATTTTTGGAGGGTATAGTGACGTTCGCTTTGAGCGCGCTTTCGCTTGCGCGGTTGGATGGCGTCGACCCGCGCCTGACGAGGGTTGTGAAACGCGCGATCCAACTGACCACGGTCGATTTCGCGGTGATCGAGGGCGTTCGGTCAGACGACCAAGCCTATCGCAATTGGGGCAAGGGACGCACAGCCGCCGAATGCCGGGCTGCCGGCGCCCCGACGAGCTATGCCCGCCCGGCGGAAGCCAAGGTGACGTGGGTCAGGCGCCCCCTGAACACGCGACATCGAAGGCAGGCTAACGGCTATGGCAGCGCAGTCGACCTCTTGCCCGCTCCATATGACTGGAAGGCGACGGCCTCCTTTGACGCTGTGGCGAAGGCGATGCGTGAAGCGGCGCAGGAGCTGGGAGTGGCCATCCGCTGGGGCGCTGACTGGGATTCTGACGGCTATCCACGAGAGCGCGGTGAGGCCGACAGCCCGCATTTCGAGCTCGCCCAATGATGCGCCTCACCCTCGGGCTCGCTGTCCTGGCCGTTGGGTTCGCCCTGGCGACCGCCTGGCTGATCTTCAAGGACGATCCGTGGAAGGCTACCGCGAGGGCTGGCGAAGCTCAGGCGACGCTGAACGCCACAACAGGCGCCATAGCCGACAGCGCGAGCGGCACGATCACCCGTAACACCATGAAGTCGGAGGCTTTCGCCCATGAGGTTGAGGCTGCACCAGGCGGCGACACGCCGATTCCGGATGCTGTTCGCAGCAGCTGGCTTGCTGCTATCGACGGCTTGCGCGAGTCCGCCGAAGCCTCTGACGCCGATCATCCCCCAGAGCCTGCGTACTGAGTGTCGTGGTTCCCCGACGAGCGGTGTTGCGACCGTCGGGGAACTGGCCGCATGGGGCGTACGGGAGGAGGCTGCGCTGAACGCTTGCGAGGTCCGTAGAGCGGCGGTTGTAGCCATCGTGGACGCTCATGCGGCCGCGGTCGCGCCGCTGCCCTGGTGGAGATGGTGGCGCTGAGGCCTGAAGCGCCCTTGCGCGAGGCGACGCCCGGCCCGACATTGCTTCCCGCCTCGCCACGTCGAGCGGGGGTCATGGGAGCCGTCCGTATGCGCCGTATCCTTAGCCGCCGCCTTCTTCTGCCGCTCGCCGGCCTTGTCGCAGCCGTGTCGTTGGCCGGGTGCGGCGTCAACACCATTCCGACGCAAGACGAGCAGGTGAAAGCCCAGTGGGCCGAGGTGCAAAACCAGTATCAGCGGCGCGCGGATCTGATCCCGAACCTGGTCAACACCGTGAAGGGCTACGCCGCGCAGGAAGAACGTGTGCTGACCGAGGTGACGCAGGCCCGCGCCAGCGCCACGCAGGTACAGGTGGATGCTTCCACCATCGCGGACCCGGCCAGCTTTGAACGCTTCCAGGCCGCTCAGGACCAGCTCTCCGGCGTTCTGGGGCGCTTGCTGTCGATCACCGAGAACTATCCGGACCTGAAGTCCAACGCGAACTTCCTGGCTTTGCAGAGCCAGCTTGAAGGGACCGAGAACCGCATCGTGATCGCGCGGCGCGACTACAACGAGGCGGCGCGCGTCTACAATACGACGCTACGGACGTTCCCGAGCGTGATTTGGGCCAAGACGCTGTACGCCAGCCAAAAGCCGGCGACGTTGTTCGCCGCCACTACAGCGGCGCAGACGGCGCCGACGGTCAGCTTCGACACCTCGACGCCTGGCTCCGCTCCGCCTTCCGCCGCGCCTGCGCCTCGGCCTTGATGCTTCGCCTTCTGCGATGGAAAGCGGCGCTCGGCGCTTGCGCCGTCGCTCTGGTTTGGATCGGGGCCGCGTTCGCCGCCCCGACCTTTCCAGCGCTTACTGGCCGGGTCGTCGACGAAGCCGGTATCCTTTCGCCGCAAACCGAAGCGGCATTGACGGCGAAGCTCGATACGCTTGAGCGGGAAAGCGGTCGGCAGTTGGTGGTCGCCACCTTGCCGTCGCTGCAGGGCTACGACATCGCCGACTACGGCTATCAGCTTGGGCGGTCGTGGGGGATCGGCGACCAGAAGGCCGACAATGGCGCGTTGCTGATTGTCGCGCCCACTGAGCGGAAGGTGCGGATCGAGGTGGGCTACGGGCTGGAGCCAGTGCTCACCGACGCCATGTCCTCCGTGATCCTGCAGGGCCAGGTGCTGCCCCGTTTCAAGGCAGGCGACATGGAGGGCGGTGTCGTCGCCGGTGTCGACTCCATTGCACAGCAGCTGGCGCTGCCGCCGGACGAGGCCAAGGCGCGGGCCGAAAGGGCGGGAGAGGCGCGACGCACCTCCGGAGACGCTGGGTCCAGCGCGCCGGTCATTCTGGCGCTGATTCTCTTCGCTATGATCTTTCTGTTCACGCGGGGCCGCCGCCGGTCTGGTCTCGGCGGCGCGCTGCCTTGGATTGTGCTCAGCGCTTTATCCAACAGCGGTCGCGGCGGCGGATGGAGTGGCGGCGGTGGCTTCCGTGGCGGGGGCGGAGGAGGTTTCTCCGGCGGTGGCGGCTCATTCGGCGGCGGCGGCAGTTCTGGGAGTTGGTGATGGCGCGACGAGGCCTGACACCAGACGAAGCGGCGAGGATTTCTGGGGCGGTCGCGTTGGCGGAGCGCGGCACGAGCGGGGAAATCCGGTGCGTGCTGGCGGATGACGTCGACCCGATGCGGAGCGCCCTGATTGCTTGCGCCCTGGCGCTTGCGGCGCCTGCGATCGCCTTGCTGTTTGGCGTTCAACCACAAACCTTGGCTGACACCTTCATCGGGTGGAGCGCGGCGCACGGCCTGACGCCGACGGACGCAGCGGCATCCGCGCTGCAAGCCTATGTCGTGCTGCAGACGACGGTGCTGGTCCTGGCTCTGGCGATTGTGTTCTCCCCGCTTCCCCGCTGGCTGACACCGACAGCTTGGCGAAAGGCCGCTGTCGATCGCGCGGCGGCCGCGCAGTTTGAGGCTTTGGGGTTGGTCCACACCCGCGATCGCACGGGGGTGCTCCTCTACGTGAGTCTACGGCATCGTCGCGCGGAAGTGCTGGCTGACGAGGGCATCTATGCAAAGGCGCCGCATCAGGTCTGGGACGAGGTGATCGCTTTGCTGACCGAACCGCTCCGGCGCGGCGAAACAGCGGACGGCTTTGTCGCGGCGGTCGAGCGGATCGGCGCCATCCTGGCGGCCCACCTGCCACCTCGAGCCGACGATCCCAACGAGTTGCCGGACGCGCCCGTGACGACGCGCTGAACGAGGCGCATTAACTGGAAATTGGGCTCCGCCGTCTAAAGCGGTCGCCATGAGCCGCCTGACTCCCGACCTGCTTCTCCGCAGCTGCCGTCTTGTTCTTGGCGTTGGCGTTGTGGCGATCGCCGTATTGATGCTGGGGCCATTCCAAGGGCTCGAGGAGTCGTTCGGCCTAAGCGACAAGGCCGCCCACGCCCTGGCGTTCTACGCCACGACGCTGGGGCTGTTCCTGGCGGCGCCTCGCATGCGTCGCATGGACCTTGCGCTTGGCGTACTCGGCTTTGGCCTAGTCATGGAAGGCCTCCAAGGCGTCGCTGGTCGTGACATTTCGCTGTGGGATTTCGCCGCCGACGCGGCCGGCGTCGCCGCGGCGGTCGCTCCAGGCATGGTGGAGCGCCTGCGGCATCACGTGCGCACCAATCCCTATATGACGTTCGCCGAGATCGGCGCGCGCGACCGTCGTCGGGGGCGACGCAAGCCCGCGACCGTGAAGGTGGTCGAGGGCGTGCGCGCTCAGGCGTGACGCCTCGGCGCTCCAATTGCGCGTGCGCGGCGTGACGCCCCGCGCTATCTGACCGGCTTCGTCAGCAGGAGCCGTCTTCTTCGTGGCCACGCCCCGACTCGTCGTCGCCGGTAACTGCCAGGCGCGCTTCGTGGCCAAGATGCTGGAAGCCAATCCGGCAGTGAACGAGCGATACAAGGTCGTCTATTTCCGGAACTTTCGTAGCGGCGACCAGGGCGTCCTGGACGAGAAAACCTTGCGAAACTGCGCGGTGCTGCTGGAGCAGGTCGCCCACCAAGCGCCTGAAATGCCTCACAAAGCGATGCTGCCGAAATGGACTCAGGTGGTCCGGTTTCCGGTCCTCTGGTTCAACAGCCTGTGGCCGACATTCGTGCGCGACCCGCGCAACCCCCCTAAGGAGGTCGGCGGCCCGGGCCTATGGCCTTACGGCGACCGGATCATCGTGAAGGCGTTGGACAGCGGGAGAACACCGGAACAGGCGGTCAACGCCTGGTTCGCCACCGACGTAGCCGCCAGTCTCGATCTCGATCGCTTCCACGAGATCAATGCGGCTAAGATGCTCGACCTGGATGCGCGGTCAGAGCTGAAGATGGCCCGCTACGTCCTCGACAGTTTCAGGCGGGAGAAGCTCTTCGTCACCCACAACCATCCGTCGTTCCGCATGCTTGAAGTCTTGCGGGACAAGGTGTTCGACGCGCTGGGGCTGCCGGCGAGCGACGCGGAGGTCGAGGAGGCGTCGGGCGGCATGTACCATACGCACAACCCCATCCATCCGACGGTCGCTCGGCATTTCGGGTTGGAGTGGTTCGATCCGGAGTCGCCGGCGCGAGTGCGTAACGTAGAGCTGCCGGCGCGTGATTACTTCAAGCTCTACGCCGGGTGGGAGCAACCGCCGAACCCGGAGGGCGCCGGATTGGATCTGGACACCGAGTGATGGCTGAAGCGTTCAACGACAAGATCTTGGCCACCGAAAAAGCCGAGCGGTATTCCGAACTGGCTGATGAGATCGCCTCGGTCCTTGAGGGAGAGACGGATCGCACCGCCCGGATGGCGACGGTGGCCTCGATGCTGGCCAATAGCTTCGATCACTTCTTCTGGACCGGTTTCTATGTCGTCGACCCGCGAAAGGGCGACGAGTTGGTGGTCGGCCCCTACCAGGGCACGCTCGGCTGCCTTCGTATCGCGTTCGGCCGAGGCGTTTGCGGAACGGCGGCGGCCAAGCGCCAGACTCAACTCGTTCCTGACGTCCACGCGTTTCCGGGCCACATTGCCTGCGATGGCCGTTCGCAAAGCGAGGTCGTCGTGCCTGTTTTCGATGCGGATGGCGGGTTGATCGCCGTGCTGGATGTCGACAGCGACCGTCCAGCAGCCTTCGACGCAATCGACGTCGAGGGTTTGGAGCGCATTCTCTCCCAGACCTTCAGCTAAACCCTAGATAGAAACGGCCGCGGCTCCAACGCTTCTTCAACACTCATGGCCTATGGATTGCACTGGGCAGAAGGCCCGAAGCTGCACCGTGTCATGCTGGAAACTGAGAGCCTACATCCTGCCGATCTGACCGCCGCCGACCGTGCCGCTTGGCGCGCGCTGACGGCAGCGCAGCCGGCGTTCGGCAGTCCGTTGCTGGGACCGGAGTTCGCTCAGGCTGTCGGCGTCGTGCGCCACGATGCGCGCGTGGCGGTGTTCCGCCGTGACGGCGATACGATCGGTTTTCTGCCGCACCACCGTCGCCCCGGCGGGCTGGCGCGCCCCATCGGCGCCCTGCTTTCCGACTTTCATGGCCTGATCAGTGCGCCTGACTTCAATGTCGACGGCGCCGAGGCGCTTGCCGCGGCCGGCCTGTCATCCTTCCGTTTCAGCGGGCTGATCGACCCGTTCGCTCTGTTCGGCTCGACAGTGGGGCGAGAGGCCCACGGCATTGCGTTGGCAGAACCGCCCGAGGTCTATCTGGAGGGCCTCAGGGCGGCGAGCCCCAAGCGTTTCAAGAACTGGCGACGGCTGGAAAATAAGCTCGATCGTGAAGTCGGCGCCTTGCGTTTTGTGGCTCCCGATCATTCTGAAGAGACGTTTGAGACCCTGTTGCGCTGGAAGCGGGAGCAGCTTCATCGCACAGGGGGGCACGACTTCCTGCGGCCTGAGTGGACCGTCGCACTGCTGCGCAACCTCTTCGCGCTGCGCGAGGGCGACTTCCAAGGGCTGATGCTGTGTGTTTACGCCGGTGATCGTCTGGTAGCCGGACATTTCGGAGTGCGGCTGGGCGACGTCTATCACCCCTGGATCGCCTCAACAGATCCGGAACTCGCGGCGTGGTCGCCCGGGCAGACGTTCCTGAACCAGGCCATCCTTGCGATGCCATCCCTGGGACTGACCCGCTACGATCTCGGCCCGGGACATGATCACTACAAGCGCCCTTGGGCGACGACCCAGACGGCGATCGGGGAGGGCGTGGCGCTGGCCGCCAGTCCCGCAGGCCGGCGCGCCGGCTCCTTCGAAACGGCGTGGGCCCTGGCTGGCGCCCGGCGCAACGGCGCCGTGGGTCGGCTGCACCGCCGTCTCGACGCCATCGCGAGCGCGGATCTCACCATGAGCGGACGGCTTCGCGGCTTTGTCGACGCGGTCACCGCGCAGGCGCGCAAGGGGCAAGAGGTCGAAAACTGATGGGCGCACGCATCAGCCTCATCACCCCGACGCAGCGGCGGCCGGAAGGCCTGGCTCGAGCGGGACGGTCGCTGTTCGCTCAGCAGGGCGTCGATGCCGCTGAACTTGAATGGATCGTGGTCGACAACGATCAGCGGCCCTCCGCCCAGGCTGGCGTCGAGGCCCTGCGCCGCGAGGCGCCCTTTCCCATCGTCTACGTTCACGAGCCGCGCGCCGGCGTCGCAAACGCCCGCAATGCGGCCATGTCTATCGCGTCCGGCGAACTTATCGCATCTCTCGACGACGACGAGGAAGCGCCTCCCGGATGGCTCGCCGCGCTGCTCGCTGCGCAATCCCGCTACGACGCTGACGCCGTGTTCGGCCCGGTTCGTGGACGAGCGCCCGAAAGCGTCGGCGCGCATCGCGCGTACCTGGAACGCTTCTTCTCTCGTGAGGGACCAGCAGAAGCCGGCGTGATCGATCGCTACTACGGTTGCGGCGACAGTCTCGTGCGCCGCTCCGCGATGCCGCACCCCACCCAGCCGTTCAACGCTGCACGCAACCATATCGGCGGCGAGGACGATCTCATGTTCGGGGGCATGCAGGCGGCTGGCGCGCGCTTCGCCTGGGAGCCTGCCGCTTGGGTGTGGGAAGATCCCGCCCCGCAACGGCTGACGCTCAGCTACACGCTTCGTCGCGCTTTCGCCTATGGCCAAGGGCCGAGCGCCCATTGCGCCGCGTCCAGTCCGCCGGATCGTCTGGGCGTCGCCAAGTGGATGCTCATTGGCGTCGGGCAGGCCGTGGTCTTTGGCGTCGTCGCCGGATTCCAATGGTTGGCAGGACGTCCTCAGCGCGCAGAGACCCTGGATCGCGCAGCGCGCGGCCTCGGCAAGACCCTCTGGTGGGGACCGTTCAAAATCCATTTCTACGGGCAGGCAGTATGAGCGTGATCACCGACTGGTCGGCCGAGAAGGCCGCCGCATTTACTCACGACACCACGCATTTCCGCCATGCGCTGCACGAGCGCTCGATGTTCGACGACGACGGCTTGGCCCGCACCCTCGATGAGTACCCCCGCGACAAACTCGGCATCTTCACCATGGGCGAGGACCCGGTCGCCTGGACGACTTGGCGGCGGGGTTCGGCTGGCGATCTCTCCGGCGCCGAACTGCTGGCGGCCGCCAAGGCCGGTCGCATTTGGCTGAACCTGCGGGAAACCAACAAATATCTGCAGGCCTACGCCGAGCTGAGCGATGAAATCTTCGCCGACAAGGCGCAGCATGCGCCGCACGCCCCCACCTTCAAGCGCGACGTCGGCCTGCTGATCTCGTCGGCCAACGCGCAAGTGTTCTACCATCTGGATGTCGCCCTGGTGTCGCTGTGGCAGCTGCGCGGCGTGAAGCGCGTTTGGATCTATCCGGTCGCGGAACCCTTCGTCAGCGATCAGGCGCTTGAACGGATCGTTCTGCGGGAGGCGGCCGAGCAATTCGCGTTCGATCCCGCCTGGGACGCCTCAGCGATTCAGGTGGAGTTGAAGCCCGGTGAGATGGTCAGCTGGACCCAGAACGCGCCGCACCGGATCGAAAACGGTTCGATGCTCAACGTCTCTCTGTCGATTGAATTCATGACCCCGCGTGCGCTCATGCGCGCCAACGTCATCTACGCCAACGGCGTGCTGCGCAGGCGGTTGCCCGGGCTGATCAGTGCTCATCCGACCATCGAGGCGGGGTTCGGTCCGACCGCCCTGGCTAAGGCGGCTATCGCGCGGGGGGCCAAGGCAGTGGGCCTCCAGAAGGCGCATGAGCGCAAGCTGCCGGCGACCTTTACGCTTGATCCTGCTGAACCCGGCGTACTCAAGGCGCTGGAACAGGCGGCCTGAGGACGCTTTGCTGTTGCGCCGCCTGCCGCGGAGCCGCAGAACGCCCTCATGATCGAACCTGTCACCGTCGATATCGGCCCGGCCAGCGCCGAGCAGTCTCGACGTTTGCGTGAAGCCTTCGGTTGCTTCGCCACCGGCGTGACCATCGTCACTTGCCAGGGGCCGGATGGCCGTCCTGTCGGCCTGACAGTGAACGCCTTCACCTCCGTATCCCTGGACCCGCCGCTGGTGCTGGTATGCATCGACGCGGCGTCCAAGAGCCTGCCTGCCTTCGAGGCGGCCGGCGCTTTCGCCGTCAACGTGTTGAGCGCCGGTCAGGAAGACGTGGCGTGGCGCTTCACCCTACGCGACGGGGAGCGGTTCGAGGGAACCGTGGTCGAGACCTGGAAGGGCGCCCCGATCCTGGCGGGTTGCGTCGCCAACTTCGAATGCGTGGTCGATCAGGCGCTGGACGCCGGCGACCATCGGTTGATCATCGGAAGGGTGGAGACCCTGCGATATGAGCCCGAGGCCGCGCCGCTGCTGTTTCTCGGCAGCCGTTTCCGCGAACTGCCTGACCAAAACTGAGCCTCTGCCGGCGAACCTCGATCAGAACAGCTTGCGGAAAGACACCCGCACGGTGCGCCCCATTGGGTCCTGGAAGTTCGGCTGATAGTTCATCGGCGTGGCGCCCGTGCCGTCGCGCACTTCCTGCTTCTGGTTGAACAGGTTGTCGATCGCCAGCGAGGCGCGTGAGCCGCGGAAGAACGGGTGCTCTCGGAACCACGGCTGCTGGCGAAGCTCCGCGAAAAGCCGGACGTTCAGCGTCGTCAGGTCGGAGAAATCCAGGTCTTGCGAACCCGCGGCGCCGGTCCCCCGCACTTGAGTGCGCTCGGTCCAGCGGGCGTTGAGCGCCAGCCCCAGCCCATTGCGGGTGAAGTTGCCCTGCGCATCGACCACGTTGCGCGGCGTGCCGCCGCCTGAGCCGATGGCGCCCCCGTTGAGCAGGTCGAGCGTCGGAAGGCCCGAACGGATGGTGATCTCATCCTGGAATTTGATGGTGTGATAGAGGCCGAACTGGATGTTCCCGGCGCCGGGGCGACCGCCGCCGAAGCCGCCTTGTGGGCCACTGCCGAAGCCGCCGCGGCCGCCCTGGCCCCCACCGAAACCGCCTCGGCCGCCCGGGCCGCCCCCGCCGGGGACGCCGCCCTCAGCGGCGCCGCCGGGCGGTGGGCCACCTTCGGCGGGCGTCGGCAAACCTGGAGTCGGAGCGGCTTGCGCCTGCTGCGTGCCGGTGGTGGCGGTGGCCTCGCCCCCCTGCGCCTGCGCTTGACCGCGCCCCTGACCCGGCGCGCCGCCCTGACCCCCTTGACCTCTGAACTGCCCGCCGGCGCTGAAGCCCCGTCCACCGCCGGCTGGCAGTTGCGGTCCGATCGCCTTGCGGTAGGTGAAGCCGTAGCGCAGCTCCTCGGTGTCGCGCCGGTCATAGTTCACCGGTCGGGCGTCGATCTGGGTCAGAACGCCGGCTGAGTTGCGGATGAAGCGATCCGGGAAGGCGTCGCGGAACATGCGCGGGAGGGCCAGGGCGCC
>JAFKGN010000093.1 GCA_017307205.1 Caulobacterales bacterium
CGCCGGAGCCGACGGCGCAGATGAAGCCATCGACCTTACCGTTTGTCTGATCGAAGATTTCCGGTCCGGTACTGGTGTAGTGCGCGTTGCGGTTGGCGACGTTGTCGAACTGGTTGGCCCAGATCGCGCCGCCCGGTTCGGTCTTGGCCAGTTCCTCGGCCAGACGGCCCGAGTAGCGGACGTAGTTGTCGGGATTGGAGTAGGGAACGGCGTCCACCTCCACGAGCTCGGCGCCGAGCATGCGGATGGCGTCCTTCTTCTCCTGGCTCTGGGTGCGCGGGATGACGATCGTGGTCTTGTAGCCCAGGGCGTCGGCGACCATGGCGAGGCCGATGCCGGTGTTGCCGGCGGTGCCCTCGACGATCCGGCCGCCCGGCCGCAGCAGCCCTTTGGCCTCCGCATCGCGGATGATGCCCAGCGCCGCCCGGTCCTTCACCGACTGGCCGGGGTTCATGAATTCGGCCTTGCCCAGGATCTCGCAGCCCGTCTCCTCGCTGGCGCGGTTCAGCCGGATCAGCGGCGTGTTTGAGGAATCTCGGTGGCGGGGCACGCTTCTAGATCGTGCCGCACCCCCGCTTCGCAAGTCAGAAATGTTCAGGCCTTGGCCAAGCCCAGCTGAATGACATCGGTCCTGCCGGTGCGGAAACCGGCCTCGCAGTAGCTGAGGTAGAAGCGCCAAAGCCGGCGGAATCGCTCGTCAAACCCCATGCCCTTGATGTTGCTCCACGCCGCCTCGAAGCGCTGAGCCCACTCGACGAGGGTGTCGGCGTAGTTCTGACCGAAGCGACTGATCTCGCGCCATTCCAGGCCGGCGCGCTCCGTCTCCTGGCGCAGCCGCAGCTCGCTGGGCAGCATGCCGCCGGGGAAGACGTACTTCTGAATGAAATCCGGCCGGCTGCGATAGCCGTCGAACAGCTCGTCGCGGATGGTGATGATCTGCAGGCCCGCGCGGCCGCCGGGCGTCAGAACCTCGCGCACCTTGTTGAAATAGGTCGGCCAGTAGGCCTCGCCGACCGCCTCGAACATCTCGATCGAGGCCACGCGGTCGAACTGGCCGTCGATGTCACGGTAGTCGATCAGCCGGATGTCGGCCTTCTCGGCCAGGCCCTGGTCGAACAGGCGCTTGCGCGCGAAATCGTACTGCTCCTTGGAGATGGTCACGCCGGTGACCTGAGCGCCCACCTCCTTGGCGGCGAACTCGGCGAAGCCACCCCAGCCGCAGCCGATCTCCAGCACCGACTGGCCGGGATTGAGATCGATGGTCCGGGCGAGGGCGGCGTATTTCGCCCGTTGCGCCTCCGGCAGCGGCTGACCCGGCCGTTCGTAGCGGGCCGACGAGTAGGTCATCGTCGGGTCCAGCCACTGGGAATAGAAGGCGTTGCCCAGGTCGTAGTGGGCGTGAATGTTCTTCTTAGATCCCGCCCGGGTGTTGCGGTGGAGGAAGTGGCTCACCGCGGTCAGCACGCGGCTGATCAAGCCGCCGCCCGCCAGGCGCTGGATGTGGTCGTAGTTGAGCGAGAAGCCTTCGAGGACGGCCGAGAGGTCGGGCGTCTCCCACTCATCGGCCATGTAGCCCTCGGCGAAACCGATATCCCCGCCGGCCAGGGCCCGCCGCACGAAGCGGTAGTCATGGATGACGATGTGACCATGCGGCCCGGCCTCTTCCCCGCCGACGCTGATCTCCCGCCCGCTGGGCAGGGTGAAAGTGAGGGTTCCGCGCCTCCAACCTCGGGCGGCCATTTCGACCACCTTGCGGAACAGGGGCGGGGCCTGCCTGAGGTCCGCCTCATTCCAAGCGACTGAAGGACGATGCACCATGGCCTTACTCCTTACCCCGCACGGCCAAGATAAGGCCTGATCCCTATACGCCCAAGAGGGCGATCCGGATGCGCCCCCAGCATGCGCCCTTGCCCGCGAGCGCGGCGCGCGCCACATCTGCCCTCCTGCGATGCATCGCAAAGGACTGCTCAAGTGACCGAAGCTCTGAAACCCAACGCCGTCGTCGAGATCGCCAACGCCAAGGGCGGCGCCGTGCGCATCGGCGGCAAGGAACGCCTGGCGATGATCGCCGGCCCCTGCCAGCTGGAGAGCCGCCAGCACGCGCTGGAAACGGCCCACGCCCTGCGCGAGATCGCCCAGCGCCTCGGCATCGGCCTGATCTACAAGACCAGCTTCGACAAGGCGAACCGCACCAGCGCCAACGCGGCGCGCGGCATCGGCCTTGAAGGCGCGCTGCCAATCTTCGCCGAGATCCGCGATACGGTCGGCCTGCCGGTCATCACCGACGTGCACGAGATCGACCAGTGCGCCCTGGCCGCCCAGGCCGTCGACATGCTGCAGATCCCGGCGTTCCTTTGCCGCCAGACCGATCTGCTGATCGCCGCGGCCCAGACGGGCAAGGCGGTCAATGTGAAGAAGGGCCAGTTCCTCGCGCCCTGGGACATGAAGAACGTCATCGCCAAGGTGGTCGGCGCCGGCAATCCGAACGTGCTGGCCTGCGAGCGCGGCGTCTCCTTCGGCTACAACACCTTGGTTTCGGACATGCGCGCCCTGCCGGAGATGGCCAAGATCGGCTGTCCGGTGGTGTTCGACGCCACCCATTCGGTGCAGCAGCCGGGCGGGCAGGGCACGTCCAGCGGCGGTCAGCGCGAGTTTGTGCCGGTCCTGGCCCGCGCCGCCGTCGCCGTCGGCGTTTCGGCGGTGTTCATGGAAACCCATCCCGACCCGGATCACGCGCCGTCGGATGGCCCGAACATGGTGCCACTCAGCCAGTTCGAAGGCCTGGTCGGCGAACTTCTGGAATACGACGCCCTGGCCAAGCGCCGGTTGGCCGCCTGATCCCCGGGGTCTAAGAACCGCTCCATGGACCTTTCGGCCCTTCAGCAGCTCCTGGCCTCCGTGGCCGGCGTCCGCGTCGCCTGTGTCGGCGACGTGATGCTCGATCGTTTCGTCTACGGCGAGGTCAACCGCACCTCGCCCGAGGCTCC
>JAFKGN010000056.1:0-8474 GCA_017307205.1 Caulobacterales bacterium
TGGTCGGCGCGGTTGGGGCTGACCCCCGGCCGAAGCTGGGCCGGGGGCTGCACGCCGGCCGCCTGAGCGGCCAGCGTGGGGTGGATGCTCAGCGCCGGGAGGGCGACGCTGAGCAGGAGCGGCGTTGAGCGCCGCGCGGTCACGACACTCTTCATCAGCGCAGCCCGAGCACGCCGCCGAGAAGGCCGCCGCCCGAGCCGCCGCCCGTCGCGCCGGTGACGGTCGAAGCGACCGGCTGCAGGATCGAGGTGACCGGGGCCAGCGGCGAGGCGCCGCCGCCCGTGCTCGATCCGCCGACCGCCCCGAGGACCGGGCCGACAATGGGTTCGACCACGCCGAGCACCGGGGACAGGGGGGAGGAGCCCGCGCCGCCGACGCCCGGTGTGGTCACGCTCGCCGTCAGGCCGCCGCTGTTGGCGCCGGCGTTGACGTTGATGCCCGCGAGATTGACGTCGAGCAGATTGCCCGAGCCGCCGGTGACTGGGGCGGTAAGGCTGCCGGCGATGGGTGTGTTGACCGCCAGATCGACCGCCAGGCCATTGTTGGTGAGGCCGGCGTTGGCGCCGACTCCCGCAACCCCGGTCACGTTGGCGCCCGCCCCGGCGGTGAGGCCGTTGTTGTTCAGGTTGGCGTCGAGGTTGGCCGTCACCAGCGACGAGCCGCCCGTGACCGGGGTGAGCAGCGGGCTGCCGACGGCGGCGTCTACCCCGAGGTTGAGGCCGTTGTTGGTGAGACCCGTGCCGACGCTGGCCGAGACCGGGGTCGTGCCGAGAACCGGGGCGAGGGCGGTGGGCGAGTTGACCGCCAGGGTCAGGCCCGTGTTGCTGGGCGAGACCGTGGCGCCCGCCGTGACGCCGCCGCCGGCGACGGCCACATTCGTTCCGGCCGTCAGTCCATTGCCGGTGAGGCCGGTGTTGACGGTGGCCCCGAGGCCGGCGGGAAGCGATCCGCCGCCGCCGACATTGACGTTCACCAGGTTGCCCGGGGTGGAGCCGCCGCTGCCGGAGCCGCCGCCCGTGGACCCGCCGGGCAGGTTCACGTCAATCACGCCGCCGCCCGTGCCAGCGCCGGTTCCGCCGCCGCCCGTTCCACCCGTACCGCCGCCCGTTCCGCCGGTTCCGCCGGAACCGCCGCCGCTCCCACCGGAGCCGCAGCCCGAGCCGCCGCCGCTCTGACCACCGCCCGAACCGCCGCCTGAGCCGTCGCCCGATCCACCGGAGCCGCCACCGCCGATTTCCGTATCGCCGCTAGGGGTGGTCGTGACGCCGAGCGGCGCCTGGGCCAGGGAGAAGGTCCTGCCGTTCGAGCAGGCGCTGCAGGCTAGAAAGGCCAGCACGCTGAGGCTGGCGACCGCATGTTTGCGAGTCATCGCGTTCTCCTTACTCGCCGCATGGTCGTTTGACTGCGGCCGTAAGCGCACAACGCGAGCGTTCCTGGAAAGTTTACTCCAGGTTGTTATTTTTTCACTTCGCCTTGGTTAACAATTTTAACGCGAATATTTACCCTGATCTGAGGGGCAGGTGACCTGGGGGCGGTTGAAGATTTCATCGGGTCGGGATTTCGCGGCGCCAACCTACCTTTACGGGGCGGCGCGAGGTCTGCCGTGAAGGTGAGCGCCATGGCTACGGCAAAATCATCCCGTTTCGTCAGCGGATTCGGCTGGCAGGTATTAGGCGCCATGGTGCTGGGCCTCGGGCTCGGCCTGCTGGCGCGACGCCTCGGGGCCGAGACCGGTGAGCCCGGCTACGCACTCGCGGAAACCCTGCGGCAGGTCGGCGCGATCTTCGTGCAGCTGCTGCGAGCCCTGGTGCCGCCGCTGGTGTTCACCGCCATCGTGGCGAGCATCGCGAACCTGCGCGAGCTCCAGAACGCCGCGGGCCTCGTCTGGCGGACCCTGCTGTGGTTCGCGATCACCGCCCTGATCGCCGTGTTGATCGGCATCACCCTGGGGCTGGTGCTGCAGCCCGGCGTCGGCGCCGGAGTGGCGGCCAGCGCCGCCAAGGCGTCGAGCACCCAGGGCGCCTGGACCGACTTCATCAACCAGCTCGTGCCGGCCAACTTCCTGGGCCTGAGCGCCTCGACCTCGATCAACGACGCGGGCGTGGCGAGGACCAGCATCTCGTTCAACGTGCTGCAGATCGTGGTGATCGCCCTGGCCATCGGCGCGGCGGCCCTGAAGGCCGGCGAGGCGGGGCGCACCTTCCTGGCGTTCAACGCCTCGGCCCTGGCGGTCATCCGCAAGGTGCTGTGGTGGATCATCCGCCTGACGCCGATCGGCACCGTCGGCCTATTCGGATACGCGGTGGCTCACTACGGTTGGGAGACCCTCGGCCAGCTCGGCCGCTTCACCGTCGCGATCTACATCGGCCTCGGGCTGGTGTTGCTGGTGGTCTATCCGACCTTGCTGGCCGCCCATCGGCTGAACCCGATCCGCTTCTTCCGCGCCGCTTGGCCGGCGATCCAGCTTGGCTTCGTCTCCCGTTCCTCGGTCGGCACCCTGCCGGTGACCGAGACGGTGACCGAGACCGGCCTCGGCGTGCCGCGCGCCTACGCCGCCTTCGCCGTGCCGCTGGGCTCGACCACCAAGATGGACGGCTGCGCGGCCATCTACCCGGCGATCTCGGCGATCTTCGTGGCCCAGTTCTTCCACGTGCCGCTGGAGCTGACGGACTACTTGCTGATCGTCTTCGTCTCGGTGATCGGCTCGGCGGCGACGGCCGGCCTGACCGGCGCGACGGTGATGCTGACCCTGACGCTGTCGACCCTGGGCCTGCCGCTGGAAGGCGTCGGCCTGCTGCTGGCCATCGACCCGATCCTCGACATGGGGCGCACGGCGGTGAACGTGGCCGGGCAGGCGCTGGTCCCGACTCTGGTGGCCAAGCAGCAAGGCATCTTGGATCAGGCGGTCTATGACGGCGAGGCGGCGGCGCCGGAGCCCGAGGGCGCGGCGCCGGTCTCCGCCTAGGCCCTGAAGCTCCCCCACGGCCCCGTCACCGCGAGGGTGATGCCCGGGGTCTGGATATTGACGAACATGGTCTGGCCGTCCGGCGAGAAGCATACGCCGGCGAACTCGCTGTCGCCGCGGAAGGCATTGCGGGCCAGGGTGTAGACCTTGCCGTCGGCGGTCATGGCCTTCATGTGGTTGGGCTTGCCGGGGCCGCTTCCGTCCTCGCAGGCGACGACGTGGCCCCAGGGGGTGACCGACAGGTTGTCGACGTAGTTCATCACCTTCACGTCGCCGGACTCGACGAACAACTGCAGGCGACCGGGCTGGTCGGCCTCGCCGGCCTGGCCCTCGGCGGCGCTCGGCACGTAGCGCATCACCTGGCCGCACTCGGCGACGCCGCCGGAGGTGCAGGTGAAGAACAGCTCGCCCTTGCCGAAGAACACGCCCTCGCCGCGGGCGAAGATCGCCGCGCCCTTGGCGTGGCCGCGCAGGCGCAGGTCGTCATGCGGGTTGTCGGTCCCGTCGAGGTCGATCCAGCGCACGGACTTCCAGGCGCCCTGCTTCCAGAGGACGTTCCCCTTCCAATTGCGGGTGTCGGCGCCGGGCTGGTCGACCAGGGCCAGGGCCTGCAGGCGGCCGCCCTGGGAGGGACGGCGGCGGTCGTTGGGCAGGAAGCGGTAGAACAAGCTGTCGGCTGTATCCTCGGTCAGATAGATCACGCCGGTCCGCGGATCGACCGCGATGGCCTCGTGCTTGAAGCGGCCCAGGGCCTTCAGCGGGATCGGCTCGACCGGGCCGGTGGCGGAAGCGGGGACCTCGAAGGTCCAGCCGTGGTCCTGGCCGATCATGTCGCCCGCCTTGAGGGTGGTCTCCTCACAGGTGATCCATGAGCCCCAGGGCGTGACGCCGCCGGCGCAGTTCACCGCCGTGCCGGCGAGGCTGAGATGCTGGCTGACCAGGGCGCGGGTCTTCAGGTCGTAGACCAGGGTGGTCGTGCCGCCAGGCAGGGGCAGGCCGTTGCTATGAAAATCGTAGACGCGGGCGGCCTTGGAGGCCAGGCGACCGTTCAGACCGAAAGCGCCGTAGTCGAAGTCGCCGGGCGAGAGCTCGTGGTTGCGGACCAGCAGCACGCGGTCGTCGCCGGCCGCGAAACAGCCCATGCCGTCGGCCTTGCCGGGGACCAGCAGGCCGTCACTCATCGTCTCCCCGGCCTGGGAGATCACCTGGTAGGAAAAGCCTTCCGGCAGATCGAGCAGATGCTTGGGATCGCGGATCAGCGGGCCGTAGCCGTGAACCTGGTTGATGTAGCTCTCGCTGGCCATCTCGCTGGATTGGGCGAGGGCGAGGCCCGCGAAGCCGAGGCTGGTGGCGAGACCGCCGAACAGGGTCCTGCGAGAAAGCATGATCAGATTCCGAGACGCTTGAGTCGGGCGCGTCTCTAGCGCAGCTTGCGCGACGCTTTCGTGATCTGACCCTTGTTATCTTTCGACATTTGGGAGGGGTGCATGGTTCGCCGTTTGCTGGTCGCCACGGCCCTCGGGGGCGCGGTCGCAGGCCTGCTCGACATCGCCATGGCGGCGGCGATCTACCAGGCGCCGCTGGACGTGATCATGCGATCCATCGCCCGTGGGGCTTTGGGCTCCGCCGCGATGCAGGGCGGTATGTCAGCCACCCTGCTGGGCCTCGGGCTGCAGGTGCTGATGGGCGCGCTGATCGGGGTGATCTACGGCGCCGCCAGCATCCGGCTGCCAATCCTGCGTCGGCATTGGGTCGGCTTCGGCGTGCTCTACGGGATCGCCGTGTTCGTGGTGATGAACTGGGTGGTCGTGCCGCTGTCGGCGGTTCACGCGCAGCCGAAGTTCACCCCGATGCTGGCGGCGCTGAACATCGCGGCGATGATCGTCTTCGCCCTGGTGATCAGCGCCTCGGCCCGCAGGGGCGCGAAGGCCTAGTTCAGCTTAAGCGCCGACTTAACCGCCCGCCAGTCGACCAGCTTGAAGTTCTGCTTCACGCGGTTGGTGGTGACGGTCTCGCCGCTGTCGTCGACGTCGTCCTGCATCATCACCAGGCCTTCGGGATAGGCGGAGCCGACCGGACCGGCATGGGCGGCGACGCCGTCGGTGCCGGTGACGCCGTCGACGCCGTTGGCCGAGACCACTGAGAAGCGGCCGCCGTAGACGGGCGTGTCGCCATCGACGCGCCAGACGGCGAAGGCGCTGTCGCCCTGGCTGGAGACGATGAGCCAGGTCTTATCGCCCTCGCGCAGCAGGGTCACGCCCTCGACGTCGGGCTTCAGCATCTCGGAGGGGGCGGGGGCGATCAGCACGCGCGCGGCGGTCGAGCCGGGGGTGAGGTCATAGCGCCAGACGCCCTTGGCCTCTTCGCCGATATAGAGCACGCCCTTCTTGTCATCGACGACGCAGCCTTCGGTCTGGCTGCCGACGCCGAAGCGGCGCTCTTCGGTGGCGACCATGGCGCCGTCGACGCCGGCGGTGATCTTCAGGATGCGAACCTGGCCGTCCGTGCCGTTGGTGATGGCCAGGACGTCGCTGCCCCGGCGGCCCATGCAAAAGCCATAGGGTTCGGTCAGGTCGAGCTTGGCGACGCCCCAGGCGGTGACCTTCAGGTCGGCCGGGTTCATCAGATACAGGGCCGCGCCCATGCGGCCACGGTCGGAGGCGCCGATCAGCACGCGTTCGCCCTGCGGGGTCGCGAAGCCGTCGCGAAGGTCGACATTGTTCAGCCGGCCGTCGGGAATGAAGCCGGTCGGCTTGCCGGCGAGGTCGTAGGTGTAGAGGCCGGCCTGCTTGTCGGTGCCGAACAGCACGACGCGGCTGGGGTCCTTGGCGTCGACCCAGATCTCGGGATCGTCCGCGGCGTCGCCGCGCTCGGTGGCGACGGCCAGGGTCTCGGCGGCGGCCGGGACGGGCGTGCCGGCGCCGACCAGCATCTTGGCGGAATCGGATTGGGCTTCAGGGTCGGTGACGCAAGCGGAGAGCAAGATCGCCGCCGAGGCGCATAGCGTTAGACGCAGAACAAGATTGTTTCTGAACACGAACAGATTCCCCGTAGAGCCCGGTCGCGTGAAAAACATGTGTCGGAGGTGGGGTCAACTGCTGCCGGCGGCGTCCTGATTACTTATGAGGTGCGTTCGCGTAACATCATAAATCCTTCTCATAGCCGTCGAATATCCTTCATCGACGGGCCGCTAATCCCGCCTGCGTCAACCCGCCGCATGCACGACCCGCCGTGCTCGGTCGGCTGGCCTATGGGGGATTCCATGATGAAGAAGTCAGCCTTGTTCGGGCTTGTCGCCCTGACGCCCATGCTTCTGGCGACCGCCGCGGCGGCCCAGGAAGCCATCGCCACCGCCGCGCCGGAACCGGTCGCCGAGGTGGTGGTGCAGACCTCGATCGGCTACCGCAACCGCACCGAGGCCGTCGCGCCGGTGCTGGAATACGGCTCAGACTACTTCCAGCGTTTCGAGCCGCTGACCGCCGGCGACGCCATGAAGCGCGTACCTTCGGTGACCTTCCTCTCGGACGTGCTGGAATCGGACGGCGCGCGTCTGCGCGGCCTGGACCCGGGCTACACCCAGATCCTGATCAACGGCGAAAAGGTGCCGGGCGCCAACGCCGACCGCTCGTTCTTCGTCGACCGCATCCCGGCCGAACTGATCGACCACATCGAGGTGGTGCGTTCGGCCTCGGCCAACCGTTCGGGCGACGCCATCGCCGGCGCGCTGAACATCGTGCTGCGTGACGCCATGGCCATCGACGGCGGCTATCTGCGCGCCGGCGGCATCCTGCTGAACGACGGCCGCGTGCGCGAAACCCTGGGCGGCGTGTGGGGTGGGGCGGCCGGCCCGGGCCGTCTGCTGGTCGGCGCCAGCCTGCAAGGCCGCCGCAACCCGAAGGAAAAGACCTCCTGGCGCTATGACGAGCCGGGCGCCAGCCTCAACAACATCGAGGACCAGACCGACACCCGCAACGGCACGGATTACTCGTTCAACGCCGACTATTCGCAGGAGCTGGGCGGCGGCGACCTGAACCTGAGCGGCTTCTGGGTGCGGACGGACCGCCTGCAGAACGAGGATTCGCTGGAGTACGACGAAGGCGTCCGCACCACCTCCAAGCTGAACCTTTACAACAACAACGACGTCGACATCCTGACCGACAACTGGTCGTTGAACGGCCGCTACGCCCACGACATGTTCGGCGGCAAGACGACCTTCCGCCTCGGCTACGCCAAGATCACCGACGAGCAGAACGAGTTCGAGGACGAGACCGAGTTCGACCGCACGCCGAACCGCTTCACCCACGACCGCACCCTGACCAACCTGGAAGACAGCGAGACCACCGCCCGCCTGTCTCACCAGCGCGATGTCACGCTCGGCAAGCTGGAGCTCGGCCTCGAGTATCGCAAGAAGCAGCGCGACACCCTGATCGGGGAAATCCCGCGCATCCGCTACAACCTGCCCAACGCCAATCCCCCGGCCGAAGGCCCGGCCTCGGCGGTCAGCGGCGGAGACAGCAGCATCGAGGAAACCCGCCTCGATCCGTACGTCATGCTGTCCGGCTCGGCCGGCGCCGTGAAGTGGGAAGCCGGCGTCCGCTACGAGACGACGGACGTCTCGATCGCCGACCGCACGGTGGGGGCCAACAGCTACGACACCGACTACGCCGAAGTCCTGCCCTCGGCGCACCTGCGCTGGAGCCTGTCGAGCGTCGACCGCGTAACCGCTTCGGTCGCCCGCACGGTGCGCCGCCCGGCCTTCACCGAAACCTCGCCGGCCCTGCTGGAAGAGGAAATGGGTGACAACGATCTGGTCGGCAATCCGCAGCTGAAGCCGGAAAAGGCCTGGGGCTTCGACCTGGGCTATGAGCGTCGCCTCGGCCGCCAGGGCGTCGCCGGCGTCAACGCCTTCTACCGCGACGTGACCGACCGCATCGAGCTGGCCTCGATCGGCACGGGCTCGGCCGGCGCGCCGGCGCGCCTGATGCAGCCGCAGAACATCGGCGACGGCGCGGTGTGGGGCCTCGAGTTCGACCTCTCGACGCCGCTGACCGCCTTCGGCCTGGAGAACACCGGGGTGTTCCTCAACTACTCCTGGCTCGACAGCGACGTGAACGACGTGTTCGGCTCGCGCAAGTTCAACAGCCAGTCGGACTTCGTGTTCAACACTGGGTTCATCCAGGATCTGCCCAGCCTGGGCGCGGCCTTCGGCGTGACCTATCGCAAGCAGGGCGACGCCTTCGGCCGGGTGATCGGCGAAGAGGTGACCACCCGCTACGGCGGCGACCTGGAAATCTTCGTCGAAAAGCGCCTGGCCAATAAGGTGACCATCCGCCTGACCGGCTCGAACCTGCTGAACGGCAAGAAGCAGGAGACCTTCGACAAGTTCGCCAGCACGGCCGACCAGATCGCCCGCGACTACGACGAGTACGAGCGCGAGTCGGAAGAGGCCGGCCCGGTGTTCCAGCTGATCGTGCGCGCCGCCTTCTAAGGCGAACGCCCAACCGAGAAC